>CAZDGZ010000070.1:0-10495 GCA_964505165.1 uncultured Anaerolineaceae bacterium | reverse complement strand
TCTTCTCCAATCTAATCTTCGCTCATAATGTCCCATCTTTTGTCCCAACCTGAGCAAAGGAGGGCAGCCGACTCCGCTCACGGAGGGGTTATTCCACCGTCACGCTTTTCGCCAGATTCCTCGGCTGGTCTACATCCAGCCCGCGCAGCGCGGCGATGTGATATGCAAGCATTTGCAGCGGGAGGACGGTAATCACCGGGCTGAGCATCCAGGGGATTTCCGGTATCCACAGCACTTCATCCGCCATCGAGGCAACCAATTCATCGCCATCCGTCGCGACCGCGATGACCTTCCCGCCGCGCGCTTTCGTCTGCTGAATCTGACTAATCATCTTTTCTCGCCAAGGGTCTTTCGGTACGAGACAGACGACAGGCATCTCTTCATCCACAAGGGCGATGGGACCATGCTTCATCTCTCCCGCCGGATACCCCTCCGCGTGGATATAGGAAATTTCCTTCAATTTCAACGCGCCCTCATACGCGATGGGCATGTTGATTCCGCGTCCCAAATACAAACAATGACGAATATCTTTCAGCACATGCGCCACCCGCTCCGCTTCGGGTTCACGGGCGAGAGTTTGTCCCGCCAAATCGGGAACCAGCCGCAAATGTGAAACCAGTTCTCGGCGTCGAGTCTCCGTCAAAGTCCCGCGCAAATCGGCAAGAAGCACGGCGAGCATATACAAATCTACGAGCGGCGCGGTAAAGGCTTTCGTAGAGGCAACGCCGATTTCCGGTCCCGTCTGCATCGAGATATATCCATCCGCGATACGCATCGCCTGCGACCCAATGGCATTGACGATACTCCACAGCACCGCGCCTTTGCGGCGTCCCTCTTCCATCGCTGCGAGGGTATCCGCCGTTTCTCCTGATTGGCTGATGGCGAGGACGACGGTATCTTCATCCACGATGGGGTCGCGGTAACGGAATTCGGAACCAATGTCCACTTCAACCGGAATACGCGCGATATGTTCGATGAGATATTTCCCCACCATTCCCGCGTAGGCTGCGGTCCCGCACGCGGTGATATAGATTTTTCGGATTCGCTGCGCGAGCGCGTCGGTCAGGTTCAGACGCGGCAGGCGGATTTTTCCCTCTTCGAAATCCACGCGTCCGGCGAGGGTATCGGTCAAAGAACGCGCCTGTTCGTGAATCTCCTTTTGCATGAAATGGCGGTACTTTCCCTTTTCCGCTGCAACCGGATCCCAGGCAATCGTCTGGATTTCCGCTTGAATCGGGTCGCCATCCACAGTTTGAAGTTCCGCGCCTTCGCGGGTGATAATTGCCATCTGCCGCGTCTCGAGGAAGGTCACGCGGCGGGTATGCTCCAAAATGGCAGGGATATCGGAAGCGGCAAACATCTCCCCCTCCCCATAGCCGATGACGACTCCGCCCGCGTTCCCGAGACGCGCGGCGACAAGTTTATCCGGCTCATCTGCAGACAGGAGGACAATAACATTCGCGCCGCGAATCTGTGCGAAGGTTCGGCGCGCTGCTTCGGTCAAATCGTAGCCCGCCGCCTGATAATGTTCCACCAAATGAACAATGGTTTCGGTATCGGTTTCGGAATGGAAGGTCACGCCTTCCGCGCTCAACTCGTCCCGCAGTTCGAGGAAATTTTCTACGATTCCGTTATGAACGACGACGACCCGCCCCGTCGCGCCGACATGGGGATGCGCGTTCTGCGCCGAGGGCGCGCCATGCGTCGCCCAACGAGTATGCCCAATTCCAATTTTCCCGGAAATCGGGGAATTCTGAAGCAGTTCCGCCAAACGCGCCAATTTTCCCGCGTCGCGGCGGACTTCGATATGTCCATCCTGCAAAACGGCGAGGCCCGCCGAATCGTATCCTCGATATTCGAGACGCTTCAAGCCGTTGAGAATAATCGGCGTCGCGTCGCGGGGTCCGATATAGCCTACGATGCCACACATGGGAATCCTCCAAAAAGAAGATAAAACCGCCCGCGCCTCAGGCAAGCGGCATGCCGTTTCTTGCAATTTTGTCCGCTCGGTTACCCGTGCGGCGTTGTTTGCAAGAGAATTCTGGAGGGAAAGGAGCGGGCGACGGCACGCCCGGAGGGCTTCCGCTGAACTCTCGATTTTCTCTCGTTTTCACGAGATTAGCCCCAACCCGCGTTGGGGAACCCTCTTCCTCGTCAGCCTGCATCATCAGGCTCATGCGCTATACTTTCCCGCTCTTCGGTTCTCCGAAAAGCAGGGCGATTATACCGCAAGATTTTCAGAGAAGGGAATTTCCAAAAACACGGGCGAATACACGCAAAAGACGGCAAGTCACGGGGAAGCAACTTGCCGTCTCTCAAAGCAAAGCGGACTTAGATTAGCAGTCGAAGCACGCGGTCACCGTTGGCGTCGGCGTCTTCGTATCCTCGACCGGCGGGGTAGGCGTCTTCGTGTTCGTCGGTCTCGGCGTGTACGTCTTCGTCGGGGTTCTGGTCTTCGTTGGCGTCATCGTCTTTGTTGGCGTTCTCGTCTTCGTCGGAGTCTTCGATGGGGTTGGAGTCTTGGACGGGGTCGGAGTCGCCCGACTAATCGAGGCATCTACGCTACATGCGCCGCCATTGAAGGTAAGATAGACATGGTACGACCCATACAGCGGAGTATGGTAGTCCGTAAAGTCCACATCCCATGTACTAGAGGAGTTCGCAGGGAAGTATACGCTCGAGTTTGCCGTTGTAGGAGAGGAATAATCGTTGCCATTGTAATATGTAGTACCTCCAAATTTGAACCAATTAACTCCATCGCCATAGTAATTCGACCAAACGAAACGCGTGTAAGTCAACCAAAGCGGGATGGGGTTGTCGTTTCGTACATCGGCTTTTACATCATCTCCTGAGAAGTAAATGCGGGTAATGTATACATCATCGCAATCCGGCGTCGGAGTCACCGTCGGCGTTCGTGAAGGAGTCGGCGTACGAGAGGGCGTATAGGTTCGCGTCGGGGTATTCGTTCTCGTCGGCGTCGGTGTATTAGAGGGAGTCAAGGTAATCGTTGGGGTATTCGTAACCGTTGGGGTCGGGTTGAAGAGAGAATGATCCACTTGACACACATTATCGAAGGTAAGGTAAAGGTGAAAATTGCCATACGGCATGCCATAATCGAAATCCGTATCCCAAATATACGAACTATTCGCAGGAAGCCAAACAGTTGTCTCGCCTACCAAAACCGGAGAGGAAGTCGCGTTTCCATCATAGTATTGATGTCCACCCAACTTGAACCAATCCACATACTGATTCGATGTATATTTTGTCCAATCGAATCTCGTATGAGTAAGGCGCACAGGAACGGAATTGTCGTTTTCGACAACGGCTCTTACATTATCGCCGGAAATATACATCCGACTAATGCGTATTTGGCTGCAATCCGGTGTCGGGGTCATCGTTGGCGTCGGCGTAAAGGTTTTCGTCGGCGTCGGCGTCGCTGTTCCCGCGGAAAGAGTCGCGTGAACCGTACACATTCCGCCAAAAGTCAAATCTACGGCGAAATCTCCAACCAAGGGGCTAGGGGCTTTGTTGAAATCCACAACCCAGACCAACGTCTTATATGGAGAAAAACGGCAGCCGTGCCCTGTACAAGTGGCGGTTGTCGGCGAATCGCTGTCATTCCCAGGATAGTACGCGGGTTTCCTCCATGCCCATTTGAAGAAATTAACCACTTGCTTGGATGTAATTTTTGTCCAGGTAAATCGCGAATCTGTCAAAGGAACATCAATAGGGTTGTTATTCCGAACTTTAACCCGTACGTCATCGCCTTTTATCCATATGCTTTTGACAAAAATTTTCGAGCAATCGGGGGTCGGTGTAGCAGTTGGCGTGGAAGTCGGCGCCGGGGTTCCAGAGGGCGTACTCGTCGCCGTCGGGAGGGGGGTATTCGTCGGAATCGTCGGAACCGCAATCGTCGGCGCAACATTGACCACGCGCGAAACACGGAAGCGCTCTACCGTACCTTCTCGATAGGTCGCCAAATGGAAATAGGGTTGTGCGTTCCTGAAAAACGGAATCACAAAGGGGAAGTTGTAATCTACCGAGACAATCACGCGCTCGCCCGGGCCTCCCGGATTCTCAGCGGGCTGGCAGGCGGAATACTGGGTTCCTCCCATTTGCGGAGGGATGAAAACCGTCCCCGCGTGTCCCGCGCAAACTGTCACCTTAAAATATCCTGGATCGCTTTCTGTCAGCGTTGTCGAATGTGGCATCGCGAAGAGAAGACGCTGGGTCTCATCTTTGATAGAAGGAATACGAGCAGCATCTACTTCATCGTTCTTGCCATCTCCTTCGCAAGCATCTGAGCCGACATCCGAGCCGTCTACACAATACGATTGTTCATACGCGCCCGTCGAGGCATATCGAACCCCCATACGCGCGGCATTTTCGATGGAAACCCACGCGTAGAAAAGACGCCCGTATTCGATGATGCCGAATAAAAGGGCTAACAAAATTGGCAAGACCAAAGCAAATTCCAACATGCTTTGGGCATCTTCCCATAAAGATTTTCTTGGAGGAGAGTTCTGCGCGTTTTTCATAAGAATTCTCTTTCTCTTCAGACTTACCTAGACAAACGAGTGGCGATATTTTGAGCAATGCTTCGGAAAATTTCTCTCAATTGCGAAGCACCGGGTGCGTAATAATAAATGCCATGATTGGCAAAATACGACTGCGGGGTATTCGTATCGTCTCCGGCTTCCAACGCGGCATATTGCAAGAGTTTCTCGCCTACGTCAGGATCGCCACCCGGTGTACGCGTTGGCGCGTTTCGCACCGGATTTCCCAAGCCGATAGCGTAAATAACCGCGCCTTGTCCATGCACAGGGTCGGCGACGAAATCTGCCATATCCCGCGCGTAATCGTCGCCGTCATAATCCAAATCTCCGTTGGAATGGCGTACCGAGGCTAAATCATCGCGGCAAAACGGCAGATTCCATGTGGATGCCGGGCAATATCCGTAGGGATGCCCCACATCCGGATCCGTCGCGTTGGCGGGACCTCCGGCAAGAAGAATGACGACCCACAACGAATCTTCCCGAATCGGCGGGCGGGCAAATTCATTCCCCGCCATAAGCAGTCCACTCCCGATATTACTGGAAGTACAGGAGGTCGGGTCATTCGGCGAAGTATTTCGATAGTGAGGGCAGTCCGCGCCGATGAAGTTATGCGAGGCATCATAGTTTCGGCATGGACCTGTCGCCGGATTGGGTCCATTACATTCCGGCGGCTCGAAAACGGTCAAGGCATCCACCGCGCCCAGGGCTACCGATTCTATGCCTTGCAGATGAAGGTCAAGATGCGCGGTCGTGTCAAAGGTGACAATTGCCACACGGTCATACGGAAAATACAGAGTTTGAATGAACTCTTTCGCCACCTGCTTGATTTCAGCGAAAGGATGGCAAGAATTCGCAGGGTTACATTGCGCCGGGTCATCCGCCGGGTCGTCCAGGCGGTTCGGGTCGCCGCCGCCTTCCGAAGACATGGACATCGAACGGTCAATCACCAATACCGCGTCTACCGATGCCGCCTCGCCAATGGCTTTGGTGGTGATGGTCATTTTGTCAATCCCAATCACCGGCAAAAAGGCGAAATCCACATCCGTCGAAGCAACGACGCGCACCAATTTTCGAGGCGGGTTGGTGCATAATTCCGGATCCGTGGGATGCCCCCAGTTGCAAACTTCAACGTTCACATTATAAGAATCTACTTGATTTAACTGTAAAAATTCTCCGGCGGCATCTTCCAACTCGTCAATGGTATATCCTTCTCGGAACTGAAGCGCAGCGGACACAGCAGCAGCATCCACCGCTCGTTTCAAGCGGCTATACTGAATGAAAATCATCCCGCCGTCAATCATCAGCCCAACCATTGCCAACAACGCAATCATGCCGCCGGCAATGAGGACGATGGCTTGACCTCGTTCTGCTTTTCTAGGAAAAAATCGCTCAAACATCGTTTTTCTTTTCATGGGGTCGGAGTCGGTTCTGCCGCAGAAATCGGCATCATCGTATACGCGTGCAAAAGCACAGGGTCCGGGATGAATACTTTAATCCAAGGGAGGGACAAGACCTGATGGTAATAATAGAAAACTTCCACCAACAAAATCCCCGTATTCGGCGCACCGCTGATTAAGCGAGACTGCACATCTGCATTGGTAAAACGGCTGCTAAAGCCATTATTGAATCCGTGATACACCCCTCCCGTCGAGGTTGGGAAACGCGTGATATTCCCGCCCGCAATACTAAACACCGAGATGAGAATATCATCATGCGCCGGATCGAGGGCTACTTTTCGCGAGTTGTCTTTGGGATCTGCGGGATTTAGGGGAGCAAGATTGGCACGGAAAGCGTCCACCGCGTTGGTGTAGAACGCCATGTTATCCGTCCCATCTTGATTAATAGGACTAAAATTGCTGAACGCCCGCGCGACTTCACGCGTGGCATCCACCAACGAAAGGTAGTAGTTCAACATAAAGCCGAACTCTACCAGTCCCGAAAGTATCATGAGCAAGATGGGCAAAGATACGGCGATTTCTACCATACTTTGCCCCTTGCGAGACTTCTTCCATTTTAGTACCATACACACATCCTCTATCCTGTATCAAAGCCTGAGGGGTGAACTTTGTCAATCACCCTTAAGTCAGGCTAGAAAAAAAAGAGCAAATACACCGCGCTCAAAATCAGAAACGGGGCATAGGGAATCGCCATAAACGCCTCGTAACGTTTGGAAATCAACATCCACAGCAAAACGCCGAGGCTGACGACGCCGCCCAGCAATATCGCGCTCAATACGCCCAGCCAGATGAGCGGCCATCCCAAAAAGAGCCCGAGGACGCCCGCGAGGGTTACATCCCCAAAGCCCAGCGCGTCGCCCTCTTCGATGGGCGTGCCCCGCCGTTTGGACACATACCGAGAAAATAACACACCCAAGTAGTACAGGACGTACATAATCCCAAACCCTGCCGCCCCGCCGACGAGAGTCGGAACCACCCCATGAAGGAGGACGCCGAGCAACGCGCCCAGCACCACCCCCGCCAAACTGACCGGATGCAGCACCAGCCGATACTCCACGTCAATCACGAAGACGACAGCAAAGTACGCCATCGCCAACAAACTCAGGAAGAACCCCCAACGAGGCTGCGGAGCAAACCAGAGATAAAACGCGAGAAAAACGCTCGCAATCTGGACAATCCACGCGCGGCGTCCACGCGTGCGCCCGCACGAAGCACAGGGGCGGAGGAGAATGTATTCCTTCCATGAAAATTCCGCACCGCACGACGTGCAAACGGGAGAGGAGAGTCGCCGCGTCCTGGGCAACACATCGGAAAGATAATTAACGAAAACCCCCATCCCCCAGCCTGCCAAAATCGGAATGAGAAGAAGGAAAAGACTCATAGATCCTCACCAAAAGCAAAAACGATTTTCAACAACCTTTCGAACGCGAAGCGGCGAGGAAAACCTTTTCCTCAGGGAAAATCTTCGCTCCCCTTGCCGCAACGACAGATTCTTCGATGGACGATGCAGAATGACTTTCTCCAGAATCTGCAAAGATCCAAAATACACAACACGCATTTGCATTATAGACCAAAAATACACGCTCCCCATTCATGTAAGAAAACTGTAAGGTTCTTGGCGATTCGTCCTTTCTGCTTTACAATCGGCGCGGAGGCATGTATGGAAAAATTCATTATCGAAGGCGGTATCCCCCTCTCCGGCGAGGTGACTCCCGGAGGAAACAAAAACGCCGCGCTGCCCATGCTCGCGGCGTGTCTTCTTACCGATGAACCCGTAATTTTGCGAAATATCCCCCAAATACGGGATGTTTTCGATATGCGGCGGCTCATCGAAAGTTTAGGGGTTTCTGTCCGCGAACTCGACGCGCGCACATGGGAAATCGAAGCCAAAGAGATTCATCCCAAAGATTTGAATCCGGAAATGTGCAGCCGGATACGGGCATCCATTCTCCTCGCAGGACCGATGACCGCGCGGGTTGGAAGCCTTCGTCTGCCGCCCCCCGGCGGAGATGTCATCGGACGCCGCCGCGTGGATACCCACATCCTCGCGCTGCGCGCGTTGGGGGCGGAGGTCACTTACCAACGGGAATTTTCCTTCCGAGCAAAGAAACTTCGCGGTGCGGATATCCTCCTCGACGAGGCAAGCGTCACCGCGACGGAAAACGCGGTAATGGCAGCAACCCTCGCCAAAGGGGAAACGATTATCCGAAACGCGGCATCCGAGCCGCATGTGCAAGAATTATGCCATTTTCTCAATGCGCTAGGCGCGAAAATCCACGATATTGGCTCGAACACACTCCACATCGAAGGCGTCGAGGGGCTGCACGGCGGAGAATTTACTATCGGGTCGGATTATCTCGAAGTGGTAAGTTTCATCGGTGCGGCAGCCGTGACTCACGGCTCGCTTCGGATTCGCAATGCAGGAATCCGCTATCTCGATATGATTCGCCTCGTGATGCGACGACTCGGCGTCGAATGGACCGTCGAAGGGGAGGATATCTTTGTCCCCGCAGACCAGCCGCTCAAAATCATCCCAGACCATGACGGCGCAATTCCAGAAATCAAGACAAATGTGTGGCCCGCGTTCCCAACCGATTTAATCAGCATCGCCATCACAGTCGCTACGCAATCGGAGGGAACGGTCATGTTCCACGACTGGATGTACTCCGGGCGTATGTACTTCACCGATAAACTGGTCGGCATGGGCTCGAAAATCATCTTGTGCGACCCTTACCGCTGCATCGTGCAGGGTCCCACGGCTCTCTATGGGAATGAACTCGAAAGCCCGGATATTCGCGCAGGCATGTCCCTGTTGCTCGCCGCGCTATCTGCACAAGGGACTTCGTTCATCCGAAATATCGGACAAATTGACAGAGGCTACGCGTTCGTAGACGAAAAACTTCGCGCATTGGGCGCGAAGATTTCGAGGGTAAAGGAATAAATTTCGAGAACGGGCTAAGTTTCGGTCCTTTTTCGAGCCGCCAGAAGCCGGACGTATCCCAGATAATGCGGATATTCGCGGAAGGCGTCGTATCCTTCTTCCCGTAGAAGCGATTTCCAATCCCGCAAGACGAAATCCGTCGCCAGAGGACATTCCAATTTGAAGACCATCTGAACCAGCCAGGAGGATTCTGCCGGGTTGAATTCGTTGTAATCCAAAACGATGAATTCACCCCCCGGGCGAAGGGCTTTCCACGCGTTGCGGATGATTTTCAGGCGGTCTTCCTGCACGAATCCGTGAAGGACAAACGCCATGAAAACTTTATCGAATTCATTTTCGAAAGGAAGCGGTTCTTCGATACGCTGCTCCAAAAAGGTGACATTGGGGAATTTTTTGCAGCGAGGGCGTGCCTGCGCCAGCATTTCTTGACCGATGTCCAAGCCAACGATTCTTCCCTCTTCCGAAAGGTATTTTCGCATCAGGCAGGCATTTCGTCCCGTCCCGGAGCCGAAGAGGAGGAGGGAATCTTTCGGCTGGATGTTCATCTCCGCGATGGACTTTCGGATGAAAAAGGGATAGGTTCCGCCGGTAAAAACGTTCATCAGGGCATCATAGTACCGGGCTTCGAATCCTGTCACTTCGACTTTCGAGAGCGGTTGTTCGGTTTCTTGGGTCATGGCATCTCCTCGAATCAGGGATAAAAGGGGCGCGGACATTATACTCCCGAAACCATGCTATAATCGCGCCGTTGAAATCAAAAATTGCGAGGAAATTTCATGATTGATGTAAATGAACTACGAAAAGGGGTTACCTTCGAACTGGATGGAAATCTTTATAAAGTAACGGATTACCATCATCACAAGCCCGGGCGCGGCAACGCGACCATTCGCATCAAGGCTCGAAATCTTCGGACCGGTGCGAACATCGAAAAAACGTTTACCTCCGGCGACCGTGTGCAAGATGTTCGTCTCGATTTCCATAATGTACAGTTTCTTTATTCTGACGGCGAGTTCTATCATTTCATGGATAACGAAACTTTCGAGCAGCCCGCCATCAGCGCGGAAACGCTCAAAGAGGTCGCCGGCTATCTCACCGAAGGGCTGGAAGTCAAACTTACTTTCTATAAAGGGGAGCCGATTGATATTGATTTGCCGACTTCGGTGGATTTGAAGGTCGTCGAGGCGGGCGTCGCTGTGCGCGGAGACACCGCGACCGGCGTGACAAAGAAAGTCACCTGCGAGACGGGGCTAGTCGTGCAAGTGCCTAGTTTCGTCGAGGCAGGCGACACCATCCGTGTGGACACGCGCACCGGCGCGTATGTGACGCGCGTCTAATCCGCACTCTCTCCCATCAATGCCATTCTGAACGGATAAAGAAATCGAGGGACTCTTTCCGTCAAACGGTTCTCTCCCGCTCCCCGATTCAGGATGGCATTCAAATTTTTCATTAGACGATGAAAACCCCAGCAGGACGCGAATGCAAATACTTTTACGGCGACTATTATCGCGGAAGAGAACGCGAGGAATGTCGTCTCCTGCCGG
>CAZDGZ010000069.1:1457-10580 GCA_964505165.1 uncultured Anaerolineaceae bacterium | reverse complement strand
TCTACAAAGCCCCGCTTCGGGGGCTGGGAGTCTCGCGCGCGAGGCGGACTCCCCTCTCCCAAAATTGGGAGAGGGGGCGGGGGTGAGGACGCTCGCGCGAATCTGTAAATCATTTTTGCTGGAAAGAAACCCTGCTGGTTTTATTCGCTGCCCTCGGTACACTCCTTCGGAGCACTCGGGCAGCGGCCACCGCGCGAAATGCGCCAACCCCTCCCAGCCAACTACCAAACTACCCAACTACGAAACTACGAAACTAACAAACCACCAAACCAACCCACCGGAAAGTTTCTTGGCTTTACGGGTATAATTTGCTCATATCCCAGAATGTTATGGAGATTTTATGACGAAGAAACTTACCGGTTCGGAAATTCGCCAGACCTTCATTGACTTTTTCATCAACGAAGCGGGACACACGTTCGTTCCCTCCTCCTCGCTTGTGCCGGGGGGCGATGCAACTCTCCTCTTTACCAACGCGGGAATGGTGCAGTTCAAAGATGTCTTTCTTGGCACGGACAAGCGTCCTTATACCCGCGCGGTCAATTCGCAAAAATGTATGCGAGTCGCGGGAAAGCATAACGACCTAGATGAAGTCGGGCGCGATGACACGCATCATACTTTTTTCGAGATGCTTGGAAACTGGTCTTTCGGCGATTATTACAAGAAGGAAGCCATCGCCTGGGCATGGGAATTGCTGACCGAGGTATGGGGACTGCCCAAAGATAAATTGTGGGCAACTTGTTTCCGCGACGAGAAAGGCGAAATTCCGGCGGATGAAGAAGCGGCGGATATCTGGCGCGCACAGCCGGGCATGAACCCTGACCATGTGTTGTATTTCGGGAGAAAAGATAATTTCTGGGAAATGGCAGATACCGGACCCTGCGGCCCTTGCTCCGAAATCCACATTGACCGAGGTCCTGAATACTGCGACAAACAAGACGACCCGAATCATGTTTGCGGAGTCAACGGGGATTGCCCGCGTTTTCTGGAATTGTGGAACCTCGTTTTCATTCAATATAACCGCCTCGATGAATCGCATCTCGAACCCCTCCCCGCGACTCATGTGGATACCGGTATGGGATTCGAGCGTATCGTCTCCGTTTTGCAAGGAACGGATTCCAATTACAAAACCGACCTTTTCCGTCCCTCGCTGGATGCGCTCCGCGCGCTCACGGGTGACAGCGAATCGGCGATGTACGAGCGGTTCACGCCGTACCGCGTGATTGCCGACCACGCCCGCGCTGCCGCGTTTCTCATCGCGGATGGCGTCGTCCCCGGCAATACGGGACGAAACTACATCTGCCGTATGATTATCCGCCGAGCGGCGCGTTTCGGCGGCAAACTCGGATTGACCGAACCTTTCCTCGCGGAGGTTGCAGACGCGGTCATCGAAACCTATGGGGATTTCTACGAGGAACTCCGTCTACACCGCGATGATATTCTCGACAACCTAACCCGCGAAGAACGCCGATTTGCGCGTACCGTCGAAAGCGGCGCGGCGCACCTCCAAAATTTGCTGCGTTCCCTCAAGAACGAAAATCAGACGACCCTCGACGGAAAGACCGCGTTCGACCTCTACGCGACCTATGGGCTTCCTTTCGAGATTACCCGTGATATCGCGCGGGAAGAGGGAATGGATGTGGAAGAAAACGGCTTCCGCGAGGCTATGGAAGAACATCGTCTCGCATCCGGCGGCGGAAAAGCAATGGGCGCTTTGGGCGGCGAAGATGCTGAAAAATATGCCCGTCTCCGCGAGGCGTTGCAGAAAAACGGAAAACTTGGCGCGGAAGGCGTGGAACATAATCCCTATGAATGGCTTCGCGTGGAAGGCGAAGTCCTTGCCATTGTGCGGGACGGGGAATCTGTCGAACGCGCCCGCGAGGGGGAAACGGTAGAACTCCTCCTGCCGCGTACCGGCTTCTATGTGGAATCAGGCGGACAGGTGGACGACACGGGACGAATCTTCGGCGAAACCTGGGAAATCCGCGTGACGGGCATGAGAAAACCTTCCGCGGGGGTTCTCGTCCACGTTGGCGAGGTGACGAAAGGCGAACCACGCGTGGGAGACCGCGCCATCGCCGAAGTCGACGCGGCGCGCCGTCGAGATATCATGCGGAATCACACCGCGACGCATCTCCTCCACGCTGCGCTTCACAAAGTTCTGGGCGACCATGCGCGGCAGGCAGGTTCGCTCGTCGCTCCCGAACATCTTCGTTTCGACTTCAATCATCCTCAGGCGCTCACGCCCGAAGAACTCGCGGCAGTGGAGGAGGAAGTAAACCGCGCCATTTATGCCGATATGCCCGTGATTCCACGAGTCAAATCCCGCGAAGAAGCCATCGAAGAAGGCGCAATGGCGCTCTTCGGGGAGAAATACGGCGAAACGGTACGAACCATCACGATTGGCGACTCGCATTCCTATGAACTTTGCGGAGGCACTCATTTGGATAGAACCGGCGTGATTGGCATGTTCCTCATCACGTCGGAAGGGTCGGCTGCCGCAGGTGTGCGGCGAATCGAAGCCGTGACGGGACGCTACGCGTACGCCCTCGTCCGCGAGAGATTCGACTTGCTGCGGGAAACCGCCTCGCGGCTGGAATCCTCTCTCGATGCGCTCCCGCAAAAAGCGGATTCCGTGCAGCACGCGCTCGCGGAGGCTCGAAAAGAAGCGACTGAGTTGCGCCGCAAGATAAGCGAAAGCCGCTTCCTCCGCCAAATCGAAGAGGCGCCGCTTGTCGCGGGCGTACCCGCACTTGCCGCTATTCTTCCGCACGCTGACGCCGATACCCTCCGCGAGATGACCGACAAATTCCGCGCGGCGTATCCCGATGGCGTTGTTGTCCTCGGCGCGGTGAAGAACGGTCGTCCCATTGTCGTTGCTGCGGTTGCGGAATCGCTGACTCGGCGCGGAATCCACGCGGGGAAACTCGTCCAATTCGTCGCGAAACAACTGGGCGGCGGCGGCGGCGGACGTCCCACCTTCGCACAGGCGGGCGGAAAAGATGCCTCCAAACTCGAAGAAGCCCTTTCCTCCGTCAGCAAATGGATTGAAGAGCATCTGGAATGATATGCTCCGGGTAAAGCGGTTGCTTTGCCGAATATAGAGGAAGAACTTGAAAACCCAAATTCTTCAA
The DNA here is from genome assembly GCA_964505165.1 of uncultured Anaerolineaceae bacterium. Lineage (GTDB taxonomy): Bacteria > Chloroflexota > Anaerolineae > Anaerolineales > Villigracilaceae > CAZDGZ01. The sequence continues at coordinate 7,449 of CAZDGZ010000069.1, read as the reverse complement.
CTCGAACCTTTCGACGATGCCGTCTCCATTCGCGACCGCATGAATTGGAGCAAAACGCCGCGTATTTTGCTGGTTTTTCCGCGCAGGCGTCGAATCAAACTCAGTCGGCTCGATTTGGTTCTCCTTCGCCGTCACGCGGCATCGCTGGGCGCGCAATTGGGATTGGTCACGCGTTCCCCCGCTATTCGGCGCGAGGCGAAGAAATTGGGAATTTCCGTTTTCCACAGCATCCTCGACGCGGAACGTTCTCCCTGGGAGCCGCGTCCCAGACCTATCCGCCGAACGAGACCGCGGCGAAGGAATCTCCGCGCGCTTCGCGAGAAGATTCGTCCCGCCTCTGCCGCGTGGACTCAGTCGCCAGTAGCGAGACTCGTATTCTTCACCATAGGCGTCGCGGCGGTTCTTGCCCTCGCGGCGGCTTTTTTCCCGCGAGCCGAGGTGACGTTGAATTTGCGGCGGCGGACGCAATCCCTCACGCTTTCGGTGCGGGCGAATCCGGAAGTTTCGGATGTGTTCTTGTCGGGGAGTATTCCCGCGCGGCAAACCTCCATTGTTTTGGAGACGACGCGTACCGTGTACGCACATGGCACGACGGAACTTCCCCTTGCCGCTGCGAAGGGGGTGGCGCGGTTTCGGAATCTGACCGAAGTCCCGGTTCTCGTCCCTAGGGGAACGGTCATTCGCTCGGAGGGCGTGGAATCCATCCGATTCGAGACCACCCAAGAGCAGGAAATCCCTGCCGAAGGCATCGCAGACATCCCCATCCGCGCGATGGAATTCGGGGAGGCGGGGAATCTTCCTCCCGATTCCCTCCGAATCATCGTGGGAACGCTGGAACTCTCCCTCTCCGTCACCAATCCCGACCCAACGACGGGAGGGGAATCGCGAATCGTCTCCGCGCCGAATGATGAGGACCGAGAACGCGTGCGAGAGGTGGCGCTCAACGAATTGAAGCGAAAATCTTTGTCCGAGATTCGTTCCGCGCTTCCCGACGGTTCTATTCTTTTTCCGCAAAGTGTCGCTTTGGTGGATATCGTAGAGGAAACCTACACGCCGGCGGATGATGCTCCCTCGGAGACGCTCACGCTTCATCTGAAGGCGAAAGTTCAGGCGGAATATGCCGCCGCCGAAGATGTGCGTGACCTCGCGCGCCGCTCCCTCGAAGTGACCCTGCCGGAGGGTTTTTCTCCCGCACCCGGCAGCCTTTCTATCGAATCCATCACTACGCCGACTCTCCAGGCGGATGGCTCGACGACGTGGCAAATCCGCGCGTCGCAAGACCTTCTTCCGACGATTTCGCGAGTGCAAATTCTCTCTTGTATCCAGGGGCGCACAGCGGATACCGCAGCAGCACGTCTCGAAGACCTTTTGCCTCTTGCCTCTCCGCCGAAAATCGAAATTTCGCCCTCCTTCTTCCCGTATTTGCCGCTTGCTCCGTTTCGGATTACGTTGATTTTCCCCTGATTTCCTCTTATGCGAATCCTTGCCGTAGACCCCGGAGAAAAACGAATCGGCGTCGCCATTAGTGACGAGACGGGCACAATCGCGAACCCGCTCACCGTCCTCCGCCATGTCAAGCGAAATCTCGATGCCGCGCAAGTCGCGGATATAGCCCGCGAACGCGGCGCGGAACTCATCATCGTGGGACAATCTCTCGACGACGAGGGCAAACCGACCTTCGAGGGACGCCGCGCCGCGAGATTTGCTCGCGCCCTCCGCGAACAAACCGACCTCCCCGTCCTTCTCTGGGATGAAGCCTTCAGCACCCAAACCGCTCGCGCCGCGCGCATTGCGATGGGCGTGCCGCGAAAAAAACGCGCCGGTCACCTCGATGACCTCGCCGCGACCGTTATTCTGCAATCCTATCTCGATTCCCGGCAGAAACCCTAATGCGCCGATTTCTCCTCCTCGTCCTGATTTTCGCGCTCCTCCTCGCAGGCATCAGCGGATGGATTCTCTACGAAAGCGAGAACCTTTTCGGCGCGCCCGCGCCCTCGCTGCACGGCGCGGCGCGCATCCGCTACGCGGCGCGGCTCCTTCTCTCGAAGCATACCCTCCTCACCCCTCTCGACCTCTACGGCGGAGAACAAGATTTTCGCGTCTACGCGGGCGAATCCGTCTCCTCCATCGCGGAAAGACTTTGCGAAGCCCATCTCCTCTCGAATTCCCGCGCGTTCCAAACCTACCTCGTATACAGCGGGCTGGATACGACGATACAATCCGGCGACTATCGCCTTTCCGCCGCGATGACCCCCGTCGAAATCGCCCGCGCGCTTCAAGACGCATTGCCCTCGCAAATCGAATTTACCGTTCTCGCCGGTTGGAGGATAGAAGAAATCGCCGCGTCGCTCGCGACCTCGGGATTCGACATCTCCCCCGAAGCCTTCCTCGCCGCCGCGAAATCCCCCCCGATTCGCCCGGACTTTCTACCTGATTCCGCGTCGGCAGAGGGATTTCTCCTCCCGGATTCTTACCTCCTCCCCCGCGAAACCGATGCCGCGCGGCTGGTCCGCGCGCTGCTGGCAAATTTCACGCGTCAACTCACCCCCGACCTCCGCGAGGGATACGAGGCGCAGGGATTGAGCATCTACGAAGCCGTTACACTCGCATCCATCATCCAGCGCGAAGCAATGGTGGATGAAGAACGCCCGCTCATCGCGTCGGTTTTTCTCAACCGCCTCCGAGCGGGCATGAAACTCGAATCCGACCCAACCGTTCAATACGCGCTTGGCTACGACGAAGAGATGCAGACGTGGTGGAAAGCCCCGCTGACTCTCGAAGACCTCCGCGTCGACTCTCCGTACAACACTTATCTTTACCCGGGACTTCCGCCCGCGCCCATCTCCAATCCCTCCATCGAAAGCCTCCGCGCGGTGGCATTCCCGGCAGAAACCCCCTATTATTATTTCCGCGCCCGCTGCGACAACTCTGGACGCCATGCCTTCGCAGAAACTTTCGAAGAACACCTTCGAAACGCCTGCCCCTAATTTTGGAGGAAATCATGTCTTCAGACCTCTATGATTATCTCATCATCGGCTCCGGCTTCGGCGGGAGTGTCTCTGCAATGCGGTTGAGCGAAAAAGGCTACACTGTCCTCGTATTGGAAAAAGGAAAACGATTCGAGGACAAAGATTTCGCGGAAACGAATTGGCAAATTGGAAAATATCTTTGGATGCCTGCCCTCCGCGCTTTTGGGATTTTGCAAATCAGCATTCTCAAAGGCGTGATGGTATTGCATGGCGCGGGCGTTGGCGGAGGGAGTTTGGGATATGCCAACGTTCTCGAAATTCCCTCTGACGCGACCTTCGAGACCCCCGCGTGGAATGCGCCGATTCGCTGGAAAGATGCCCTCGCTCCGCATTACGAAACCGCGCGGAAAATGCTTGGCGTGACGACCAATCCCAAATTCTGGCGCGCGGATGACATCCTCCTCGATATCGCTCGCTCGCGGGGATTGGAATCCACCTTCCGCGCGACCGAAGTCGGCGTTTTCTTCGGACCCGAAGGGGAAACCGTCCCAGACCCGTATTTCGGCGGCGAAGGCCCTGAACGCACGGGATGTATTCATTGCGGCGCGTGCATGGTTGGATGCCGTCACAATGCCAAAAACACCCTCGTCAAAAATTACCTATATTTCGCAGAAAAATATGGAGCGGAAATCCGCGCAGAAGCCGAAGTCGTAGATGTTCACCCTCTCGAAGAGGGCTATGAAGTTCTCTATCGGAATCCGACTCGTCCTTTTGCAAAGAAAACGCGTGTACGCGCCCGCAACATCATTTTCTCCGCGGGCGTAATGGGGACGATTCATCTCCTTTTGCGTCTGCGCGACGTAACCCGCTCGCTGCCAAATCTCTCTCCCCGACTTGGCGATTTGGTTCGCACGAACAGCGAAGCCCTCTTGGGCGCTATCGCTCGTAACGATGAGACAGATTTCTCCGAGGGAATCGCCATCACCTCTATTTTCAATGCGGACGAGGTGACGCGCATCGAACCGGTACGCTATCCTGACGGCTCCGACCTCATGCGTTATATCTCTGCGCCGCTCATCTCGCAGGGGGATTCCGTTCCGGTGCGCGCGCTCAAATCCCTCGCGTGGATACTGCGTCATCCCATTGATTTCTTGCGAACTCACGTCCTCCCCGGATGGGCGCGCCGCGCGACCATCCTCCTCGTCATGCAGCATGTAGACAACCGCCTCCAATTCCGCATCGGCAGAAGCCTCTTCACGCTCTTTCGCCGGGGACTTGTCGCTCAGCCTGACCCTGAAAGCGCGGTCTCTGCCCGCGTGGACGCGGGGCACGAAGTCACCCGCGCCTTTGCGGAGAAAATCAACGGGGTGCCAATGGGGTCTCTCGGAGAGAATCTTCTCAACCTTCCCACCACCGCGCATATTCTTGGAGGCGCGCCTATCGGCGCGGACGCCTCCGAGGGGGTCGTGGACGGGACCTTCCAGATTCACAATTATCCCGGCATGTATATCGTGGACGGCAGCGTGATGCCTGCAAACCCCGGCGTGAATCCGAGCCTCACCATTACTGCCCTCGCGGAATATGCGATGAGTCACATCCCTCCCAAATCCTGAAAGGAGACAGACAAATGACCGAACCTGCTTCAACTTCGACTTCGACTGAAACGCTATCCCCTCCCAAGACGGACTCGTCCAAACTGTCCGAGATTGCCGGCGCCGTTTCCTTGGCGTTGGGGGTGATTTCTTTGCTCCTCATTGCCCTCGTTATCGTGGGCGCTCTTATAGATTCCACGCTCTTCGTAGAGCCGGAATTACAGCCCAATCAATACTGGGTTGCGTTCTTTCTTGTTTTTTCGGCTGTGTTGCCGTTTTTGGGAGTCGCGTTGGGCATTGGCGCGTTGTTCCAACCCTCTGAACACAAACTCTTCGCGATTAGCGGGGTGACATTGAACGCCTTCCTGCTCATCGGAGTTTGTTGTGTCCTGACTCTCGTGCTACTCTCCCCTTGACCCCCTTGCCGAGTTTTCGGGCGGATGGAAAACCACCCGCCCGTTTTTTATTTGCTATAAATCCATGACCGTCGGACGGAGGTCGAGGTCGTCAATGAGGGCGTTCAGTTCCTCGTCGGTGAGACGGCGCCCTTTCCCCGCGTAGGCGGTGAGCGCGGCTTCCATCATATTCGTCCCAAAAGAACGTCCTTCGTAGCGCGGCGTTGTTGTAATCACGCGTTTCACGCCGCGAGAGGCGAGGAGCGCGATGTTTTCTTCCGTTGTGGTGTTCGTGATGACGGTTTTGTTGCTCAAATGCTCCGGCATATATTTTCGCATGAAGAGGAAATCGCCCGCAATCAAATCGGCGGCTTCGAAATACTTGACGTATTTGGGTTCGTGTACCGCGCCGTCGCTGCCGTAGAAAATCATGCTCATCGGGAAGTAACTGACAATGGGAAACATGATTTTCGCCACGCGTTTGAACGCGCGTACCCCGTTCAGCGGCAGCGGAACGCCAAGCCCGACCATCAAATCCCCGATGATGACGGTATCGCTGACCTCTTCGACGGCTTCTGCCAGTCCGATTCTATCCACTGCCATTGGGACGAAGGCTTGATGGAAATGGGGACGTCCACCGAGGAGCGGTTCGCCCAATTCGAAGACGCGGCGCTCCAGCGTATGCTTGAGTCCGCGCCCGTCGCAGAGAGGGGTCTTCGTCACGCCTTCCACGAGTTTGAGCGCCGCCCGAAGGGGATATTCTTTCCCCTCCAGACGAAGATATAAGTCTACGCCGCCGACGCCGAACGCGTCTACTTTGCCGTCCAGTTCGAGATATTTTCGGCGCGCCGCGTCCACGTCGCCGTCGAATCCGATTCGTTCAACGAGGACTTCTTCCTCTTTGAAGCGGATGACGACGCGTTTATCGCGTTTCGAACTGCCTAAACTGATGCTGACCGCGTGTTTCATGGAATGTCCTTTCTTCTAAAGATGTACAAAAGGATTTGTGCGTTTTTCTTCCCCGACGGTGGTCTCC
>CAZDGZ010000069.1:0-1357 GCA_964505165.1 uncultured Anaerolineaceae bacterium | reverse complement strand
CTTCTAAAGATGTACAAAAGGATTTGTGCGTTTTTCTTCCCCGACGGTGGTCTCCGGTCCGTGACCGGGGAGGATGCGCGTGTCGTCGGGGAGGGTGTAGACCTGTTCGAGGATACTTTGTCGCAGCATTTCGAAATTACCGCCGGGTAAATCGGTTCTTCCAACGCTGCCCGCGAAAATCAAATCGCCTGCAAAGAGGAGGCGCTCTTCTGCACAATAGAAGATGCAATGTCCGGGTGTGTGTCCGGGCGTGTGACGCGTTTCGATTTGGACGGAGCCGAGGCGGAGGATTTGTCCGTGTTCCAGCCCGACAACGGGGTCGGGACCAGGGTCAATATGAAACCCAAAGAAATCGCCTCCGCCGCCTGCCCGCCACAGCACATAATCGTCTGGATGAAGCGCTGCGAGAGGAAAGGTGGGCAGCGAATCGTAGATTTCCGCCGCGCCGCCGATGTGGTCGAAATGCGCGTGGGTATACCAGAGATGCGCGATTTTCCAGCCGCGTTGTTCCGCTTCGGCGAGGATGCGCGCACCGTCCCACGCGGGATCAATGACGGCGGCGAGTCCGCTTTCGGTGTCCGCGAGGAGATACGCGTTGGTCGCAACGGGACCGAGGGTAAACGAAACGACTTGGAGCATCTTACACTTCCGCGGTTTCCGGGATTTGCCGCGCGGTGCGGCGCGGCGCAAAGAAGAGAGTCAGGGCGATGCCCGCGAGAATCAATCCGAGTGAGATGGGATAAATCGTAAATGGGTTTTGCTCGTAAAGGTATCCCGCGAGGATGGGGGCGAAGATAATGGGGGAGGCATTGACCGTTTCGGTGATGCCGTATGCCAATCCCATTTGCGCGGAATGTACCAACGAGCGCACTTGCGCGGTCGCGAGGGGACGAGATGCGCGGTATCCGCCGAGGAGGAAGTATCCCAGCGCCAGGAAGGGAACGCTTTCCGCTTTCCAGATGATGAACGAGAAGAACCACACACACGCCTGTCCGAGTGCGAATCCGATTCGGGGTTCCAGCGCGCCGAGGGCGAGGTTGAACATCGCGTTTCCGAATCCGGCGGCGGATCCGAGTTTGCCGATTTCCGTCAGCGAAAGGTTTCGAATCTCATGGAGGAAATTCGGCGTGAGCGGCTGGGGCAGGTACATGGAAAACATCACGAAGAGGCTCAAGGCGAGAAATCCCCAATAACGGCTGTTCTGCAAGAGGTCGAAGTGGGTTTCCCCGGGGGCGGAATGTTTTTCTATCGGCTGCGGAGGAAGGCGAAAGATGAAGAAAGCGGATATCGCGAACAATCCTGCGGAAACGAAGTACACCATGCGCAGCCCGATGACATTTCCGAGATGGCCGCCGAT
>CAZDGZ010000068.1:6928-10595 GCA_964505165.1 uncultured Anaerolineaceae bacterium | reverse complement strand
CGCATCCCGAAAACAACGATTTCCTGGCCGTCAACCAGTTCACCGTCATCGAAAACCGTCACAACCGCCGCCCGGATGTGGTGCTCTTCGTCAACGGGCTGCCGCTGGCGGTCATCGAACTGAAGAACCCCGCCGACGAAAAAGCCACCCTGCGCCGCGCCTACCGGCAGTTGCAGACCTACAAAGCCGAAATCCCCGGGCTGTTCGATGACAACGCCCTGCTCGCCATCTCGGACGGGGTGGAAGCCCGCCTGGGGACGCTTTCCTCCGGCTGGGAGTGGTTCAAGCCCTGGCGCACAATTGGCGGGCGGGATTTGGCGCCCTCCACCCTGCCGGAATTGCAGGTGCTCCTGCAAGGCGTCTTCGAGAAAGGGCGCTTCCTCGCCCTGCTGCGGGATTTCATCGTCTTCGAGAACATCGGCGGCGAGGATGCCGTCAAGAAAGTTGCCGGATACCACCAGTTCCACGCCGTGCAGGTCGCAGTGGAGGAAACCCTGCGCGCCGCCGGGCTGGATGCCTCGAAAGAAATCCTGCGCGAACGCGGGGGCGTGTACCGCGCCGGAGGCCGTCCCGGCGGCGAACCCGGCGATGGACGCGTGGGCGTCGTCTGGCATACGCAGGGCGCGGGTAAAAGCCTGACGATGGCCTTCTACGCCGGACGCATCGCCCGTCACCCGGCGATGAAAAACCCTACCCTCGTGGTGCTCACCGACCGCAACGACCTGGACGACCAGCTCTTCGGCACGTTCTCCCGTTGCCATGAACTGCTGGGGCAGACGCCCGTCCAGGCAGCCAGCCGCGCCGACCTGCGCCGCCTGCTGGCGGTTGAATCCGGCGGCGTGGTCTTCACCACCATCCAGAAATTCTTCCCAGAAAAGAAAGGGGATTCCTATCCGACGCTCTCCGAGCGCAAGAACATCGTGGTTATCGCCGACGAAGCCCATCGCAGCCAGTACGGCTTCATCAAAGGCTTCGCCCGTCACCTGCACGATGCCCTCCCCAACGCCTCCTTCATCGCCTTTACCGGCACGCCGGTCGAACTGGATGACCGCAACACCCGCCACGTCTTTGGCGATTACATCAGCGTGTACGACATCCAGCGCGCCGTGGAAGACGGCGCTACCGTGCCGATTTACTACGAAAGCCGCCTGGCGAAACTCGCCCTGGACGAGCGCGAACGCCCGAAGATTGACCGCGAATTCGAAGAAGTCACCGAAGCCGAAGAGGTGGCGCGGCGCGAAAAACAAAAGACCAAATGGTCGCAACTGGAAGCCATCGTCGGCGCGGAAAAACGCCTGGAACTGGTGGCGCAGGACATCGTCACCCATTTCGAGCGCCGCCAGGAAGCCCTGGAAGGCAAAGCGATGGTGGTCTGCATGAGCCGCCGCATCGCCGTTTCCCTGTACGAGAAAATCACCGCCCTGCGCCCGGACTGGCACAGCGACGACGACCGGCAGGGCGTCATCAAAGTGGTGATGACCGGCTCCGCCGCCGACCCCGCCGAGTGGCAGCCCCATATCCGCGATAAGCGCCGCCGCGAAATGCTGGCGAACCGCTTCCGCGACCCGGATGACCCCCTCAAAATCGTGCTGGTGCGCGATATGTGGCTGACCGGCTTCGATGCGCCGCCCCTGCACACCCTCTACGTGGACAAGCCCATGCGCAGCCACACCCTGATGCAGGCCATCGCCCGCGTCAACCGCGTTTTCCGCGACAAACCCGGCGGCTTGGTGGTGGACTACATCGGCTTGGCTTACGAACTCAAACAGGCGCTGGCGACCTACACCGCCAGCGGCGGCACGGGACGCACCGCCATTGACCAGAGCGAAGCCGTCCGCCTGATGCTGGAAAAATACGATGTCTGCAAAACGCTGTTTCACGGCTTCGATTGGTCGGCCTGGACGCAGGGGCCGTCGGAGGCGCGTCTCACCTTGCTGGCCGAAGCAGTGGAACACATCCTGGCGCAGGAAAAGGGCCGCCAGCGGCTGGAACGCGCCGTGACTGCGCTCTCCAAAGCCTTTGCGCTGGCCGTCCCGCACGAGGACGCGCTCCGCATTCGGGACGAGGTGGCTTTCTTCCAGTCCGTCCGCGCTTCGTTGGCGAAGAAGACGCCCGCTTCCGGCAGCGACCCGGAAGACATGGATCACGCCGTCCGTCAAATCGTGGACAAGGCCATCGTCCCGCAGGGCATGGTGGACATCTTCTCCCTGGCCGGATTGCCCAAGCCCGATATTTCCATCCTCTCCGATGAATTCCTGGACGAAATCCGCGGGATGCCGCAGCGCAACCTGGCCGTGGAAGCCCTGCGCCGCCTGCTGGAGGATGAAATCCGCACCCGCCGCCGCAAGAACGTGGTGCAGTCGCGCGCTTTTTCCGAACTGCTGGAAAACGCCCTGCGCCGCTATCAGAACCGCACCATCGAAGCGGCTCAGGTCATCGAAGAACTCATCCAGTTGGCGAAGGAGATGCGGGAAGCCGACCGCCGCGGCGAGGACCTCGGCCTGACCGAGGATGAACTGGCCTTTTACGACGCCCTGGAAACCAACGACAGCGCCGTGCAGGTTTTGGGCGACGAAACCCTGCGCACGATTGCCCAGGAACTGGTGAAAACCGTCCGCAACAACATTAGCATTGATTGGACGGAGCGCGAAAGCGCCCGCGCCCGGCTGCGCGTGCTGGTCAAGCGCATCTTGCGGAAATACGGCTATCCCCCCGACAAACAGGAAAAAGCCACCCGAACCGTGCTGGAGCAGGCCGAGGCTTTAACCGAAGGCTGGATAGAGAACTTGGAAGACTCTCTATGACCCTCTCGCCTTTCCCTCCACGCGGGAGATTTTGGAGAAGGTGTGACCCTTTTTAAGGGGAAAGTATCTTCGAAAAATCAGGGGTTGGAATAGGAAAATTTACGCGGGGAGAATCATTCCTCGTTATCCAGGCGGATTCCGTGCCCGCGAACCGTGACGATATATTGGTGTTCTGGGTCGAGTGCGGCGAGCCGGTCGCGCAGCCGACGGACGAGCGCGTCGAGTGCCTGGTCAGAGACTCCCATCATTTGGTCTTCTCCCCACACGGCGGCAATGAGCGCGGGACGGGACACGACCTCGCCTTCCTGTTCGTACAAAGCCCACAAAAGGCGGAATTGCTGTGCGGAGAGGGGCGGCGTGATTTGCTGCTGATTGACCCATACGCGCCGTGAGCGCTCTTCGATGACAAGGCGTCCTGAACGGCGCGGGGTTGCATCGAGAGGGAGTGTCGCGTCGGAGGTAAGAAAGGTGAATTGCTGTGCCAGCGCGATTTGTATGGTATCTCCATCTTGAAGGGCGACAGGCGTATTGATTTTTTCGCCGTTTCGGTATGTGCCGTTTTTGCTTCCCATATCCTCCAAAATTACGCCCTCCTCTGTGGGCGTAATCCGTGCATGATAGCGCGAAACTTGCCGTTCAGGGATGACGATGCCGCAGGTGGAATCGCGTCCGAGAATGAGAGTTTTGTCTACCGCCCAGCGTTCCCCTTCCAGGGGACCTTCTTGGGCAATCAGCAGGGGAGAATCTTCTACGGGAATCATCATGTCGTTGAACCAAAGCCGGTCTTTCCGAGTAGCCGCATTCCTCGACCTTTCGGGAGATGTTTCGCCGTTTCGCGGCTCAGAAAGATATTCGAATTTCTT
>CAZDGZ010000068.1:0-6828 GCA_964505165.1 uncultured Anaerolineaceae bacterium | reverse complement strand
TTCTTATTTGCCGAGCCGATGTTTCGCCTGTCGAAAATCAGGTTCGGGAAAATGAAGAAAGACGTTTATAATATAGCAGAAAACCGCCTTTTGTGCAGCCTTTACGCCGAAACTCATTTTGGCTGCGCTTTCCTCAGACGGTCTCAATGGAGTATGGATGCCTCTCCCGCTAAGTTCCGGGGACGTTCTTCGCGGACGTTATAAGATTCGCAAACGCATCGGAGAGGGGGGAACGGGAAATATCTACCTCGCGGACGATTTGCGTCTGGAAGGGCGGCTTTGCGCGCTCAAAGAGGTCGAACACGATAAAACTCTCCCGAAACGCATTCTGGAGGAGGCGCGTCAGCAGTTCTTCCGCGAGGCGACGACTCTCGCGCGTCTCGATCACCCAAATCTCCCCAAAGTCTCCGATTTCTTCTCCACCGGAGCGCGAGACTATCTCGTGATGGATTATGTTCCGGGAAAAGATTTGCGGACGATGGTGCTGGAAGCGCGGCGGTATAAGCGTTTTCTGGGCGAAGAAACGGTTTTGGGATGGGCGCGCCAACTCCTCGACGCGCTGGTCTACCTTCATCATCAGGAACCTCCCATCGTTCACCGCGATATCAAACCTAGCAACCTGAAACTCACCCCTGACGGCTTGCTCAAACTGGTGGATTTTGGATTGGTCAAGGTCATGCTCCCCGACGAAATGACGATTACTGTCATTCAGGGGCAGGGAACGGTGCTTTATACGCCGTTGGAGCAATACGGAGGGGATGGGTCCCACACGGATGTCCGCAGTGATATTTACGCATTCGGCGCGACCATCTATCACCTTTTGACGAATGAACCGCCGGTGGATGCGCGGCAGCGTTTTCTCAATCCCGAAAGCCTGATTCCGCCTCGCCAAATCAACCCCTCGATTCACCCTCGGACGGAGGAGATTATCCTGTGGGCGATGGCGCTGCATCCCGACAAACGCCCCGAATCGGTAGATGTCTTGCACGAGGCGCTCTTCGGAAGTCGGGAGCGGATTACTCGTCCGCGTGCGATGTCTCCTTGGGAAGAGGAAAGCCTCTCCCAAATGCTTTCCCGCGCGCCGGAAAGCGTTCTTTTCTGGACGACGATGGGAGTGGCGTTGTTCAGCCTGATTGTGACCCTCAGCCGTTAGTCTCCCCGAAAATCGTAAATTCCATCTCGAATCGGATAGCGTTTTCCGCATGAGGGGCAGCGGAGCGCTTCTTCGCGTGATTCGAGGGGCGCGTGCCCGCATTCAGGACATCGGAAGAACGCGTCCTTTGCGGCGACAGGCGTTTCGCCGATGGCGCGGCTTAAGGTGAATACGGAGGGAGTCAGTTGCCAGTATTCGCCCGTCCATTGGAAGAGAGAATCGAGAAATGCTAGGAACGATGCGGGGAATATGCGTTTGAGCATTGCCACGCGGAAATGGGAGACGGTACGCATCTTTTCGAGTTTGAAGCCGCTTTCCGCGAGCCACTCCCGAATTGCGCGGGGGTGGAAATCGAAATTCAGCGCGGCGAATTCCACCGGCTCCGGGGAGAAGGGATTCCACTCTTGCCGTTTGAGCGCGTAGCGCAAAATGGCTTTGAGATTTTGCTTGTTGGCAAATTCGAGGAGAAACGGCGCATGGGGACGGAGTACGCGTCTCGTTTCTCGGAGGGCGGCGGGCGCGTCTGCCATGTGGTGGAGGGTGCGAATCATCGTTGCCGCGTCGAAGAGTCCTTCTACGAAGGGGAGGCGGTAAATATCCGCCGCGACGTAACGATAGCGGTCGCTTCGTCCGAGGCGTTCTTGCGCTTGTGCGAGTTGGGTGCGCGAATAATCGAGGAGGACGATTTTTTCGTAGCCTTCGTAGCGCGTCGTGTTTCGTCCTGCGCCCGCGCCGAGTTCGAGGAGAATCCCGCCCTCGCGGGGGAGAAGATGTCGAATGGCGATGGCTTCCGCTCTATCCTCGTAGGCGCGTCCGCCGCGTTCCCAGAACGAGGTTTGATAATCGGAGCCTTCGTAATCGCAAACGGGAGGGGTTTGGTTCATAAGAAAAAAAGAGGCAGACGCGCCCCCTCCGCGCCTGCCGGTGATTCGGGGGATGTTTTAGTAGCCTCTTCCGACGGCGCGGTAGGTGAATCCGAGTTCGCGCACACGGGCGGGGTCGTAGATGTTTCGTCCGTCGAAGAGAACGGGCTGCTTCATTTTGTCTTTGACGCGTTCCAAATCCAGTTGTTTGAATTCGTTCCATTCGGTGACGACGACGAGGGCGTCGCAGCCTTCTGCCATTTCGTAGGGGTCTTTTGCCATTGTCACGCCGGGCATAATCCGCGCGGCGTTTTCCATTGCGATGGGGTCGTAGCCGCGAACGTTTGCGCCGGCAGCGGTAAGGTAGTTGGCGATGTCAATGGAGGGCGCGTCGCGCATGTCGTCGGTGTTGGGCTTGAACGCCAGTCCCAAAAGTCCGACGGTTTTGCCTTTCAGCCCGCCAAGCATCTCTTCGAGATGAGAGACGACCATGCGGCGGCGGTCGGCGTTGATGTCCATGACCGCGTTCAGCAATTGCGGATGCCGTCCTTTTTCGGCAGCCATGTATGCCAGGGCTTTTACATCTTTGGGGAAGCAAGAGCCGCCCCATCCAAGTCCGGCATCGAGGAACATGGGCCCAATGCGCTTGTCATAGCCCATGCCGGCCGCGACCTCTTTCACGTCCGCGCCGAGGGCTTCGCAGATGTTGGCGATTTCATTGATAAAGGAGATTTTCGTCGCCAAGAACGCATTGGACGCGTATTTTATCATCTCTGCCGTGCGGAGGTCGGTAATCATAATGGGCGCGCGGAGGGGAAGATGGAGTTGCGCGACCTTTTCCGCCGCTTCTTTGTCCATCGAACCGAGAACGGTGCGGTGCGGGTGCATGAAGTCGCTGATAGCGGAGCCTTCGCGCAGGAATTCAGGGCACGAAACGACGGAAAAATCAATGGGTTCGGGCTGGGAACGTTTGACGATATCCGCAACCCAATCGCCTGTGCCGACAGGAACGGTGGATTTGTTGATGAGGATGACGGGCGCGGTCATATTTTCCGCGACCGATTTCGCGGCGGAGGCGACATATTGCAAATCCGCCTCGCCGTTGACGCCGGAGGGCGTCCCGACCGCGATGAACGCGAATTCCGTCCCGTCGAGGGCTTCTTTGTAGGAGGTGGTGAAGGAGAGTCGCCCGGCATTGACATTCCGCTCGACCAATTCTTCCAGCCCGGGTTCGTAAATGGGCAGAATCCCTTTGTTGAGATTCTCGATGCGTTTTTCGTCTACGTCTAGCGCGATAACGCGGTTTCCTAAATCGGCGAAGCATGCGCCGGTTACCAAACCGACATAGCCGACGCCGATAACACAAATTTGTTTCATTCTTTTCCTCGCAAGAGATAGATTTTTAAGAAAGCGGCGTTTTGCCTTGCTCTTTTTCGCCGCCGAACTACCAAACCATGAAGTCGTTCAGCCCTCCGCTGTCGGTGTGGCGGTATACGTTGCCGTCGGCGTGACGCTAGGCGTGAGGGTTGGGGTAGGGGTGAGCGTGACGGCGGGCAAATCAATGACCTCGCCGTACAGCCCCAGCAATTCGCTGTAAATCCACGCGCCGCTGAGCGCGCGGTATTGTTCGTCTCGTTGATACGCCGCGATGCGGAGCCATGTGCCGTCTTCGTTGCTCGCGTCGAAGAAGAGACAATCGTCGCCGGTGAGATTTCCGACGACCGCGTAATTCCGTCCGGGACCCGCGCGGACGTTCACGCGGTAGGCGTTGATGCAATAGCGCAGCCCTTCGGGAGCGCCGGTCGCCGTTGGGGTTGCAGAGGGGCGGGGCGTGAACGTTTGAGTGGGGAGACGCGTTGGGGTGGGCGGCGCGGGCGCGGGTGTCGTCGCGGTTGGCGCGGCGAACGTCAATGTCATCGCGAAATTCGTCGCGCGGACCTCCGCCGTCTGCGTCGCGTGGACGGCGATTTCATACGGAACGCGCGATTGAAGGTAGCCGAAATACGCGGTAATTGCCGCACCTAATAGCCCGAAGAGCGCAACCACAATTTCCGTTGGAAATTTTCGCTCCGAAGAGTCGTTGTGTTGGGATTTTCGTTGTCGTTTTGCCATACAACCGCCAAAAGAGAAAAAGTCCTGAAAATTTTCGGGTTAACTATACTATGCCTTCATAGATTGGGCAACTTGGCAGGCCCGCGCTTTGTTGGTATATTTTCTCCATGCGTATTCTTTTCGTCGCAGATGGACGTTCTCCTATCGCTTTAAATTGGATTCGATACTGGGCGACGCGCGGGGAAGAGGTTTCTCTGGTGTCTACCTTTCCCTGCATGCCGGATATGCCGTTGCGCTCTCTGGACTTCATTCCGGTCGCGTTGAGCAGGGCGAAGACTCTCCCTTCCAGAGATTCCGCCTCGCGGAAGTCCGTTTTCTGGAGCGCGGCAATGCTCCCTGCCCGGATGGCGGCGCGTCATTGGTTGGGTCCTGCGACCCTGCCGCGCGCGGCGCGCCGATTGAACGAGATAATCCGCCGAGTGCAGCCCGATTTAGTCCACGCGATGCGAATCCCATTCGAGGGGATGCTCGCGGCAGCGGCGAAACGTCTTGCGCCGAAAGAATTTCCTCCGCTGGTGGTATCCGTTTGGGGAAACGATTTCACCCTCCACGCGACTGCCTCGCTGATGATGCGCCACGCGACCCGCGCGACCCTTCGCGCGGCCGACGCGCTTCATGCAGACTGCCGCCGCGATATCCGTCTTGCAGAATCATGGGGATTTCCCGCGTCGCGCCCCTCGATTGTCCTTCCCGGCAATGGCGGGCTGGATTTAGGAGTTTTCTTTCCGCCGGAACTCAAACCTGCGGGGATGCTTGTCATCAACCCGCGCGGGTTTCGCAACTATGTGCGAAACGATACCTTTTTCAAAGCGATACCGCTGATTTTGGAGGAACTTCCTGAAGCGAAATTCGTCTGCCCTGCGATGGCAGGAGAGCCGCTGGCGGAAAAATGGATTGAAGAGTTCGGCATTGCGGAGGCGGTGACTCTCCTCCCGCCGCTGCCTCGTCCGCAACTTGCCGCGTGGTTTCGCCGCTCGAAGGTCGTCGTTTCGCCGAGTATTCATGACGGTACGCCGAATTCCCTCTTGGAGGGGATGGCGTGCGGCGCGTTCCCTGTTGCGGGAGACTTGGAATCCATTCGAGAATGGATTACGCCGGGCGTAAATGGATTTCTTATCAATCCTGCTGACCCGCGCGATTTGGCGGATGCCGTTGTGCGAGCCTTAAAAAACGACGACTTGCGTATGCAAGCCGTCGAGCAAAACATTCACTTGATTGCCGCGCGCGCCGAGTACGGGCGGTGTATGGCGCTCGCGGGAGAATTTTATTCCCTGCTTCTTTTCTAAACGGAGGGGGGTGTTCGGAGCGTTTCGAGACGCTCTCGGAGCTCAATTTAACGCGCCGCCGCCGCTTCGCGGATTTCCGTGCGGAGGATTTCGCCGCGTTCGATGAGTTGACGCCGAAACGCCTCGCCCGATTCCGGCGCGAGGAGGAGGGCAATCGTCGAGCCGATGACCGCGCCCGTTAGTATTCCGAGGGTGAAACCGAAAAATCGCCGCATGAGAGACTCCTTTTGAATGCACGTTTTGATTATTATAACGGAGTTTTTTATAAAACGATTTACTTCGCGTCGAAGAAGCATTCGATGCTTGGCAAAACGGGGAGATAGGCTTGCCTCTTTATTCCAAAAGCGAAAATTCTCGTTATAATACCCATGCCCGCGCGTATCGTCTCGGAGCGCGACGGGCAGCGTACATTTTTTTCTCGGCTGAACCGGCAGTAGAGAGGGGGCGGCCGGAACGGCTCCTACCGAAAGAGGAGGATACCATGTCTACGACAACGCCGAAGGCAGAGTCTTCTGCTCCGCGAAAAAAGGTTTCGATTCGTTCTTTTGCCCAAAAAAAGGCACGCGGCGAGCCGATTACCATGCTTACCGCGTATGATTACCCTACCGCGTTGGCGATAGACCGCGCAGGGGTGGATTCTATCTTGGTCGGCGATTCGCTTGGAATGGTCGTGCTGGGATACGAGAACACACTCCCCGTCACGATGGACGATATGATTCATCATTGCCGCGCGGTCGCCAACGGCGCACATGCCGCGCTGCTCATCGGGGATATGCCGTTTCTCTCCTATCAAGTCTCCGTGACGGAAGCCGTCCGCAACGCGGGACGTTTTTTGCAGGAAGGCGGCATGGACGCGGTGAAACTCGAAGGCGGACGCGAACGCCTGGAGGTCGTCCGCGCGATTGTCGGCGCGGGAATTCCTGTAATGGGGCATCTCGGACTCACACCGCAGTCGGTGCATCAATTGGGAGGGTTTCGCGCACAGGGCAAAACGGCAGACGCTGCAAAACGTCTGTATGAAGACGCGAAAGCCCTCGAAGAAGCGGGATGCTTTAGTCTCGTCCTCGAATCTGTCCCCGCGAAGTTGGCGGAATATATCTCGAAATCTCTCCGAATCCCAACGATTGGAATCGGCGCGGGGGCGGGCTGCGACGGGCAGGTACTCGTCACGCACGATATGCTCGGACTTTTCGACCGATTTACGCCGAAATTCGTCAAGAAATATGCGAATTTTCACGAGGAAATGCAGCGAGCATTCCGCGCGTATATTCGGGATGTGGAGGAGAAAACCTTCCCGGCAGAAGAGCATAGCGTAGCGATGAAAGACGACGCGTGGAACGCGTTCTTGAACTCGATTGAGTCGTAAGCGATGGATGTTCTGATTTTGGGCACGGGCGCGCTCGCGACCCTTTTC
>CAZDGZ010000067.1:0-11033 GCA_964505165.1 uncultured Anaerolineaceae bacterium | reverse complement strand
CCATTCGTGAAGGCGGTTTGACCGTCGGCGCGGGTGTGATTACCGAAATCATTGAATAGGTGAGTTGATGGCAAAGCAAAAGATTCGTATCCGCCTTAAGGCGTATGATCATCGCGTACTCGACCAGTCCGCGAAACGCATTGTAGACACCGCAGAACGCAGCGGCGCGCGAGTTGTTGGTCCCGTACCCTTGCCAACAAAGAAAGAACGGTTTACAATACGGCGCTCTACGTTCATTGACAAAGATTCGCATGAGCATTTTGAAATTCGGACTCATAACCGTCTGATTGATGTCTTGGATCCGGATTCCAAAACCATTGATATGCTGATGCGTCTCAATTTGCCTGCGGGCGTAGATATCGAAATCAAAATCTAAGACCTTTGCGAAGAGAACCCTGCCGACCGTGTAAGTTGGTTGGCGGGGTTTTTACGGGCGGCGCAAGAGCGGTTCTGTGCGGAGACCGAAATCCCATGCTCTCCGGCAGTCCGTCTGACTGCGTGGCTTTGGAGATGATGCAGCCTAAGCCCAGGCTGACAGTCTCGACACTTTTTGAACAAGGAGAAAACCGAGTATGTTTAAAGGGCTGATAGGCAAGAAGATTGGCATGACCCAGATCTTCGATGAAAATGGCGCGGCAATTCCCGTGACGCTCATCGAGGCTGGGCCTTGCTATGTTACCCAGATTCGCCTCCCTGAAAAGGAAGGCTACGCTGCGGTGCAACTTGGCTTTGGTGAAGTGAGCCCCACACGTCTGACGGGCGGGGAACGCGGACATCTCAAAGCCAATGATTTGCCCCCTCTGCGTTATCTGCGCGAATTTCGCGCGAAATCCCCCGAAGTCAAAATTGGCGACAAAATCACCGTCGAAGATGCTTTTTCCGTTGGCGAGCGCGTGGATGTCATCGGCGTAAGCAAAGGGAAAGGCTTTCAAGGCGGCGTCAAACGCTACGGTTTCCGCGGCGGACCGAAGACGCATGGTCAATCTGACCGTCAGCGTGCCCCCGGGTCTCGCGGCGCAGGCTCGACGCCTGGGCGTGTCTTCAAGGGTTCTCGCGGCCCCGGTCACATGGGTCATCAACGCGTAACCGCCCAGAACCTAAAAGTCGTCCTTGTGGATGCGGAACGCAACCTCCTTGGCGTGAACGGTTCGATTCCCGGCGCAAAGGGCGGGCTTGTGATGATTAAAGCGGCGCGTAAGCAATAGGCGCTGAGGGAATGGGAGCAATTGCAATGAAAGTAGATGTCTTGAATATCGAAGGGAAAAAATTGCGCCAGGTGGAACTTCCGGCGGAAATTTTCGAAGCCCCCGTCAACGTGGATTTGATGCACCAGGCATATCTCCGCCAAATGGCGAACGCTCGTCTGGGCACGCATAAAACGAAGACGCGCGGCGAGGTTTCCGGCGGCGGACGCAAACCCTGGCGTCAAAAAGGAACGGGACGCGCACGCCAAGGCTCGATTCGTGCCACCCAATGGGTCGGCGGCGGACGCGTGCATACCCCTCGTCCTCGAAGTTACGTCCAGCGCATGCCTCGCAAGATGCGACGCGCGGCACTCCGTTCGGCGCTTTCCGTCAAAGCCTCGGAAGCCGAAGTCGTTGTTGTGGACGAGTTGTCCCTCGCCGAACCGAAAACCCGCCTGATGGCGGAGGCGATGAACGCCCTCGTCGGCGATGCGAGCGCGCTGGTCTTGATGCCGGAAAAAGATGAGACCTACGAGGTCGCCATCCGCTCGGCAAATAATATCCCGGACGTGAAAGTGCTGCTGGCAGGATACCTGAACATCCGCGACCTTTTGGGTTATGACAAACTGGTCTTGCCGCTGAAGACTTTGGACGTTCTGAAAGCGCATTTAGGATAGGAGGCGGCGCATGACTACGATTTACGATGTCCTTCGCAAACCGCTGATTACGGAAAAGTCCAACTTCCAATCGGGCAAATTGAACCAGTATACCTTCGTCGTCACCAAAGACGCGACCAAGAGGATGGTTCGGGATGCCGTGGAAAAACTTTTCAACGTGGACGTGGTTCGCGTGAATATCATCAACGTCCCGGCGAAGCGCGGACGCCGCGCTCAAAGCCGCCGTTTGATGGTTCGGAAATCTGGATACAAAAAGGCGATCGTCACCCTGGCGGAAGGACAATCGCTTGAAATCTTCGAAGGGGTGCAGTGATGCCTGTGAAAAAATATAAACCGGTGACCCCCGGTCAACGTGGAATGACCGGCTACACCTTTGAAGAAATTACCAAAACGAAACCGGAACGTTCTCTCATCGTTCCGCTTCGCAAAAGCGGCGGACGCAACGCCTACGGGCGTGTGACCGTTCGACATCGCGGCGGTGGACATCGCCGCTACATTCGCATCGTGGATTTCAAACGCGATAAACGCGGAATTCCCGCGCGGGTTGCCGCGATTGAATACGACCCGAACCGCACCGCTCGTCTCGCCCTTCTTTTCTACGCGGACGGCGAAAAACGCTACATTATCGCTCCCCTCGGATTGAAAGTCGGCGATACAGTGCTTTCGGGACCGGATGCGGAAATCCGCCCCGGCAATAGTTTGCCCATCTCGAATATCCCCGTCGGCACGATGATTCACAACATCGAGTTGAAAGAGGGACGCGGCGGACAGATGGTTCGCTCGGCGGGCGCGGCGGCGCAACTCCTCGCAAAAGAAGGCGATTATGCACAGGTTCGCCTTCCCTCCGGCGAGGTGCGATTGGTTCGCCAGGCTTGTTATGCTACGATTGGACAAGTCGGCAACGTGGATCACGGCAACGTCAAACTGGGGAAGGCGGGACGCAAACGCCACATGGGTATCCGCCCGACCGTTCGCGGCTCCGCGATGACCCCGCGTGACCATCCGCATGGAGGCGGTGAAGGACGCCAGCCGATTGGCTTGCCCGGACCGAAATCGCCCTGGGGTAAACCCACGTTGGGCTACAAGACCCGTCGCAATAAATCTACGGATAAGTACATCGTTCGCCATCGCAGCAAGGCGAAACGCAGGTAGAAGGTAGTGAGGAAGATATGTCTCGATCGTTGAAAAAAGGTCCTTATATTGACCCGAAATTGCTGATGAAAATCGAAGCAATGAACCAAAAAGGCGAGAAGAAAGTCATTCGTACCTGGAGCAGGGCGAGTGTCATCTTCCCTCAGATGGTCGGTCATACCATTGCCGTACACGATGGGCGTCGCCATGTTCCCATCTACATCACCGAGAACATGGTTGGGCATCGCCTGGGCGAATTCGCGCCCACGCGCACCTATCGCGGACACATGGCAGAGAAGAAATAGGGAGATTGACTTATGGCTGAAACCCATCCCCACGATATTCGCGCTCAATTGCGCTTCTTCCCTGTCTCCGCGCAAAAAGTGCGCCTGGTACTGGATTTGATTCGCGGCAAAGACGCTGTCGAAGCGATGGAAATTCTGCGCTTTGTTACCAAACGTTCGGCGAAGCCGGTGCGAAAACTGCTGGCTTCTGCAATTGCCAACGCCGAGGAAAATTTTGGCATTAGTCGGGATGACCTTTACATTGCCAAGATTTACGCGGACGAAGCCCCTACCCGTAAATGGCGTCGTTTTGGCGCACGCGGACGGTTCAAACCGTTACTGCGCCGTTCCTCGCATATCACCATTATTTTGAACGAGCGGGAAGCATAAGGAGATATTATGGGTCGTAAAGTTCATCCCATTGGTTTTCGCATCAAAATCAACCAGCCCTGGCAAGGACGCTGGTTCGCCGAAGGCGCGCAATACCGCGAACAACTTCATCAGGATATCGCCATCCGCAGTTTGCTGATGGGCGTGACCTCCAAAGGCGGCTCTGCTTCCTACCGAAAGGTGGAAGAACTCCGCCGAGGATTGTCGGAGTCGGTCCTCAACAACCGCGCGGGAATCTCGCGCGTGGAAATTGAGCGCTACCCCGGCAAAATCAAAGTGACCATCCACACGGCTCGCCCCGGTGTTCTCATTGGACGTAAAGGCGAAAGTGTCAAGAAGATTCGCAAAGCCTTGGAAGAATTGGTCGGCAAGAAAGTCGAACTGGATGTGAAAGAAGTGGAATCGCCCGATACGGACGCGTATTTGATTGCCATCAACATCGCCGACCAACTGGTGCGCCGCATCAGTTACCGCCGCGCGATGAAACGCGCCATCCAGCAAGCCATGCGTCAGGGAGCGGAAGGAATCAAAGTCGAAGTTTCGGGGCGCTTGAGCGGTGCAGAAATGGCTCGCCGCGTTTGGCTCCGCGATGGACGCGTTCCCCTCCAGACCCTGCGCGCGAACATTGACTACGCTCAGGCGAAAGCCGTGACCACCTACGGCGTCATTGGCGTCAAAGTATGGGTCTACAAAGGCGAATCGACTCTGGATGCGGAAGAAAAAGCCGAAGCGACCGAAGGCGTGTACGTCAGCGCGTAGTCGCTCGTGAAGAGAGGTAATGAATTATGTTGATGCCGAAACGAGTTAAGTGGCGCAAACAAATGCGCGGGCGCATGAAGGGAAAATCCCTTCGCGGCGCTCAGGTGAGTTTTGGTGAATTCGGACTTCAGGCGCTCGAACCCGGATGGGTTTCCGCCCGTCAAATCGAAGCGGCTCGCCGCGCCATCGTGCGCGCGATGAAACGTCGAGGCAAAGTCTGGATTCGCATTTTCCCCTCCAAACCTTATACCAAACGCGCGGCGGAATCGCGCATGGGTAAAGGAAAAGGGAACGTGGAATACTGGGTTGCAGTTGTCAAACCCGGACGCATTATGTTCGAGGTCGGCGGCCTACCGGCGGATATCGCCCTCGAAGCACTGCGCCTCGCCCAGTATAAACTTTCGGTCAAGACGAAAATCGTCGCCCGGCAGTCAGGAGAGCAGGCATGAACCCGAAAGAAATCCGCGCCTTATCTACTGGTGAAATCGAGACGAAACTGGCGGACGCTCGCGAAGAGTTGATGAAACTCCGCTTTCAGCAGGTCACAGGGCAGTTGACGGATACGAACCGTTTGCGTGCATTGCGCCGCGATATCGCCCGCATGATGACGATTTTACGAGAGCGCGAGATCCAAGCCGAATTGGAAGGTGAAACAGCATGAACAATCGTCGTCGTATGACTGGTTTCGTGACCAGCAACAAAATGACCAAAACGGTGGTGGTTGAAATCACCCGAACTTTCCGCCATCCGTTGTATCACAAGGTCGTCCATCGCAGCAAACGCGTGAAAGCGCATGACGAACTCGGCTGCAACATCGGCGACCGCGTGCAAATTGTCGAAAGCCGCCCTCTTTCGCGCGACAAGCGCTGGGTGGTGGAAAAAATCATCCGCCGCGAGAAACGCACCGCGGACGCAGGCGTAGGAGAATAAGCCATGATTCAGCAGGAATCGCGTCTTAAAGTTGCCGATAACACCGGCGCGCGTGAATTGCTGGTGATTCACGTCCTCGGCGGCTCCAAACGCCGCTACGGGCGCATCGGCGATGTCGTCGTCGCGACGGTCAAATCTGCCGCTCCGCAAGGCTCGGTGAAGAAAAGTGAAATTGTCCGAGCGGTCGTTGTGCGTTGTTCTAAAGAATGGCGCCGAGAAGATGGATCCTACATCCGCTTCGACGATAACGCGGCAGTTATCCTGGATAATGACGGCAAAAACCCCAAAGGGACTCGTATCTTCGGACCTGTGGCGCGCGAATTGCGCGAAAAAGGCTTTATGAAGATCGTTTCTCTTGCGCCGGAAGTCCTTTAACCGGCGGGATGGGAGCGAAAGAATGAATATAAAAATTCGTAAAGGCGATACGGTAGAAGTCATTAGCGGTCGCTTCGAAGATAAAGGGAAACGCGGCGAGGTCATCAACGTTCTGGTCAAAGAACGCCGCGTGGTCGTCCAGGGCGTCAACATCCGCACCAAGCATCAACAACAGGTGCAGAGCCAGGGACGTACCATCAACCCCGGACGAATTAAATTCGAAGGACCGATAGACATTTCAAACGTGATGCTGGTTTGCCCCAAATGCGGGCAGCCTACCCGCGTGGCTGTGCATCGCGACGAAACAGGCGCACATCGCGTCTGCAAAAAATGTCAGGCGTTGATAGACTAAAGTCGCGAGTTGGAGCCTAGATTATGAACAGAATGCAAGAACTCTATCAAAAAGAAGTTGTGCCGGCGCTGATGAAAGAATTCGAGTACAAAAGTATTATGCAGGCGCCGCGCATCGAAAAAGTCGTCATCAATATCGGACTCGGCGAGGCGATGGACAACCCCAAAGCCCTTGAAGCAGCGGTCAATGACCTCGCGACCATCACCGGACAAAAACCGGTGACGACCAAAGCCCGCAAGAGCATCGCGAACTTCAAACTTCGCGAGGGACGCATTATCGGCGCGAAAGTAACCCTGCGCGGCGAAAAAATGTGGGCTTTCCTCGACCGGTTGATGAACATTGCCCTGCCCCGCGTGCGCGACTTTCGCGGCGTTTCCCCCAATGCCTTTGATGGACGCGGCAATTACACGCTGGGGCTTCGTGACCAGTTGATTTGGCCCGAAATTGATTACGACAAAATTGACAAACTGCGTGGCATGGAAGTTACGATTGTAACGACAGCCAAAACCGATGACCAAGCGCGCGCCTTGTTGCAACTGCTTGGCATGCCCTTCAAGAAGGAAGCGTAAGTATGGCAAAAAAATGTATGCAATATCGTGAGATGCGGCGCAAATACCCTACGCGGGTGCGCAATCGTTGTCAGCGTTGTGGTCGCTCGCGCGGCTACATCCGCCGTTTTGGGCTGTGCAGAATTTGCTTCCGCGAACTCGCGCTGGAAGGCAAAATCCCCGGCGTTACCAAGGCCTCTTGGTAGTTGGGTGGAGGTGAGAGCATGAGTGTTTCTGATCCCATTGCCGATATGCTGACGCGTATTCGCAATGCCATTATGATTGGTCAAAGTCAAGTGGCAATGCCCAGTTCGAAAATGAAAGTGGAAATTGCCAAGATTTTGAAAGAAGAAGGCTACCTAGAGAAATACCAAGTCGTCGAAGGGGAACGCCCCGGACAGCCCGTATTGCGGCTGCGAATCAAATACGTGGGCGAACGGCGGAACCGCCGACCCGTGTTGACCGGACTGGAGCGCGTAAGCCGCCCCGGACGTCGTGTTTACACCAAAAAACGGGATATCCCCTGGGTTCTCTCCGGCATGGGCGTCGCCATCCTGTCCACCCCAAAAGGTGTGATGACGGGACAAAAAGCACGCTCGCTGGGCGTCGGCGGCGAGATTCTCTGTAAAGTCTGGTAGGCAGGAGGTTATACAGTGTCTCGTATTGGACGCATGCCGGTCGTCATCCCTGATGGCGTCCAGGTGACTATCAAAGGGTCTTTTGTACACGTGAAAGGCCCCAAAGGCGAATTACAGCGCGCCTTCTCTCCATTGATTAGCATTGCAATGGAAGACGGACAAATTATCGTGACTCGCAAGTCCGATGCCCCTGCGGAGCGCGCGCTGCATGGTACAACCCGCGCGGTGATTGCCAATATGGTTCAAGGCGTACATACCGGGTTTGAAAAGACTCTTGAAATTCGCGGCGTGGGCTATCGCGCGGAATTGAACGGCAAAAACCTTGTCTTGAACGTGGGCTACTCGCACCCTGTCGAAATCGTGCCTCCCGAAGGAATCACCTTCGAGGCAGACCCGAAAGCCCGCAAAGTCAAAGTGATGGGCATTGACAAGGAAAAGGTGGGGCAGGTTGCCTCCGAAATCCGCGCTGTTCGCCCGCCGGAACCGTATCATGGCAAAGGTATTCGCTACGAAGGCGAATATGTCCGCCATAAAGCCGGGAAAGCAGGGAAAGGATTGTAAGGTATGGGCATCAAAAATCGCAACGCGGCTCGTATTCGGCGTCATCGCCGGGTGCGAAAACATATATCCGGGACTCCTGAACGTCCCCGCCTGAGCGTTTATCGCAGTCTGACCGAAATCTACGCTCAAATCATTGACGATGAAGCCGGTCACACGCTGGCAGCGGCTTCGACCATTGACGGCGAATTGCGCGGAAAGATGAAAGGACTGACCAAAACCGAACAAGCCCGACTCGTTGGCGAGGCAATTGCTGAACGTGCCAAGAGTAAAGGCATAACCACCGTCGTTTTCGACCGAGGCGGATTCCGCTATATGGGACGCGTCAAAGCGTTGGCGGAAGGCGCACGCGAAGGCGGGCTGAAGTTCTAGGTTGACTGGAGAAGGATATGGCTAATTACGAAAAAGAATTCGAACAGGACGAACTCGACGAGCGCGTCATCGAAATTGCCCGCGTGGCAAAAGTCGTCAAAGGCGGTCGCCGCTTCCAATTCCGCGTGACGGTCATCGTTGGTGATGGACGCGGCAAAGTAGGCATGGGCGTCGGGAAAGCCAACGCAGTCCCCGATGCGATGCGGAAAGCCTCCGAGCGAGCGCGCCGCAATATGCACACGGTCAACCTCTCCCGTACGACTGTTCCTCACGAAGCAGTGGGGAAGGTGGGAGGCGCGCGTGTTCTGCTGAAACCCGCTTCCGCCGGTACGGGCGTTATCGCGGCAGGCGGTGTTCGCGCGGTCCTCGAAGCCGCCGGAGTGAAAGACATCTTGACCAAATCGCTGGGCAGCAACAACGTCTTGAATGTGGTGCAGGCGACCTTCCGCGCGCTGGAGCAGATGAAATCTCCTGCGGAAGAAGCCGCGCGCCGAGGCAAAGACCCGCACTCCCTGATGCCATTCTGGGAACGGAGGAAACAGCATGGCTAGAAAGAAGAAACCCGCTGTTTTGCGCGTGACCTTAATCAAAAGCCCCATTGGATATTCCAAACGCCAAAAGGCGACGGTGCGCGCATTGGGGCTGCGGCGAATGAATCAAACTGTGGAACACGAAGACTCTCCCGCCCTTCGCGGCATGATTACGAAAGTGCAGCATCTGGTTCGGGTGGAAGAGACGAAGTGAGAGGTAGGAACGAACGATGAAATTACATGATCTTGCACCCAACCCCGGTTCCAAAAAGAACCGTAAACGCGTGGGGCGAGGCATCGCGGCCGGTCAGGGAAAGACGGCTGGACGCGGAACCAAAGGTCAAGGCGCACGCGCGGGAAGCGGTGGCAAACTCTATCGCCAGGGCGGAAATCTGCCCTTCTATCGCCGCCTCCCCTTCATGCGTGGTGAAGGCTTCACGCCGATTAATCGTGTGGAGTACAACGAAGTGAATCTTGACCAACTTGCCGAAGCCTTCGACAAAGGCGCGGAGATTACTCCCGAAACCCTCGAGGCGGCTCGTCTTTTGCGCGACCCGCGCAAACCGGTTGTCATCTTGGGACGAGGCGAAGTGAACGCTGCGTTCAACGTTCGCGTACATCGTATTAGCAAAGGCGCGAAAGCGAAAATCGAAGCCGCTGGCGGCTCCGTGGAAATCATCCAATAGCCCGCGCTGGAGGAGCATCGTATGAAATCAACCTTTTCTGGATGGCGCTATCTCTGGAAGTCACAGGACATTCGGCATAAACTGCTTGTGACCCTCGGAATTTTGGCGCTCTATCGCGTGGCGGCGAATGTGCCGGTTCCGGGCGTGGATTTCCAGGCGCTGGCGCAATTTCGTTCCGGGTTAGGCGCGGGCGGCACGTTCTTCGACTTCCTCGACCTTCTTTCGGGCGGAACGGTTTCGCAATTTTCCCTCCTTTCGATGGGCGTCTACCCGTATATTACGGCGCAAATCATTTTACAGTTGCTTGTGCCGATTATCCCCTCCCTGCAAAAGAAGATGGAAGACGACCCGCGCGAAGGGCAGCGCTGGATGGAAAAATGGACTTATATCCTCTCTGTCCCGATGGCAGCCCTCTCCGCAATCGGTCAGGTTAACATCTTCAATTCGCTGGCGGGGCAGGCAGGAATCGCACAGATTTTGCCCTTTGGCTGGACGAAAGACCTTTGGCTTCCTTCGCTGACGGTTCTCCTTGTGATGACCGCCGGAACGATGTTCGCCATCTGGCTAGGTGAGTTGATTTCGGAATACGGTATCCGCAACCAAGGGCTTTCCCTCATCATCTTCGCGGGCATCGTGGCTCGTGTCCCGACGAATCTGGTGCGTCTGATGGGAGACGAGGAACATCGTTGGTTTATCCTCGGATTTACCGTTATCGTCCTCGTTCTGACCATTTTTGCTATCGTCTATGTGCAGCAAGGACGCCGAAACGTGCCGGTGATGTACCCCGGTCGAAGAATGGGCAATCGAATGTCCATGCCGGTCAAAGGCACGCTTCCGCTCATGGTCAACCTCGCAGGAATGATCCCGCTCATCTTTGCAAGTGCAATTTTGCAGTTCCCGGCGATTCTTTCGAGTTACTTCATCAACTCCGATAAAGAATGGCTGGCGAATCTGGCGGCGGGGGTTCAAACGACCTTCAATGGCAGCAGTGGAACGTATTGGTTCCTCTACTTCTTGATGGTGGTTGTCTTTACCTTCTTCTATACCGATGTTCTCTTCGCACAACAAAACTATGGAGAGAACCTAAAGCGAATGGGCGCGCAGATTCCCGGAGTTAGCCGAGGCGCGCCGACCCAACGCTATCTTACGAAAGTCCAGCGGCGCATCACCCTTCCGGGCGCGCTCTTCCTCGGACTTGTGGCAGTGCTGCCGTATCTTTTGCAGTTCCTCATGCCCATCGGCTCACGGAACGCAGGATTATTCCTCGTCTCCTCTGCCGGATTGCTCATCGTCGTCGGCGTGGTGCGCGATGTCTTTATGAACATTGACGCGGAACTGAAATTACACGGCTACCAAGATTCCCTGCTAGTGCGTTAGAGGCGATTATGGCGAGATACATTGTTCTTTTAGGTCCTCCCGGTGTAGGCAAAGGCACGCAAGCGAAGATCCTTGCCGAAAAAACGGGCTTGGCGCATATTTCAACCGGCGATTTGTTTCGCGAGAATTTGAAAAACGAAACCGAACTTGGAAAACTCGCGAAGGCCTACATGAACAAAGGCGAATTGGTGCCGGACGAAGTAACCGTCCGCATGGTGGAGGATAGACTCGAACGTCCGGAT
>CAZDGZ010000066.1:0-11074 GCA_964505165.1 uncultured Anaerolineaceae bacterium | reverse complement strand
ATGAAGTCAGACGCACTCCCAATACACGACTTGGCACCGGGATTGAAATCAGGAGAAGACCATGTCCTGCCCCACACAACCAGACCCGCCGCAAGAGCCTCCCAGCAAGACGGATACGCAACAACCCTCACCTCCACAGAAAAAAGAGGGCGAGAAACCCTCAGAAGGGGCGATTCGCGTCACCGTCACGAAATATCCCAAAGAGTTGGAAGAATTGTACAAAAAACTCTTTCCGAAGGAATAGCGCGCGGCGGCGTCTTTCCGTTGACATCCTCTCTCAATTCGAGTATGCTTTTCCCATCCGGGCAGGACCGGCGCGGCAGAACACTGTAAACCCCGCCAGGGCTGAAAAGCAGCAACGGTACGCAGACGTTTCTGGGCGCCGCCGGAGCCCTGCTCGGATTTCCCTCGTAACAGACAGGATTTCCCTCATGTCCCGCTGGACTCAATTTTTCATCGCGCTCGGAATCGGCATCGCCGCAGGTATATTCTACGGATGGAAGGTCGCGCCTGTTTCCTATGTGGATACGACGCCCGATACCCTCCGAGAAGATTACCGCGTGGAATATGTCCTCATGGTCGCGGAGACATTCGAATCGGAAGAGGATTTAGAAGCCGCCGCGCGCCGACTCGCCTTTCTCGGTGCCGCTCCACCCTCCGAAATCGTCTCGCAAGCCCTGACATTTGCACGCGAAAATCACTATTCCCCCGAAGATATTGCCGCGCTCGAAGCCCTCTATCCCGCGATGGAACGATGGGGAACCTCGCGGGAAGGAGACATTTCGCCATGAAATCTTTTTCATGGCACGCCCTCGCGGGCTTCCTCCTCGGAATTGCGGCGGGACTCGTCTACGCGTGGGTTCTCTCTCCCGTCGAATATGTGGACACCCCTCCCTCGCTGCTTCGCGAGGATTTCAAAGATGAATACCGCGCAGCAATTGCCGCCGCATATCGCAGCAATGGAGATTTAGAGCGCGCGCGAACCCGTCTTCTCTCTCTCGGAGACGAGGATCCGCTTCAGGCTATCGCGATGCAGGCACAGCGGACTCTGGCGAGCGGAGGCTCCGCACAACTTCTCGGAGATTTAGCCCTCCTCGCCAATGCGCTACAAGGGAATCTCCCTGAAACGCTCCCCCCCTCTCCAACCCGAACTCCGCGCCTTCAAACCCCAACGATCCCTCCCGAAGGGTATACGCCGACGACGCCTACCCAAACCGTCACGCCTTCCCGTACACCGACACTCACAATCCCCAACACGCCGACTCCGCGCCCAACCCGGACGCCGACCCCTACACCGGGGAAACCCTACATTCTCCTCGCGCGGAACGAAATTTGCAGCGTCAAACTTTCCGAAGGGCTGCTCATGGTCTACACCCAAAACTCGGACGGGGATCCCGTCGCCGGCGCGGAAATCATCGTCTCGTGGGAGGGCGGCGAAGAACATTTCTACACCGGACTCAAACCCGAACTCGGAGACGGCTACGCCGATTTCACCATGATGCCGGAAACCGCATACACCGTTCGCATCGGCGGAGGAAGCGAAACCGTCTCTGACATCCACGCGCCCCTCTGCGAAGACAAAAACGGCGAATCCTACTGGGGAAGCGTCCGGTTGAAATTCAAACAGCCTTAACGAAAAAGCGCGGACTCTGAAAGTCCGCGCAGATTGAAACGAAAAAGGGGAATTACTGTGGCGGCATGGGGTTGTTCAACGCCCAATCGTTTCCTACGACCAAATCCAAATCCGAATCCGCCGCCGCGTCCACGCGGAAGACTACACGCAGGTTCGGGATTTCTTCCATGAAATAGCGCATCGCATACAGCGAGGGAGCGTGTACGACCAATTTGGTCTGGTCACGCAATTCGTTCGCATTATCCACGCCGACGATATTCAATCCCTGCGAAGCGAAATACTGCTGGGTTCGCGCCGCTAATCCCGTTGCCTGAGGGATTCCGTACGCGCCGTTCAGCACCTTGATTCGCGCGCCTTCCTCCCGCGCTAAGTCGAGCGTTTCGCCTTTCGCCTGCGGACTGAGCGCGCCGCCGGCTGTGAAGATTTCGTCCCGAAGAACGCGGATTTTGTCTGGAATCGGCTTGAAGATGAACAATCCGTCCGGCGAGGTATCCATGATGACCATATCGAAATCAATCACGCCCCGCTTGATATTTTCCACCGGAATTTGTTCCGCCAGCATCGCGAGGCGAAGAATATCGTTGAAAGAGAGATTCATCCGCAATCCCGATTCGGCTTCGGCGTAAATATCCGGCGCATTGGCAATCATCGTCGGGAAATTTTCCGGCGAGAGGACTTTATCGCGCAACGCCATAATCACCTTCTGCTGACGAAGCGCCCTATCCACATCACCGCCTTTGGTGGATTTTCGGTCGCGGGCATAGGCGAGAACCAAATATCCGGGGAGCGTATGACATCCTTGTTTCACTTTCTCCTTCGGTTTCGGACCAATGGGGTCGAGCCACATCGTCTGGTCAAGACAAATTTCCAATCCGCCAATCGCATCAATTGCCTCTTCGAAGGCATGGAAATTCACCTGAATATAATACTGAATCGGCACACCCAGGAACTGCTCCACCGTCGCCATTGCCAGCGCGGGACCTCCGCCGGGCAATTTGTAGGATTCGCCTAAGGCGTACGCGGTGTTGATTTTTCCGTATCCGAAACCGGGGATATCCACCCACATATCACGCGGGATGGAAAGCATTCCCGCCGTTTTGCTGACAGGATCCATCGTAAAGAGAATCATCGTATCGGAACGCGGCGCGTCGGATTCGGCTTCCCAATCTCGTTCATCCAAGCCGATGAAAAGGACGGTGACGCGGCTCGCCCCATCCCATACGGGAGGGAGCGAATCTTCAGGAGCAACGACCTCTTCCGTCGGAGTCGGTTCCCCAGCCGGAAGATTCTCCGTCTGGGTTTCCTCCTGCACGACAATTCCGGGCAATTGCGTGAGACTCCACGACATCACGAAATGCTTCGCCATCGCGAAGGTCACGCCTGCCAAAATCAGGCTCACAACGCCAAAAATCACCCACCCTATCGAAAGGCGTTTGAGAGACTCAAGAAATTTTGAAAAATTTATCTTATCCATATCGTTGTCAATCCAACTTCATATAAACCATATCGAGACCAAGCGATTCCAGCCCAACCTCTGCCCAATGGCGCATAAATAGCGAGCCTTCTTCGCTTGCGCGCATCAGCGCGGGAATCGCCTGAGGGTCTGCAATCGCCGCTAGGGCGCGCACCGCGTTGACCCGCGCCATCTGCTGCGCAGCACTTTCGGAGGCGGACTTTTCCAAAAAGTCACTCAACGCGGGGATTGCGGCTTTTCCAATCGCGGCGAGAGCATCCCCGGCAATACGAGAGACCAGTTGGTCTTCATCTTGAAGAGCATGCACCAACGCGGGGATCGCGCGTTCGTCGGGATGACGAAGCAGCCCCAGCGCCGCGCATTGACGAACAGCGGACTCTTCATCTTCGACGGCGCGCAAAAAATCCTCGAGGTCGAAGGCTTCGCTTTCCGCGAGGGTACGCAGCGCCCACCAACGAGTGTCCGCGTCCTCCGAAGTCAGGAGAGGGCGAAGGGCATCCGCCGCGTCCCGTCCGCGTTCGGCGAGGGCTTTCGCGGCTGCTTCCGCTCGAGAGTCCTCTCCGCTCGTCAAATCCAGAATCAATTCATCCAGCGAGGGATTCACGCGTCTACTTCGGCTCCGGCGGCGGAACGGGGAGGGAGTCCACAGGCGTATCTATCCATTTATCTCCCTCGGTAATCAGCATCACGGGGATATCGTCTACGATGGGATATTTCCGTCCGCAATTTTCGCATACCAGCCAGGATTCTTTGACCAACGTCAGCGCGCCTTTCTGCTCTTGCACGCAAACGGGACAACGCAAAATTTCGAGTAATTCTTCATTGACCATAAGTATTCTCCATATACGAAGCGGTATTTTACCATGCTAGTGGCAAAGATTCTTCTTTTTTGCCAGTTTTTCCGGGTCCTTCGTCCCGTGTCCAAATTCGCACACCGCCTGCCAAGGCTCGTAATGGGTTTTGAATTCGTCCTGATACAAAATCGTTCCGTTTCGCCAAACGATACGCGTAATTACAACATCTGCGCCTTCCACTGCCCAATCCACCTGACGAATTTCGTCTTTCCCCAATTCTTCGCTTTCTTGGAAAAGCGGTTCCGGCGGAGGTACGACATTTTGCAGCCCGCTTGTATGCCAATCCACCGAACGCCCGTCCGAGGTGGAATAAAATTTCCAGGTCAATTTTCTCGCGGCTACGTCTACATAGGTTTCCATCAATATCCAATAGGGCGTATCGTTTTGGAATTTGAAATCTACCAACGGGAAATAAACCGTTGCATCCATGCCGGCGAGGGATTCGTCCACCGCGCCGGAGGCAGTCAATTCATAATACCGCACCCGATACGCGTGCGAGTGCCGCTCGATGACGGGATATCCTCCGAAAAATACGGTGCGGAAAAGGGTAGTGCTCACCTGACACACGCCCCCGCCCACTCCTTTGATGGTACGCCCGCCATAAATGATGAGCGCCTCCGCGTAGCCAGTATCCAAACTCACATCGCCCAACGCCTCCCCCATCGAAAAGACTTCGCCGGGCGCGACCAACAACCCATGAAAACGCGCCGCTGCCGCCTGAATATTCTGAATACGCGCCACACTCGACCCGTAGAAATAGGAGGTTTGCTCCACGACCAATTCACGGATGCCCAATTCTCCCGCCGTCGCCGTATCGGGGACTTCCGGCTCTTGATAGGTCATCTCCAAAGGGATGTCGTGGATTCCACGCGTAATCTCTTCGTTGATGTTCGCGACCGTCGCGGGAACGTCCACCGTCCTGCCAATGACGGCAGATTCCAGCAAATCCAGTTGATGGGTCTCCTCGTCAAAGACGAAACGCGCGTTGACAGGCGCGCGGTTCACCTCTTCCGCGATATCCGACAATGCGACAGCCAGCGCGGTCTCATCCAGCGATACATGGAGTTCCGCGCCATCCTCCCGCTGCACGCGCGTGACGAGGAGCATCTTCGCCAACGCGGGCGCATCGAAAACCCATTCACTTTGTTCGTCAGGCTCGGCATCCGGCAGAGTCAGGCGCAAAGGGGCATTCAAAATCGCGCGGGCTTCTTCCGCCTGCTCGCTCACATCCATCAGCACGGGCGGCGTTTCTTCCACAACCAGCGCCACTTCTCCATCCTGAAAACTGCGAAGCCGCGCGCCCAAAGAGACGAGAGTCAAATCCACATTCAACGCGCGCCCGATTTGCCCCTCCCGCGCAATGACATCGGTTCCCTGAATATCCAGCGAAGCCTCCACCGTCGGCGTGTCCATTTCCGAGGCGAGAGACTGCAAATAGCGATACGCGACGCGTTCGTCCAGAATAATCACCGGAGGGAGATTCACGCCTTGGTGCCGCGCGAGCCATTGACTTTTCAAACGGGAAAAGATTCCGCCCGACCTCCCCACGCGAAACGCGGATTCCGCCGTCGCCGCCGCGTCGAAAACCATCCCCAATTCCGCCGGAGAGGCAACCCACACCTGCGCCCCGTCTCGGAAGACCACTTTGCCCGTGTAGGGATAGGTAAGCGTTTGGCTCAAAAGTAACGCGGCATCTGCTGGAGTCTTCCCGGAAAGGTCTATCCCCGCAACGGAAACGCCGGGGAAAATCCGTCCCGCGTAGCGCGTCGGCGCGGTCGCCGTCCAAAAGAAGAGGGCGAGGAAATACATCGCGACGCCCAACGCGAGCGCAACCAGTGCTTGCAAAATCGTATTTCGAGAGGGTAAGGACATCGGAAAGAATTATACCGTCTTTGGCGCGATAACCACGCGGAAGCCGAGGTCATCATTGAACATCAACGGAATAGACCAGTTGCAAAACGAACCGCGAGCAAACCATTGATACCCAATCCACGAACCGCCGCGAACGACCCGATAGCGACGGTCTTCGTCGTACCACGAATTAATCCACTCCCAAACATTTCCCGCCATGTCCCACGCGCCAACGGGACTTTTGCCCTGCGGAAAAGTGCATACCGCCGTTGTCCCGCCGATGCCAGAAGAGCTGTTCGGGTCGCTTTCCCACGTATTTGCCGCGATTTTCAAAAACCCCTCTCCCCAAGGATATTCCTGCCCGTCGCTGCCGCGTGCCGCTCGTTCCCATTCCTTGTCCAACGGCAAGCGGACGACATATCCTTCCGGCATGGAATCTATCGGCTGTTGAGTAGTTAACCATCGGCAATATGCTTCGGCTTCGAACCACGAGACACCGACAACCGGAAAGATGGGATTGCCAATATCCATGTTATGCCAATAATATGGCGCGTTTCGTCGTTCCGGCGGGCGCGCGTCCAGCCAATCGCGTTCGACTGCGCCCAGCGTGCGCTCGTCGTAGGTCCCAACTCGCCACGCCCAGCCGTTTTCGCTCCAATATTCGCGCATGCGATACCCTCCCGCCTGAACAAACCGCGCAAATTGAAGATTCGTGACCGGATATTTGGCAATCCAATAAGGATAAGGAATTTCCACCGGTTCTTTCTTCAACCCCCGCAAAAAGATTCCGGGAGGGACTTCCAAAAATTCGTCCAAGTCTTCGGGACGCCACCCCAAACGCCCCAAAATAAGTCCCGCGTTCCGCCGAAGAAGAGGCGGCGTATTCTCGGATTGCATCACCCCTCGAAGCGCCTCCGCGACGTGCTGCTTGCAAGAAAGCGGAACGCCGCCGGGCCATGTATCTAACACCGCTTCGCCCGCCAGAAGCGCGGAGGAAGGTAAACGGGATTCCGGTAAATTAATCAAGGTCTCGATGACTTCTCCGGCAACCTTCGGCAATTGTTGACGAATGCCAAGATAGCCAATCGTCAACAGGGATACTTCTCGCCATGCCTGCTCGCCGAGATGGTTTATCAACGTATCGGCAACGGAGGCTGCGTCTCCCTGTGCGCGTATGGCAATGGCAACCGCCGCGAGATATTCCTCGAAAGTCAAGTGGATAAATCCATATTCGCCCGGGCCCCGTTCCAGCAGAAGCGCGGCATGTTCGCGAACATCCTGCAAAAACTGACGCGCTGCGGCTTCCGGGTTCGCATCGCCGCGTTCGCGGAAAAGTTCCTCCAATTTGCGGCGCAAATCCTCCCGATTGACCAGCCCCACTCCCGGACTTATCTCGTGCATCCACAACGCGAGAGGCGCAAGAATGCGGACCGTCTGCACCTCGTCTAAATCGCGTCCTGCCGCGCGCCCGCTCAAACTCCGCGCGCGATTCCAAGTCGAAAGGAGAGTCGTCACATATTGGTCGTAGAGTTGTACGCGTCGCTCCGGGAGGGTGACGCCTTGGCGCTTCATCAACGCCAAAATCGTCAAGAGAAGAGGGGTCGCGGCGAGACGACGAATCCCCGGATTCTGATGAATAGCGTCCAACAATTCGCGGCGATCCGCCGCAGCATCCGCAAGGGCGACCTTCGTATCTCCCTGCGCCTGACGCTCCAGCGCCGCCGTCCACCGCGAGACGAATTGCGAAATTTCTTCGTCGTCAAAATCTACGAGGGTACACTCCACCAAGCCTTCCGCGGAAGGGCGCACTTCTCGATAGCCAACCACGCGGCTGGTAATCACGAATTTATTTCCCGCTCGACGATGGAAGGCGTAGAAATCCACCACTCGCTCGACGACGGTATTTCGCAAATTGACGTTTTTCACCTCGTCCAAGCCGTCGAGTAAAATCAGCGCGCGCCCGGTTTTCAGCGCTTCCGAAAGCATCGCGCCGATGGGCAAATCGGAGCCAATTTCTTGGAAATAGGTCGCGATAAAATCATCCAGCGGGATGTCGTCATCTTGGAGGGCATTCGCATACGCGGCAAGCGGCATCAAAATGGGAAGTCTGTCGCCAAGCCCCAGAGAAGCGCCGTTTCCTTCCGCTAACCGCAACGCAAGGTATTTCAGGAAGGTCGTCTTTCCCGCGCCGGGGTCGCCCAAAACCACAATCCCGGAATTTTCCCGCAAAATGCCCATCACCGGAAGCGGGTCGCCAAGACGGAGGAAGGTTTCCTCTTCCGATTCCAGGTCTCTTCCCGCGATGCGCAATTCCCGTCTCCACGTTTCGCCTTCCGGCAATTCCAAACGCGCTTTCAGGGGAACGTACAAATCCAACAGGCGCAATTTAAGCGGGATCCTATCCGAAACCCCCATGCCTTTGAGACTCAGATAATAATGCCTATCCAGAATGTAATTCAAATATGCTGCCGTCGCAGAATGTAAATCTTGCGCGGGAAGCGCGGGCGCGACATCTTCCCAAAGACGATTGACGAAAACGACTGTATTCGCGTGAATAATCGCGCTGTCGCTCATATCCCCTTTGACGGCGACGCTTGCTTCGCCCATGTGGATATTTTGATCTCGACCGATGATTTCTCCTCTTTCCACATGCACATCCCCCTCGACAACGGATTCGCTCTGTTGAAGAAGTTGAATTTGCATTCGCAATTCCGAGATTTTTTGTTCCACCAATGCGTCTCCTAACTCGGGACGCAGCGCCTCCAAATGAAGGATGGCCTCTTGCAAGCGATTTATTTGAGATTTCGGCATCGTCACCTCTCGCGAGAAAATTTGGCATACGCAGCAGCAAACTCAATCTACGCTATAGTATAACCTGAGTTTCAAGCAGCGTTTTCCGCGCATCCTTTGACATTCTGCCTGCCTACGGCTAAAATGAAGTAGAAGCACACCCCGAATCAAGGAGCAGGGAAGGAGCGCCCCTCGTGAGCAAATGGACTGGTAAATACGTCATCGGCTTGACAGGAAACATCGCCACCGGCAAAAGCGTTGTCCGCAAAATGCTGGAACATCTCGGCGCGTATGGCATTGATGCGGACGCCCTCGCGCACCGCGCCATCGCCAAAGGAGCGCCTGGATACCAACCGATTGTCGAAACGTTTGGAAAATGGATTCTTGACGCGGACGGGGAAATTTCCCGCGAGAAATTGGGAAAACTGGTCTTTCGAGATTCGGACGCCCTCGCGAAACTGGAAGAAATCGTCCACCCCCTCGTAGCGGATGCAATAGATGTACTGGTGCACCACGCGCAGCAACCCGTCATCGTCATCGAGGCTATCAAACTTCTAGAAACCGACCTCGCCTCCGCGTGCGATACCATCTGGATTACCTACGCGCCCGAAGATGTACAACTTGCGCGCCTGATGGAAAAACGCGGCATGAGCCGAGAAGAAGCGCTGGAACGTATTCAGGCGCAAAACCCACAGGTCGAGAAAGTTTCGGCAGCAAAAGTCGTCATCCGAAATACGGGAGATTTCGAAACATTATGGAAAGATGTGGTCGCCGCATGGAAAGAAATTTCCTCCGTCAGCGATACCAACCCCATCATCCTGAAAAAAGCCTCCGAAGACGATTTTTCCGTCCAGCGCGGACGCCCGCGCGATTCCAAGACCATCGCCGCGCTTCTGCAAAAACTGCATGGCGGAACCATTTCCTCCGACGATGTCATGGCAGCCTTCGGAGAAAAAGCCTTTATCCTTCTCTATCTCAAACAAGAGGCAGTCGGGTTAGCGGGATGGCAAGTCGAAAACCTCGTCGCCCGCGCGACCGATATTTACATCTCTCCCAGCATATCGCCGGAAAAAGCCCTCAAAATCATCCTCGAAGAAATCGAGAAAGCCTCCAAAGATTTGCAATGCGAAGCCTCGCTTCTCTTCATTCCTAAAGCGTTGATGCACACCGAACCCATCTTGAAAGGTCTCGGATACACCCGCCGAACCCCGGAAAGTCTGGAGGTACAAGCCTGGCGCGACGCCGCGCTGGAATCTATGCCAGGAAACACGACTCTCTTCTTCAAGCAACTTCGCCAAGACCGCGTATTGCGTCCTATCTAATCCGCCGCATCCCATCGTGACCGACTTCCTGAACGACCTCGTTTTCATCTTTCAGCGTCTCAACTGGCTCAGTATCGTAGATATTTTGCTGGTGACGCTGATTTTCTTCTTCCTGCTCTATCTCTTGCGAGATACGCAGGCGATGGTACTTCTGCGCGGGATTTTGCTGCTCGTCGTTCTCATCGTCCTTCTCACAAGTCTTCTCAACCTCCCCGCGTTCTCATGGCTGGTCAATGCGACTCTCCCCGCGCTGCTCTTCGCCATCCCCGTCATCTTTGCGCCGGAAATCCGCCGCGCGCTCGAACGTCTCGGACGCGCGGGCAGTCTCTTCGCCTATGGGACGAAAACGCCGGAGATGGAACTTCAGGAAAGCCTCCGTGCTGTCGTACGCGCGGCGGCGAGGCTCTCTGCTCGTCAGCATGGCGCGCTCATCGTCTTACAACGACTGGACGGATTGGATGAATACGCCGAAACGGGTGTACGGCTCGACGCGCTCGCGACGCCCGAATTGCTTCTGCAAATTTTCTATCCCAATACGCCGCTGCACGACGGCGCGGTCATTCTCGCGCATGCGCGAATCGTCGCCGCCGCGTGTGTCATGCCTCTTTCCGCAAGCGGGATTCTGACCCGTTCCCCGGAACGCCCAATGGGACTTCGGCACCGCGCCGCGCTTGGCATCTCCGAAGTCAGCGATGCGATTGCAGTTGTCGTTTCGGAAGAAACCGGCGGCATCTCTATCGCGCATAATGGGAAGATGCTTCGACGGCTTACGCCGGAAAAATTAGAAAACATCCTGACCGCGTTCTACCATATCAACGGCGCAGCCAGCCAATTCGCTTGGCTGGAACATTTTCTCTCTCGCTTCTTCCCCCGCAAGGATTCCTGATGTTTCGCTGGATTGCTCAAAATATCCGCACTTTCTTATGGGCATTTTTGCTCGCCGTCGCGGTTTGGATTGCCGCCGTCACCGCGTCCGACCCGGATATCGTCCGCGTGTACCCCTCTCCTATCCCGGTAGAAATCATCGGGCAGGATCCAACGCTCATCATCACGAACACGCTGCCGGAGAGTATCGAACTCACCCTGCGCGCGCCCCAATCCGTTTGGGAGCGGCTTACCGCCGACGAGACCTCCATCCGCGCAACGATTG
>CAZDGZ010000065.1:0-11171 GCA_964505165.1 uncultured Anaerolineaceae bacterium | reverse complement strand
GTTCAGATGCGGTTTCGTCCGCTCAAATTTTTTCTTCGCCATCTCGTTCTCCTTTAGAA
The DNA here is from genome assembly GCA_964505165.1 of uncultured Anaerolineaceae bacterium. Classification (GTDB taxonomy): domain Bacteria; phylum Chloroflexota; class Anaerolineae; order Anaerolineales; family Villigracilaceae; genus CAZDGZ01. The sequence goes on along the minus strand of CAZDGZ010000065.1, from coordinate 11,112 downwards.
GAATAAAAAGATAATGGATACAGTTTACTTAAGGATCTCTCGCTCCACCGCTTTCGGCACAGGAGCATAGTGATCGAATTCCATCGAAAATACGCCGCGTCCTTGTGTTCCTGAACGAAGTTCGGTCGCGTACCCAAACATTTCGCCAAGAGGGACAATGGCTCGAACGGCCTGCGCGTTCCCCGGACGAATTTCCATGCCGAGGATATTGCCGCGTCGCCCGTTCAATTGTCCCAGAACATCGCCCAAGAACTCTTCCGGCACAACGACTTCAACCTTCATCATCGGCTCCAGCAAAACGGGTGCGCCGCGCTGGACGCCCTCCCGGAAAGCCATCGAAGCCGCCATTTTGAACGCCATTTCGCTCGAATCGACTTCGTGGAAAGAGCCGTCGTACAACGTTACCTTCAAATCCACAACGGGGTATCCGGCAAGTACACCGCTTTCCGCCGCTTCCTGAACGCCTTTTTCGACAGCGGGAATGAACTCGCGGGGAATCGCTCCTCCCACGATTTTATTCTCGAAAGAAATTCCGCTGCCGCGTTCGCCGGGTTCCAGTTTCAAGACAACGTGACCATACTGCCCGTGTCCGCCGGTTTGTTTGACATAGCGATATTCGGCTTTTTCCACCGGGCGCGTGATGGATTCACGATATGCCACGCGCGGACGCCCGACATTGGCTTGCACGCGAAATTCGCGCAGCATCCGATTGACGAGAACATCCAGATGCAACTCGCCCATGCCGGAGATAATCGTCTGCCCGGTGTTTTCGTCTTTGCGAACTCGGAAGGTCGGGTCTTCCTCCGAAAGTTTGTGGAGGGCTTCCGCCATCTTGTCTTGGTCGGCGAGGGTCTTCGGCTCGATTGCAACCGAAATGACAGGTTCGGGGAAAGTAATACTTTCGAGGACGATCTTTCGGTTTCCACAGAGGGTATCGCCGGTGAAGGTATTCTTCAATCCAAGCACCGCTGCGATGTCGCCTGCGCGGACTTCCGAGATGTCCTCGCGCCGGTCGGCGTACATCCGAATCAGGCGTCCGATTCGCTCTCGTTTCCCTTTCGTCGAGTTGAAAACTGTCTGCCCCTGCGAAATCGTCCCTGAATATACGCGGAAATACGCCAGCCGTCCCACATACGGGTCGGTGACGATTTTGAAGACCAGCGCGCTCAACGGCGCGTCATCTTCGGCGGGGAGAAGAATCTCGTTCTCCTCGTCATCCGGGTCCGTCCCTTTCACGGGAGGAATATCCGCAGGCGAGGGGAGATAATCCACGACCGCGTCGAGAAGAGGCTGCACGCCCTTGTTCCGCAGCGATGTGCCGCAGAAAACGGGAGTCGCCTCGTTCGCGATGACCGCGCGCCGCATCGCGGCTTTCATTTCCTCCACGCTGATGTCCTCGCCTTCGAGGTACTTCACGGTCAGGTCATCATCCAGTTCCGCAATTCTCTCGACGAGGGTTGCATGAGCGGCTTCGGCTTCTTCTTTTAATTCATCGGGGATTTCTACGACCTTCGGCTCTTTGCCGAGGTCATCTTCCCAAACGATGGCTTGCATCGTAAGCAAGTCCACCACTCCGCGAAAAGCGGATTCTGCGCCGATGGGAAGTTGAAGCGCAATCGGGTTCGCGCCCAAGCGCTCGCGCACCATTTCAATCGTGCGCTCATACGAGGCGCCCACCCTGTCCATTTTGTTGACAAAACAAATTCGCGGCACGCCGTAACGATCTGCCTGCCGCCAAACGGTTTCACTTTGCGGCTCCACTCCCTGCACCGCGTCGAAAACGACGACTCCGCCGTCCAAAACGCGGAGAGAGCGCTGCACTTCGGCGGTAAAGTCAATATGTCCGGGCGTATCAATGATATTGACCTGATAGCCCTTCCATTCCGCCGAAACCGCCGCCGAGACAATCGTAATGCCCCGCTCGCGTTCCTGATCCATCCAATCGGTCACCGTCGTACCATCGTCCACTGAACCGATACGATGCGTCTTGCCCGTATAGAACAAGATACGCTCTGTCGTCGTCGTCTTGCCTGCGTCAATATGGGCGATGATGCCGATATTGCGGTACCGCTCCAGCGGATATACGCGAGCCATCAAAAAATCTCCGTTTACGCGCTACACACGGAAATGGGAGAAAGCACGATTCGCTTCCGCCATCTTATGCGTTTCATCGCGTTTGCGAATCGCCGCGCCGGTCTGGTTATAGGCATCGAGAAGTTCATCCGCCAAACGCTCCGGGAAAGATTTTCCCGTACGCGCGCGCGCCGCGCCCAAAATCCAGCGCAACGCCAACGCCAAACGGCGCTCCGGCGAAACTTCCATCGGAACTTGATACGTCGCGCCGCCAATACGGCGGGGACGAACCTCCATCGCGGGCGAAACGTTTTTCAACGCCGTTTCGAACACCTCGATAGGGTCTTTCTTCGTGCGCTCGTGAAGAATATCCAACGTCTCATAAACCAGACGGGTGGCAAGACTCTTCTTGCCGCGTTTCATCACATGATGAATCAACGTCTGGAGATGGACATTGTGATAGCGCAAATCGGGGGTAATTTCTCGTTTTTCAGGCTTTGCACGTCGCATGCCAATACTCCATTATTTCTTCTTCGGGCGTTTCGAGCCGTATTTCGAACGGCCTTGCCGCCTGTCTTCCACGCCGGTGGTATCCAGCGAACCACGCACAATGTGGTAGCGGACGCCGGGCAAATCTTTCACACGACCACCGCGCACGAGAACCACCGAGTGTTCTTGCAACTGATGCCCCTCACCGGGGATATACGCCGTCACCTCGATACCATTCGTCAAACGGACACGAGCGATTTTCCGCAGCGCGGAATTCGGCTTTTTGGGCGTCATCGTACGAACAACGGTGCAAACGCCGCGTTTCTGCGGCGCGCCTTCCGGCTGACGAATCCGGCGCTGTTTCATGGAGTTAAACGTATACAACAGCGCAGGCGCTTTGCTCTTCGCTTTTTTCGTCCGACGACCTTTACGAACTAATTGATTGATTGTGGGCACGCTTGCCTCCAGATAAAAAAATCCTTGATACAGTCTCTTACCAAGAAACGAGACCATCAAAACCTGCTGATGGCCTCATTTGTTTCTGCCATGCTCCATGTGACGGCGCGCGCCGTCATTTCAGGCAACGAAGGGTAATTCTAACATGCCGTATATCCCCAGTCAAGAAAATCACCAACGAATTTCAGAAATCGGATACACAATGCAGGCACGCGGAAAGTATACCACTTTCCCCTACACAAACCGCATGAAAACCTGATTCCCGACGAGCCGCGCGCGGGAAGTCAGCCTGATTCGCCCCTTCTGCCACTCCAGCAGCCCAAGCGAAATCCCCTCCTCGATTTCCGCCCCAAAGACCTCCTCCAACGCCGCGTCGAACCGCGCCCGAAACCCCTCCGACGAAACGCCCTCGCGGGTCAGCCGCAGCCCCAGCATCAACATCTCTTTCATCGCCTCCTCCCGCGTCCGCGCGTGACGGGACACCGCCGCAGGCGAAAGCGGAAAATCCGCACGCGCCTTCTCCGCCCCCATACGGCGAAGATAAGTAGCGATTCGCAAAACATTCGAATAGCGCGTATCGGCCGCGCAGCCATGCGCGCCCGCGCCAAATCCCAAATACGGAAGAAGACGCCAATACTGCAAATTATGACGGCAGGCGAAACGCGGCGTCAACGCGTCCGCGTCCCCTTTCGCCCAATTGGAGATTTCATATTGCACATACCCTTGTTCCGCCAAAAAATCATCCGCCCACTCATACATCTCCGCCGCCGCGTCCGAATCCGGCAGAGGCAGAAGACCACGCGCCGCCCAGCGCCCGAAAGGAGTCCCGTGTTCCAGCGTCAACGCGTAGAGAGAAAGATGTTCCACGTTCAGGCTCACTGCCCGCCGAAGCGAATCCTGCCAGCGGGCGAGGGGCTGTTCGGGCAGCCCATACATCAAATCCAGATTGATATTCTCGAATCCTGCCTGCCGCGCCCACTTCACCGACTCGATGACATCGAAAAAATCGTGAATGCGTTCCAGCAAACGCAAATCCTCGGGATGCGCGGACTGCATCCCAAAGGACACGCGATTGAACCCCGCCTCGCGAAGTTTGGACAACCCCTCAGCAGAAACCGTCCCGGGATTCGCCTCCAATGAAATTTCCGCATCGGCATCGAGGGGAAAACACGCGCGAATCGTCTCCAAAACCGCCGCGAGAGAATCCGGCGGCATCAGCGTGGGAGTTCCTCCGCCGAAGAAAACCGTATGCACGCGAGAAACCCGCCCCTCGCTTCGCGCGGCGACAAAACGGATTTCCCGAATCAGCGCCTCCGCGTACGCAGGGAGAAGCGCCTCCTGCCCCGCGTATGTGTTGAAATCACAATACGCGCAGCGATGCACACAAAACGGGATGTGGAGATAGAGCGAGTAAGGAAAATTCACAAGAAAATCGTATCACAAAAAAAGCCGGCGGAGTTTCCTCCACCGGCTACGATTTCGTTCATACAGGCAGGCTCAGACTCGCCGTCCGCCCTTGAGTTCGTCTTGCAATTTGGAAAGTGCTTCCCAATCCCCTTTCGCGGCGAGAACCGCTTGTTCAATCCAGCCGGAGGGATCCATCATCTGCAACCCCGCCGCCTTCAACGCCTCTTCTACTTTTGCTTTATCGGCGTTTGCCAGTTGCGCGAAGGTCGTAATTCCTGCCTCCGCCAAAACTTGAGACACCTTCGAACCAATGCCTTCCAACTTGGTCAAATCGTCCGGTTCAGATTTTTCTTCCGCGGCGGGTTTTTCTTCTTTGGGATGGGTGCTGACCCACCAACCAATCGCCACGATAATCACGAAGATAACGAGAACCACCCAAATCAACCACGCAAGGTCGGTTTGCGGTGCTTCTTCCAACATAGAAATTGCAAGCATAAAAGCCTCCTTTTTAATTAAGTGAACGACTCTTGTTTCAAGAGAACGGCAGAAAAAATATAAATCACAGGCGCGCCCCTGTCAATGGAAAGAGAACGCATCTTTTACGCGGCGATTGCCTCTTTGGCTTTCTTCGCCTGTTTGCCGCGTTCTTCCGTATTCAAAATGCGTTTTCGAATCCGCCATGCCTCCGGCGTGACTTCGAGGAGTTCATCCTCCGCAAGATATTCTATCGCCTCGTCGAGACTCATCCGTCGAGGCGGAGTCAGGCGGATTTCCATATCGCCGCGCGCGGCACGCATATTCGTCAGATGTTTTTTCTTGCAGACGTTGAGAGTCAAATCTTCGGGACGCGCGCGCTCCCCCACGACCATCCCCTCATAGACTTCGACTCCGGGACCATAGAAAAGGGTTCCGCGCTCTTCCGCGTTTTTCAGCGCGTACGCGGTGGTCACGCCCGGCTCCCACGCGACAAGCGAGCCGGTCGAACGCGTAGCGATAGGACCTGCCATTTTTTCGTAGCCGTGAAACATCGTGTTCATCACGCCTACCCCTCGCGTCGCGGTGAGAAATTGATAGCGAAATCCCAAAAGTCCACGAGTCGGGACAACGTAGGTGAGATGCACCGACGCGCCGGAATCCCGCATATCGAGCATTTGCCCGCGCCGCGAACCAAGCATTTCCACGACCGAGCCAACCGTTTCCGGGCTGGTTTCGATGTGGACTTCCTCGTAAGGTTCGAGGAGGGTTCCATCTTCGGCGGTATGGAAAATGACCTCCGGGCGCGAAACTTGAAATTCATACCCTTCCCGCCGCATCGTCTCAATGAGAATGGCAAGGTGCAATTCACCGCGTCCAGAAACGAGGAAATTTTCCGCTGTATCCGTTTCCTCCACGCGGAGCGCGACATTCGTCTTCAACTCATTGAAAAGGCGTTCGCGCAATTTTCGGGAAGTTCCCCACCGCCCCTCTCGTCCCGCGAAAGGAGAGGTATTCACGCCAAAAGTCATCCGCACGGTCGGCTCTTCGACGCGGATAGGAGGGAGTGCGACGGGATTTTCCGGGTCGGCAAGAGTTTCGCCAATGGCGATTCCCTCCAGCCCCGCGAGCGAAACGATTTCCCCCGCGAGGGCTTCTTCGACCTCCACTTGGCTCAATCCCTCATGGATATACAAGTAGCGCGCGCGTTCCGGCAAAATGTCGCCATCTAGCGTGATTCGGGCAAGAGGCTGCCCTGCGGCGATTTTTCCGGCAAAGATTCTGCCCACCGCTGTCACGCCGCGGTAGTCATCGTACCCTAGGGTCGTCACGAGCATTTGAAGCGGCGCGTCGAGGTCCACGACGGGAGGCGGAAGATGCTTCAAAATCGCGCGGAAAAGGGGCTGCAAATCGGGACCCAACTCCGGCGTCAAGCCAGCCTGTCCGGTCGTCGCTTTGGCATAGACGACGGCGAAATCCGCCTGCTCGTCGGTCGCGCCAAGTTCGATAAAGAGGTCGAAGGTCTGATTGAGAACCCGGTCGGGTTCGGCATCTTTTCTATCCACTTTGTTGATGACGACGACCGCGCGAAGTCCCATTTCGAGGGCTTTCTTGAGGACGAAGCGAGTCTGCGGCATGGGGCCTTCCGCCGCGTCCACGAGGAGGAGGACACCGTCTACCATATTCAAAACGCGTTCCACCTCGCCGCCGAAATCCGCGTGCCCCGGCGTATCCACGATGTTGATGCGGACGGGGGTACCGGTTTCCGGGTCTGGGAGGGTAATCGCCGTGTTCTTCGCCAAGATGGTGATTCCGCGTTCTCGTTCGAGATCATTCGAATCCATCACGCGCTCGGCAATGCGTTGATTCTCCCGGAAAATCTTCGCCTGGCGAAGCATCCCATCCACGAGAGTCGTTTTTCCGTGATCCACATGAGCGATGATGGCGATATTTCGTAATTCTTTTCGTTCGATAAGCATAGTACAACCTTTACACATAAAAAGAACCTCGGCAGCAAACGCCGAGGCGGTCTTTGCAAACAGGATGTATCTTATCAGGAAGTAGGTATTTTGGAAAGGCATTTCGGGAAGTTGTACTATAATCCTAGAAATCTTCGACTTCTTTCTCATCTCAGGGAGATGCCATGAACGACAAATCTCGAAACGACGAAAATGCCTATGCGAACGGCATCATTGGGCGGGATAAAAATATCCACATCGGAGAACGCGGCGTATACATCGGAGGCAATGCCACAGGCAACGTCATCCAAACGGGAGACAGCCGCGTCGTCCTCGGAGAAGAAATCCATCAACACTTCCAACCCGTCTACGAAAAAATTAGCGAATCCCCCCTCCCCAACGAAGACAAAGCGGATTTGCAAACGGATATGGAAGTCATCGAGGCTGAAATTCTCAAAGGGGATAAAGCAGATGAAACCACCCTCGCGCGTCATCTGCGTTCGATGCGACGAATCGCCCCGGATATTCTGGATGTCGCCCTCGCCGCGATGCAAGGTCCTCTCGCGGCATTCAGCGCCGTCGCGAAAAAAGTCGCGGACAAGATAAAAGAATCCGCATAAGAAACAAAAATTCGACATTCCCGAACGATACGAAAAACCGGCTTTTCTCAGGTCGGTTTTTTCTTCCCCGCGTGCATGCGCGGGTATAATGTTTCCAGAACGTTTGACATAGGAGCGCGTATGACTTCATACATCAACGAGTGGAGCGACAAAATCATTCAAGCCCTCCCCAATCTCTTGACCGCGATACTGATTTTCGTCGCGGCAATTTACCTCGCGAAATTGCTCAGCAATCTCCTGAGGAAATTTCTCGAAAGCCGAAAAGCGGATAAAGAGGTAACGCTTCTCCTCGCGGAGTTGACTCGATGGGGAATCCTCGTCGTCGGCGCGATTACGGCATTGCAGCGCTTCTTCGATGTGACTGCATTCCTCGCCGGGCTTGGCATCCTCGGCTTCACCGTCGGGTTTGCGCTTCAAGACATCACCCAAAACTTCGTCGCCGGAGTCATCCTCCTATTGCAGCAACCCTTCAACGTCGGCGATGCGGTGGATATTTCCGGCTATAGCGGCACAGTGCTGAGCATCAACCTCCGCACGACTGAAATCCGCGCATGGGATGGACGCGTCATCATCCTCCCCAACGCGAGCATTCTCTCGAATGCCATTGTCAATTACACGCGCGCGTCGCGGCGGCGGATTGAACTCCCTCTCGGAATCGGCTACAACAGCGACTTGGAACGTGCGAAACAAGCCATCCTCCGCGCGCTCGAATCCGTCCCCGGATTCGTCGAAACTCCCGCGCCAAATGTCGTCTTCCACACCTTCGGCGAATCCTCCATAGACCTAACCGCCTATTTCTGGATTGACACCACCAAAGCCGGTCTCTTCGAAGCAAAAGACGCCGCGCTCCGCCTCGTCAAAGCCGCAATGGATAGAGAAGGGATTGACATCCCCTATCCCGTCCGAACCATCTACATCGAAAAGCAGTAACACACCCGCGCGAAAAACTTGCGCTATAATTAATCTATCCCATACTCGCAGGAAAGGCAGGTGTTCCATGACCCCCAAAAAGAAAGAGTCAGACGACCTCCCCCTTAGCCCTGAGGAGATCATTCGCGATTACCGGCTGGCATTCAAAAGCCGCCAAGCAAGCCTTATCGGACGCCGCGAAGTCCTAAGCGGTAAAGCAAAATTCGGAATTTTCAGCGCCGGCAAAGAAGTCATTCAAGTTGCCTTGGCGCATTTTTTTTCTAAAGGAGATTGGCGTTCAGGCTACTACCGCGACCAAACGTGGATGTTCGCCAACGGCATGCTCACCATCGAGCAATTCTTCGCACAACTCTACGCACACGCGGACGAAAACGCGGAACCCTCCAGCGCAGGGCGTTCCATGAACAACCACTTCAGCACGCGTATGCTCAACCCCGACGGCTCGTGGATGGACGTAACCGAACAATACAACTCCTCCGCCGATGTCTCCCCCGTCGGGTCACAGTCGCCGAGGCTGGTTGGGCTGGCGTATGCCTCCCGTCTCTATCGAGAACTGGAAGAACTCCACGCGCTGACGAAATTCTCCCGCAAAGGAAACGAAATCGCGTGGGGCTCCATCGGCAACGCCTCCGCCATCGAAGGCATGTTCTGGGAAAGCATCAACGCCATCGGAGTTTTGCAATCCCCCGCCGTCATCAGCATCTACGACGACGGCTACGGCATTTCCGTCCCCAACAAATACCAGATGCTCAAACAAGACTTTTCCGAACTCCTCAAAGGCTTCCAGCGCAAAAAAGGAAGCAAAGAAGGATTCGACATCTACACCGTGCGCGGATGGAACTACCCCGAACTCTACGCCGCATACAAAAAAGCCTCCGAAACCGCGCGGAAAGAACACGTCCCCGCGATTTTACACATCATCGAAGTCACCCAGCCCCTCGGACACTCGACCTCCGGCAGCCATGAACGATACAAATCCCCCGAACGCATGAAATTCGAAGAAGAAGGCGACCCCATCCGCCGCATGCGCGCGTGGATGGTCTCCAAAGGAATCGCCACCGAAGAAGAATTCGACGCATGGGAAGCCGAAGACAAAGAAGAAGTCGAAAACATCCGCAAGAAAGCCTGGGAAGCCTTCTCTCGTCCCATCTTCGAAGAGCGAAAAGAAGCCCTCGCCCTCCTCGACGCCCTCGCGGCGGCATCCCCTCAAAGCGGAGCAATCGCAGCGATACGCGAATCCCTCGCCGCCAAACAAACCCCGCTCCGCCGCGACACGATGAGCGCGCTGCATCAAGCCCTCGTCCTCACACGCGGCGAAACGACCCCCGCGCGGCAAAAACTCGCCGAATGGCACACCGAGAAAAACGAAGAAGGCAACGAACGCTACGACTCCTACCTCTACAGCCGTTCTGCCGAATCCGCCCTCAACGTGCCGGAAGTCAAACCCGTCTACTCCGAAACCTCGCCTACGGTCATGGGATTCGAAGTCCTCAACGCGTGCTTCGATGCCGCGCTCGCGCGTGACCCACGCGTCATCGCCTTTGGAGAAGACGTGGGCAAACTCGGCGATGTGAACCAAGCATTCCGCGGACTCCAAGCCAAATACGGCGAACTCCGCGTCTCCGACACCGGAATTCGAGAACTCACCATCGTCGGACAAGCCATCGGCATGGCAATGCGCGGACTACGCCCCATCGCCGAAATCCAATACCTCGACTACCTCCTCTACGCCCTTCAAATCATGTCCGACGACCTCGCCACCGTCCAATGGCGCACCAAAGGAGGGCAAAAAGCCCCCGCCATCATTCGCACGCGCGGACACCGCCTCGAAGGAATTTGGCACGCCGGCTCTTACATCGCCGACCTCCTCAACCTCCTGCGCGGCATGTACGTCATCGTCCCGCGTAACATGACACAAGCGGCAGGCTTCTACAACACCATGCTCCGGTCCGACGAACCCGCCCTCATCATCGAAGTCCTCAACGGCTACCGCCAAAAAGAAAAACTCCCCGACAACATCGGCGAATTCACCGTTCCCCTCGGCGTTCCCGAAGTCATACGCGAAGGCGAAGACCTCACCCTCGTTACCTACGGCGCCCTCTGCCGAATCGCGATGCAGGCAGCGGAACGCCTCGCCTCGGTCGGCATCGAAACGGAAATCATAGACGTACAAACCCTCCTCCCCTTCGACCTGCGCGGGATCATCCTCGAATCCCTCAAAAAGACCAACCGCATCCTCTTCGTAGACGAAGACATGCCCGGCGGCGCAACCGCCTACATGATGCAGCAAGTCATCGAAAAACAAGGCGGCTACTACTGGCTCGATTCCGCCCCGCGCACCCTCACCTCCAAACCCCACCGTCCCTCCTACGGCTCGGACGGCGACTACTGGTCCAAACCCAACGTAGAAAGCATCTTCGATACCGTATACGAAATCATGCGCGAAACCGACCCCGCCGCTTTCCCGGCGCTTAAGTAAGGAGAAAAAATGGCAACCAAAGTCACCATGCCCCTCATGGGCGAATCCGTAGAAGAAGCCACCATCACCAAATGGCTCAAAAAAGAAGGCGATTCCATCAAAGAACTGGAACCCCTGCTTGAAGTCAACACCGACAAAGTAGACACCGAAATCCCCGCGCCTGCGAGCGGCGTCGTCCTCAAAATCATGGTCGAGGAAGAAACTGCCGTCAAAGTAGGACAAATTT
>CAZDGZ010000064.1:0-11229 GCA_964505165.1 uncultured Anaerolineaceae bacterium | reverse complement strand
TTGTGCTTTTTCTTACCAGAAGTACTCCCTTTTGTCAAAAAAAGCCAAACTTCAGAGCCCCCGAAGCGGGGCTTCGTAAATCTAGCCGGAGGCTTTAGGCTCCGGCGGGGGTAGTCGGCTTCATATCATTACGAGCGAAGGAAGCAATCTTCCGCATAAAAGGCGCGTAGAAGTGGTATGATTTTCCAACCATGCTAACTCTGACCATCTCACTCGCTTTGCTCTTCGATTTTTTCAACGGATTCAACGACAGCGCCTCGTTGGTCGCGTCGGTTGTTTCGACGCGCGCACTTCACCCGAAAGCGGCGCTTCGTCTCGCGGCGTTGGGCGAATTTCTCGGGCCTTTTCTTTTCGGCGTTGCGGTGGCGAAGACAATCGGAAGCGACCTTCTCGCCTCGCAAGGATTAAGCGCAAGCGTGATTCTCGCAGCGGTGATGAGCGCTATCTTTTGGGATGTCGTAACGTGGTATTTCGGCATTCCCTCCTCATCCTCGCACGCGTTGGTGGGAGGCTTAATCGGCGCGGCGATTCTCTCCGAAGGTATTTCCGTCGTTCGGTGGAGCGGATTGTTGAAGATTCTACTCGCCTTGACGATTTCTCCGCCACTGGGGCTGCTGGCAGGATACCTGATTACCAAACTGGTCTTCTTCTTCGCACGAGGCGCGACGCCGCGCATCAACAATTTCTTTCGAGGGATGCAAGTGATAACCTCGTTCGGATTGGCGCTGAGTCACGGCGGAAATGATGCTCAGAAAACGATGGGCGTCATCACCCTTCTCTTGCTTTTGGATGGGAAAATTTCCACATTCCAGATTCCGCTGTGGGTCGTGATCGCCTCCGCCACTTCGATTGCGCTGGGGACCTCTATCGGAGGATGGCGGCAAATCAAAACGCTCGGCGGAAGAGTCTTCCGCATGCGTCCCGTACATGGGATGTCGTCTCAATTGGCGGGGGCATCAGTTATCGCGATGGCGGCATTTCTCGGAGGACCTGTCAGCACCACACAAGTGATGAGTTCGGCAATTTTAGGCGCGGGCGCGGCGGATAGAGTCAACAAAGTGCGTTGGCAGGTGGGAAAAGAGATGCTGATGGCTTGGTTCTTGACAATTCCCGCGACAATGCTGCTTTCCACACTTTTCTTGTGGGGAATGCGAAGCCTCGGAGTATAATACTGCAAAAACGCGTACCCCGCGTTTTCTTTGGAGGATGCCATGTATACCTTAACTTTATTGCGACACGGACAAAGTGAATGGAATTTGGAAAACCGCTTTACCGGCTGGACCGATGTGGGATTAACGGAAAAAGGACGCGAGGAGGCACATCAGGCAGGGAAACTCCTTCTGGAAGATGGATACCATTTCGACGTCGCGTATACCTCCGTGTTGAAACGGGCAATCCATACCCTTTGGATTGTTCTCGAGGAAATGGAATTAGAATGGATTCCCGTTCATCGTTCTTGGCGTTTGAATGAACGACATTACGGCGCGCTGCAAGGATTGAACAAGGCAGAGATGGCAGTCAAAGTCGGGGAGGAACAAGTCATGGTTTGGCGGCGCAGTTACGATGTCCCGCCCCCCGCGTTGGAATGGGACGACGAGCGGCATCCGCGTTTCGACCCGCGTTATGCCTCCCTTTCGCCGAAAGACCTCCCCGCAACGGAATGTTTGAAAGATACGCTGGAACGCGTCTTGCCATATTGGCACGAGTCCATCGTCCCGGCAATCCAATCGGGGAAACGCGTCCTTATCGTCGCGCACGGCAACAGCCTACGCGCGCTCGTGAAATATCTCGACAATATCCCGGACGATGTCATTACCGGCTTGAATATCCCCACAGGGATTCCCCTCGTCTACGAATTGGACGACGAGTTGAAGCCTTTGCGTCATTATTATCTTGGAGACCCGGAAGCCGCGAAGAAAGCAGCGGAAGCCGTCGCCGCGCAGGGACGCGCCGCGAATTCGTCTTCCGGGAAATCTTAAGGGACAGGCGTCGGGACGAAGAGAATAGGGCGTCCCGTAATCAGCCGCCAAACGGCATCAAGGGCTTGCAATCCGGTCAGGTTACGGGTGTTGTAGCCATAACGAAGGTAATACGAGCGAAAATCCCCGGAACTGACTTCTACGGAATAGGTAAGATGTTCGCGGTCTTTCGGCATGATGAGTCCGTGATCCGGCAGAGGCTGAACGGCGCGCCAGAAATTCCAGAGAGGGATTTCGTATTCGTAGGCAAGGCGCGCGATGATTTCGTTGAGGGAGTTATCCCCCTCCGCGTTGTCGGCTTTGGTGGCGAGGATGGGAACGACGCCATGCCCAATCGTGACATCAATGACGCGGCGGAGAGTCGTCTCGAAAGGCGCGAATCCGTTTGCGTCGTTTGTCCCCAGAGAGATGATGGCAAACGCGGGTTTGTTCAACCGTAATTCACAATCGAGAGGCGTTTCCATCGGCGTGCAATCTTTCCAATCGTTCCAGAGCGTGCTGAGCGCGGCAGTTGCGGTGAGTCCCTTTTTGACCGCGCGGCTTTGACGATTGAACGAGCCGGAAAAATAATCTATCGTTTCTTGCAGATATTCGTATTCGTCGAGAGTGTAAATTCCCATATCGAAGATGCCGAAAAATTCGGGCGGCTGGCTGCTGCAATCTCCGACGACGGAAAACGCGTGGGGGTTATTCCCCATCATTTGCCCCAATTCGTAGATGGTCTTCATCTTGTCGCTGACGGAGGAGGGAATCACCTCCCAATCACGCCAGCGTTCCGGCGGGAGACGCGTCGGCGTGGGGGTAGCGCTTGGGGCTTGCGTAGGGGTTGCCGTCGCGGGAACAGGCGTGGGCGAGGGCGTCGCGGTCCGCGTCCAGAGGGCAGATATGCTTTGGGCGGTTTGCGTTCTCGAAACGGCAGGGAGTTCCGCAGGAACGGAATCGGATTCGCTCTTCGCGCATCCGAAGAGAAGAAATCCGACGGCAAGGATGAGCAGAGGGAAGATTCGTTTCATTTTTCTTTCGGTACGTTTCGGAGGATGTATAGCGGGCGTCCTTTGACTTCGTCGTAAATGCGTCCGATGTATTCTCCCAACACGCCCAGCGAGATGAGTTGGACGCCGCCGAGGAAGAGAACCGCGATGAGCGTGGTGGCTTGCCCGAAAAAGGCGCGGGAGCCGGTAAGACGCAAGACGATGACAACCGGAATCGCGAGAATCGCCAATCCGGCAGAGAAGAAGCCAAAATAAGTTGCAAGTTGGAGGGGGAAATAAGAGAAACCCGTAATCGCGTTGAGCGCGAGGCGAAGCATTTTCTTGAAGGGATATTTGGTCTCACCGGAAAAGCGCGCCGCGCGCTTATACGGGACACCGATTTGCCGAAAGCCAACCCACGCCGACATGCCGCGCAGGAAGCGATGCCGCTCGCGCATTTGGTTCATAATTTCGACAACTTTTCTGTCCATCAGGCGAAAGTCGCCCGTGTCGAGAGGGATTTTGACATCGGTAATGCGGTAGATGAGGCGATAAAAGAGCGCGGCGGTGGTCTTTTTGTACCAAGTTTCGCCTTCTCGTTCAGTGCGGACGGCGTAGACGACTTCGTAGCCCTCGCGCCATTTCGCCATCAATTCGGGGATGAGTTCGGGAGGGTCTTGCAAGTCCGCGTCAATGATGACGACGGCATCGCCGCGCGAGTAATCGAGCCCGGCAGTAACGGCAATTTGATGCCCAAAATTCCGCGCGAAAATCACGGGGCGGATTCGCGCATCTTCTTCCGCGAGCGCGAGGATTCGTTCGGTCGAGCCGTCGGTCGAGCCGTCGTCTACGAGAATCAATTCCCACGACTCGCCGGTGGCATCCATCACCTCCCGAACGCGGCGGTAGAGTTCGGGGATGTTATCGAGTTCGTTGTAAATCGGCGCGATGATAGAGCAGGTCAGACTCATGCAGTTGTTTCCGTTTCGGAAGGAGGAAGATTCTCTGCGGATTCTTCTTCAATGGGAAAAGGAGGAAGCCCGAGGATGCGGCGTCTCGTATACTCTCCGAGCGCGAGCAGCGACGCGAGGGTCGGGACGACAATCAGCACTCCCAGCACACCTTGCGTAAAAAGCGCCGCGATGATAGCAACGAAGATGACGCCCTCGTGAAGTTTGACACTCCGCCCGACAACGCGCGGGACTATCCAGATATTCTTCGCGTAATTGAGAACGCCGTAAACGCCAACGACCAGCACGGCGAACCAGAAATTCGACATCTCGAAATAATAGGATCCCTCGATGAGCGCGACGATAATCGCGAGGACGACCGCGATGAGCGGTCCAAGTTCCGGGATGATGTTGAGGACGCCCGCGAGGATGCCGAGGAGAAAAGCCCCCGGAAGTCCGATGGCTGCCCAGCCAATCGTATAGGCGACAGCAAGGATGAGGATAACCAGCCACTGCCCGCGCAGATACGAAGACCAGATTTCGCTGACGTGGTCGTAGAGACGGCGCGCATCCGGTTGGAAGGATTCGGGAAGCCGCTCGTAGACCCAGTGGAGAATCTCGTCCCAATCGAGGAGGAGATAATACGCGACGACGAGAATCACCAATCCCCATGTGATGTTTCGCGAGGTGGTTTCGATAATTCTCAACGCGTTATGGGGGATGAAGTTGATGAGGGCGCTCAACGCCTCGGTGATGTCGGGCACCATCTTATAGAGATTGATGTGAAAAACGTAGTTCCAAATCGTCAAATCGAGGGGCTGCGCGAGCCATGTTTGAATTTGCGCGGGGAAATCGGAGAGGTCGAGGAGGATGTTTTGGAATTCCCCGATGAGAACAGGGACAACCGTCGCGGGAATCGCCATGAAAAGAAGGATGGCGAGGAGATAGGTGATATTGACACTCGCTTTATGCGAGAGTTTCGTTCGAGACTCCAAGAAAGAGACAGCGGGCATCAACAAATAGACGATAAGCCCTGCAATGATGAGGGGCTGAATAACGACCCGCACATACCATATCATCGCAGCAAAGACGATGAGCGAAAGGGTGAGGGCAAAATACCGCGCCCTGGGACTCCATGTCTCGTTCATAGGTATTTTTTGACTTCCTCCAACGTAGGTTGGATAATCGGTGCAGGAGAAACCGCGTCCATTGCCGCCTGGACATCTTTCAGACCGCTCCCCGTGTTGATGAGGAGAGTCACGTCATCGGGAGCAAGATATCCTTCTTGTCGTGCGCGGACGACACCCGCGTAGGCGGTCGCTCCCGCCGGTTCAGCGAAGACGCCGATTTTCCCCATTGCGGCGATGGCAGCGAGGATTTCCTCGTCCGAGACGAGGATGTAAGTGCCTTCAGTCTCGCGAGCGGCGCGCACCGCACGAACCCCGTCTCTCGGCAAATCCACGGAAATGCTGTCTGCCAGCGTATCGGCGGAGACGGGCTGGATGTCTTCGTCGCCGCGATGGAACGCGTGCGCGATAGCGGCGGATCCTTTGGCTTGCACGCCGACAATTCGCGGCATCGTGTCCATCCAGCCCAACGCGGCTAAATCCTTGAATCCTTTGTGCAGCCCGGAGATGATGTTTCCATCACCGACGGAAACGAAAATGGTCAGCCGCGTGTTCGGCTCCAAATTCTCACGCGCCCATTCCCAAATTTCGAACGCGGCGGTCTTCTTCCCTTCTGCGGTAAAGGGGTTGTATCCGGTATTTCGACAATACCAGCCGAATTCTTGTGCGGCTTTGATAGAGAGGTCGAAAGCATCGTCATAAGTGCCGTCTACGAGCATCACTTGCGCGCCAAAGATGAGGAGTTGCGCGATTTTCGCAGGAGGGGCGGAGCGCGGCGCGAAGATAACGGATTTTTGCCCGACGGCAGCCGACATGCCCGCAAGCGCCGCTCCCGCGTTCCCCGTCGAGGCAGTAACGATGACGGACGCGCCGATTTCCCGCGCGCGTGCAACGAGAATCGCGCTGGCGCGGTCTTTGAACGACGCGGTGGGATTTCGGCTTTCGTCTTTGATGTAAAGCGCGTTCAACCCGATAGGCGTCCCCAAACGCGGCGCGTGGAAGACCGGAGTCCATCCAACGACGCGAAGGGGCGTTCCCTCGTTCCCAGGGTCGCCGACAGGAAGGAGGGGCAAATAGCGCCAAAGGGAAGAATCGGAACGACTGGCAATGTCGTCCGGCTGGTATTTCTTTCGGATAGATTCGTAATCCAGGAGAATGTCGAGATTTCCGCCGTCGTGAGGGCAGGTATACGTTGCCTCTCCGGGAGCGTATTCTCGATGGCAAAGTGAACACTTATAAGCGAGAAATTTATTCATAACAACCTTATTTTATCATCGGCATTCAAATGAGAAAAGCCGCAGGGAACGCCTGCGGCTGAATGCACGCGGAAGAAGCGTTTAGGGGCAAACGCCCGGTCCCCAAATGGGGAAGAGACACCAGAACGAAGTCGGGGCGAAGTACAAGAATGCTGCACACGCACAGACGAAAACCAACACGCCGACGCCAATGATAAGGGGAAGGGAATTCTTCTTTTTCGGCATCGGTGAAACCGGCGCAGCAGCAGGCGGAGGCGGAGGAGCAGGAACGCTTCCGGCGACAGGCTGCGGAGGGCGTGCAGCAGGCTGCGGAGGGGGGGGCGGCGGAGCGGAAGAGGATTTGACGGACGCAATGGTCGCGTTGGGGTCGAAACTCATGGCTTCGAACATAAGGACGATTTTTTCTCCAAACGAAACAACATCGCCTGAACGCAACACATAAGGGGCAGAGAGACGTTTTCCATTGACGAAGGTGCCGTTGGTAGAGCCCAAATCCTCGAGGACGAATTTTCCTCCCTGCGCGGTCAGCCGCGCGTGATGTCTCGAAACTTCCGCATCGGCAATCGTGAGCGTATTGCTGGGATCGCGCCCAATGGTGATTAATTCTCCCTCCAGCGGATACACAGCGCCTGGAGTCGGGCCGGAGCGCATCGTCAGTTGAAATTGTGCGGGCATGGTTCCTCCTGAAATAAAGACAATCGAAAAAGGTATTTGTAGTGTACCGATTTCACTTCAAAAAGTCAATTCGCCCTTTGGGGGGAACGAGGAAAGAATCATCCCCCAAAGAGCCGCGCCCAAAGAGGAGGTCCTAAAATCAACCCTCCGATGAGAATGGACGCGAGGGCCGCGACCAATACCGCCGCTGCGCCGACATCCTTCCCGACCGCCGCGAGGGGATGATGGGAGGGGCTGGCTAAGTCTACGACGGCTTCCAGCGCGGTGTTGAGAAACTCCGCCGTCCACACAAGGGCGATCGCGAGAAAAATCGCCGCCCAATCTCTCGGCGGGAGGGAAAGCCACAACCCCGCCGCGATGACCGCAATCGTGACCGTCGCGTGAATCCACGCGTTGCGCTGCGTGCGGATGACGTAGCGCCACCCGCGAAACGCGTAGACGAAGGAACGCGCCCGCGAGCGTAGAAAGCCCCGTCCTCTAGGAAGGAATGACATCGCGAGATACTCCCAGCGAATCCAAAATTTCTTCCTGCGCGCGCCACATCCGCGCTTTTTCCTCCGCTTCCGCGTGATCGTGCCCAAGAAGATGCAGCACGCCGTGTACCGCGAGGAGGGTAAGTTCCTCTTTCAAGGAATGTCCCTTTTGGGCGGCTTGTTCCGCCGCGCGCGGCAGCGAGAGAATCACATCCCCAAGATAGAGCACGTCGCGTTCTACGTCCCTCTCGTTTGCGGAGAAAGACAGCACATCGGTCGGCGCGTCCACGCCGCGATACGCGCGGTTGAGGGCGCGTATTTCCTCGTCGTCAGAGAGGACGAGGGTCAGGGACAAGGCTTCGGGGGCGCGTTGATGAGAAAGCGTCTGAAGCGCCGCGTCACGCAGAAAAGCGGAATCAAGTGGAAAGTCCAGATTCGGACGCACGAGGATATCTATCGAGGGGGTCATTTCGAGATACCTCGAGGAACCGTCGGCGTTGAATCGTTCTCGTTCAATTCCTTCGGATATTGAATACGGAAATGATGCGCCCCGCGCAGCGTGGACACGAAAGAGTCCGCGATGAGATGCAAATCGCGTAGCGTGAGCAGGGTATCATCCAACTGTCCCGCTTGACGGTCGTATTCGATGACGCTTTGCACCAGCGAGCGGAGAGCGCCCTCGTCTTGCGGACGTTCCGCGCGAGCGCGGGCTTCGACTCCATCCGCAAGCATGAGAAGCGCCGTTTCGCGGGAACGCGGCGGAGGTCCTGGATAGCGGAATTTCTCGATATCCACGCGCAAGACATCTCCGCCCGCTGCTTCGAGCGCTTGATTGTATTGATAGCGGGTAATCAACGTGCCGTGATGTTCTCGGATAAAATCCATAATGCGCTTTGGGAGGTGATATTTTTTCGCCAGCGTCAAGCCGTCGGTGACGTGACGGATAATCGTCTGCGCGGTCTCGACGGGATCCATATCTTGATGGGTGTCGAGGCTTCCGGGCGTTTGGTTTTCGATGAAGAACGCGGGGTTGAGGGCTTTTCCAATATCGTGGAAAAGCGCGCCTACACGCACAAGGAGGGCATCCGCGCCAATGCGTTCCGCCGCTTGTTCCGCGAGATTTGCCACCTGCAAACTATGCTGATAAGTCCCCGGTGCGCTCCGCAAAAAGAATTGGAGGAGAGGGGTATCGGGACGGGAAATTTCGAGGAGTTGAAGCGCCGTCGGGACTCCCAGCATCTGTGCCAGAAAGTATTGCAAAAGGAGCGTGAGACTTGCCGAGGCGAGTCCATCGAAGGCTGCCGCGCCCGCGAGAGTCGCCGCGCCAACCCAATCTACCGGGGAAAAGGGGAGGCGGTATGCAACCAGCAGCGTAATTCCCAATGCGGAAATTGCCATCCCCGCTCGGACGAAAGCCCACACCCGCCGCGCCGCGCCCAGCACGAGAATCCCGACCCACGCGGTGAGAAGGTGATACGCGCCCACGCCGAAGACATCGGGGATCCCGTATGCCGCGAGGAGAGAAAGCGCGAACATCAACGCGAGCGCCGCATCCAGCCCAAAGAGGGTCGCGATGAGCAGCCCAAACGCGGGAAGCGGGTAAAGATAAGGAAGAATGGTATGGCTTGGGAAAGTAAGCCGCGTGCCCGCGAGGAAAACCAGAAAGAGAATCCCCACAATGGCAAGGCTGCGAATATCGCTCCAAAACAAGGGGCGGCGTTGGCGGAAATACAAAAAGATAAATACCGCCAGCGAGAGAGTCAACGCACCCGCGCCGACATAATCCATCCATTGCCGCTGCGGTTGGATGAGATTGAGCAATTCCAGGGCTTCGAATTTCTCCGGTGTGATGATTTCTCCGGCGGCGACAATCGTTTCCCCTGCTTTGTACGTTTTCGTCACGGGTTTCACCGCGTCTCGAGCGGATTGACGCGCGGCGTCCGTCATCTCTTCGCTGTACAAACTATTGGGGACGACGAACGCGGTCACCAGTTCCGAAACGATTTGCGCCTGCGCTTCCGAAAGCGACAAACTCACATACGAAGGGACGCTATGACGAAGAGTTTCGACATCTTCCTCGCGGATGGTGTTTCGCATCACCTGTTCGAGAACGCGAAGCGATTCCTGAGAGACCGCCTCCCAGCGGGAATCCGATAACGCGAGGAGGGTTTCGATGGTTTTCTCGGAAAGGGAAATATCTTGGAGGGCGAGGAGGTCGGATGCCTTCTCGTCGGGGGACGCGTACTCGTCCGCGCGTACCGTTGAAATGTAGTGGAGCGCCGCGCGCAGACGTTCAATCTGCTTCCGCGCAATCGAGGGATCCGCAGGGGCATAGACCGGTGCGACGGCGTTCTCGGCAGCGGCCCGCGCGTCCTCCGTCCGCACCTCGCTAATATATTCGATATCGCGCGGGGCTTGCAAATCCCGCGGCGCGACATCTCCCGGACGCAAAGGCAGCGCGGAAGGGCGCAGCGTCATCGGCATCACCAAGAGGAGATACGAGAGAATAATCAGCGAGACGAAGAGAATGCCGCGAAGAAAGACGATGATGCGGCGTTCCCGTGCGGAAGAAGCCTCCATCGCGGGCTATTTCTTCAGCAATTCGCGGACGACTTTGCTCACGTCGCCGCCGGACGCGCGTCCCTGCACGCGAGGCAAAATTGCCTTCATCACCTTCCCCATATCGGCGGGAGAGGAGGCGCCGACTTCCGCGATGACGTTTTCCGCCAGCGCGCGCAACTCATCCGCGCTCATCGCTTCGGGAAGAAAAGCCTCGAGGACGGCGATTTCCGCTTCCGTGTCCGCGACCATCTCTTCCCGTCCGGCGGCTTTTGCCTCCGCAATCGTTTCGCGGCGCGATTTCACCTCTTTTTGCAAAATCGCGAGAACCGCCGTTTCGTCCAACGTCGAGCGGCGGTCTACCTCCGCCTGCTGAATCGCCGCGCGCACCATGCGGAGAGTCCGTTTTGCGACTACATCGCCGGAGCGCATCGCGTCTTTCAGTGCTTGGTTGAGTTTTTCTTTAGTATCCATACGTTGATTATAAACCAGAGCGCAGAAAAGGGAGAGAAATTCGCTCGTCTTCCGATTCCGCCCATCGCCGAAGCGGAGGCAGAAGACGCGCGAGGAGCGCGCGGTAAGAGGGGTCATCCTCCGAAACGTCGAGGCGAAGGACGCGCGCATCGGGAAGGGTTTTCAGATAGTCATCCACGAAAGAATCGAGGAGAAGAATGTCTTCGGCGCTGGCGATGTTGATTCGGTCCCGCCGCGCCAGACGTCGGCGAATCGTTTCCTCCCGCGCGGTCAGCCGGAGGAAAAGTTCCGGCGGAGGAAGAAAGCGCCGGAGCGTCTCGTAAAGACGCGCGCAAAGCGAGAAAGCCTCCTCCTCCAGCCATCCCCGTTTGTGGAAGAGCCGCGTAAAACCGTAGAAATCCATCTCCAGCCCGCCATCGAGAACCCCGGGGCGTGGAGAGTCCCGCAACGCGCGCTCCTGCTCCGCGCGGAAGAGGAGATAATCTACCTGATTGTGGAGGGCGTAACGAGGATCCGCTGAGAATCGCTCTTGATAGGGACGCGTTTCGTGCGTTTCCAGCGCGGCGTCGAAAATCCCCGTCGCTGCCAACGCGCGGGTCAGCGCCGTCTTGCCGACGCCGGAAGGTCCGAGAATCGCGATGAGTTTTCCCATGAATGCGCCTCCCGCAGGAAAAGACGAAGAAGCCTCCCGCAATATGGAGGCTCCTTGAAATACCGTAGAACTTCGGATATGGCGAGGGTGGGATTTGAACCCACGACCAAGGG
>CAZDGZ010000063.1:0-11368 GCA_964505165.1 uncultured Anaerolineaceae bacterium | reverse complement strand
GACGAAGCCGGTTGCGACGAGCCTTCGCATGGACGGGTGTATTTCGCAGAGAAACATGGTTATGCGGGACCCTCCGAGATTCCTTGGATTCCCGCCGATACTCCATGAAAGAGATTCTCGACTTCTTTCGCGCCCTCCCTTTCTACGAGCGTCTCGCGGAAGCGCCCTCTTCTGCGGGATTGGGGCTGCCGCGCGCCGCGCGCCTTCCTTTTCTCGCCGCGCTTCAGGAGGATTTCCGCGCGCCGATTCTCTTCCTTACCGACCGGGCGGACCGCGCTCGCGGCATTGCGGATGAACTTTCCTTCTGGAAGCCGGACGCGGAGATTCTCTTCTTTCCTGAACCCGCGCCCCTCTTCTACGAAAATGCCGCGTGGGGCGACACCGACCGCCAAGAGAGAATTCGTACCCTCGCGCGCCTCGCGCAGTATCATCTCCCCTTTCTCCCTAATCCTGAACCGCCGATTGTCGTTGCCTCCCTCCGCGCGGTGATGACGCGTACCCTCCCCCGCAGAGATTTCCTGAAAGCCTCCCGCCTTCTCAAGCGTGGACAAACCATTCTGCCGCGCCGCCTCCTCGAAACCTGCGAGCGCATCGGCTACGAACGCGTGGACACGGTACTGAAACCCGGCGAGTTCGCGCACCGAGGGGGCATCTTGGATTTCTGGACTCCGTCGGAGCCTTTCCCCACTCGCTTGGATTTCTTTGGCGACGAACTCGATTCTATCCGCCGTTACGACCCCGCGTCCCAGCGAGCGCTTACCTCCCTCGAAGCAGTGCTCCTTACCCCCGCGCGGGAATATCTTCGCCCCGAAGGAGAGACCGCGCCGCTTACGGAATTCGACCTCCCGCGCCTTCACCCGTTCCCTGCTGCCGCGCTGGAGTATTTCCCGTCGCGGGCCTTTCTTCTTTTGGATGACCGGGATTTGCTGCGCGCCTCGGCGGAGGACATCGAAAGGCAGGCGCTGTCGCTGCGCCGCGAGATGGTGGAGGAAGGCGCTCTTCCCTCGGATTTCCCCGTCCCCTATCTTTCCTGGTCCGAACTCGAAGACAGATTCTCCTCCTTTGGCGTCCTCAACCTCGGACTTCCGCCTGATTCCGCGCCGGACGAAGTGGACTCCGCCGCCGCGTATTTCTTCCCGCCGCCGCGTTTTGGCGGGCGTCTGAAGCCCTTCATGGAGCGCCTGCGCGAGGATGCCTCGCGCCGTGCGCTGACGGTGGTGGCTTCGCGGCAGTGCGAGCGGCTGGAAGAATTGTGGCAGAAGTACCGCGTCGAAGGCGTGGCGCCGCGTTTCGTCTGCGCGTCGCTTTCGGGAGGATTTTTCGCGGGCGAGAATCTTGCTCTCTATACGGATTCCGAGATTTTCGGCTGGGAACGCCCCGCGCCGCGCCGCGCGCATCATGCGGCAGCAGAATCCCCTGAAGCCGCGTACGCCGATTTGTCGCCGGGAGATTGGGTCGTCCATGTGGATTATGGAGTCGGGCGGTATCGAGGTCTCGTCCGCCGGACTCTCGACGGGTTCGAGCGCGATTTTCTCTTCATCGAATACAAAGACGGCGACCAACTCTTCGTCCCGGTGCATCAAGCCGACCGATTGACCCGCTATGTAGGCGTGAACGCCGTTCCCCCTTCGCCGACTCGTTTGGGCGGCGCGGAATGGTCGCGCGTCCGGGGACGCGTCAAAGAAGCCGCGCGCGAGGTCGCAGAAGACCTCCTCGCCCTCTACGCGCGGCGGCAAATCGCAAACGGCTTTGCTTTTTCCCCGGATACGGCGTGGCAGATGGAACTGGAGGCGAGTTTCCCTTATGTAGAAACCGAAGACCAGGTGCGCGTGCTGGCGGAAATCAAACGGGATATGGAATCCCCGCGCCCGATGGACAGGTTGCTCTGCGGCGATGTGGGCTACGGCAAAACGGAAATTGCCCTCCGCGCGGCATTCAAGGCGGTGATGGATGGAAAACAAGTTGCCCTTCTCGTCCCGACGACTGTTCTGGCGCAGCAGCATTTCGAGACGTTTCGGGCGCGTCTTGCCGCTTTTCCCGTGACGGTGGAGATGCTTTCGAGATTTCGCACTCCCAAAGAGCAGGAGAAAATTCTCTATGGGCTGGCGCTTGGCGCGGTAGATATCGTCATTGGCACGCATCGCCTTTTGCAGCCAGATGTGGAATTCAAAGATTTGGGCTTGGTCGTGATTGACGAGGAGCAGCGTTTCGGCGTGGCGCACAAGGAATATCTGAAGAAACTGCGTGCGGAAGTAGATGTCTTGACGATGACGGCGACGCCTATTCCGCGTACGCTTTATATGGCGCTGACAGGCGTGCGGGATATTTCGAGTTTGAATACCCCGCCTGAAGAACGTCTGCCGGTGGTGACTCATGTGGGACCCTATTCGCCGCGCCTTGTGCAGCGTGCCATTCGCCGAGAAATGGAACGCGGCGGGCAAGTCTTTTTCGTCCACAACCGCGTGCAGACTATCCGAGCGATGAAGGCGCATTTGCAGCGTCTTGTCCCCGAGGCGCGTATTGGCATCGCGCATGGGCAGATGAGGGAGGGAGAACTTGCCCGTGTGATGCAGCAATTTACGAATGGCGATTTGGATGTCTTGCTTTCGACCTCCATTATCGAATCCGGGCTGGATATCCCGAATGCCAATACCCTCATCGTGGATAGAGGCGATACCTTCGGGTTGGCGCAACTTTATCAATTACGCGGACGAGTGGGACGCGGCGCGGCGCGCGCGTACGCGTATTTCTTCCGTCATCGCAAACGCCCTCCTACGCGCGAGGGACAAATGCGCCTGGAAGTTCTCGCGGAAAATACTCAATTAGGGGCGGGATATTCCATCGCCATGCGCGATTTGGAGATTCGCGGCGCGGGCGATTTGCTGGGAACGCGCCAGCATGGACATATTGCAGCGGTTGGCTTTCATCTTTATACGCGGCTTTTGGCGGAAGCCGTCCGAGCCGCGCGGGAAGAACGCGGGCTTTCTTCGGAACAGGTGTCGGTCTCTTTTTCGCCGCTTCGCTCGCCTGTCAACGTGGATTTGCCTCTCGACGTTGGCATCCCCGCCGAATATATCCCCGATGGCGATTTGCGGCTGCGTCTCTATCGCCGCCTCGCGGATACGCCGGACGAGGACGCGTTGACTTCCCTCGAAGAAGAATTCGAGGATAGATTTGGTCCTCCGCCGGAGATGACGCGGAACCTCTTTTATCAGATGCGCGTCAAACGCCTTGCAGAGGCAGCGGGATTGATTTCCGTTTCGGCGGAAGGCCGCTCGATTCTTCTCCGCTATCCGCCGCGTCCACGCGGCGCTGCCGTTCTTCCCAAACGCCGCGGGCTTCTCGCGGGGAAAGATGCCTACCGCCTTCCGTTCCGCCGCGACGATCTCTCGTGGAAAGAAACCCTGCTGCGCGTTTTGGACGATTTGCGCGCGTAGAGTCGCCTGCTCGTTAGCGTTTTTCTTCCTTTCGTGGTGAGGCATTTTCCGAAAAGGCAACTCGTGTATACTATATCTGTCACGAAAGGAGCGCAGCATGAACATCATCGAAACGCGAAACCTTACCAAGTATTATGGGAAATCGCGCGGGATTGTGGATGTTTCGTTTCAGGTGGAAGAGGGAGAGATTTTCGGTTTCATCGGACCTAACGGTGCGGGAAAATCTACGACTATTCGACTTTTACTCACGCTTATTTACCCGACGAGCGGCAGCGCGACCATTTTCGGGAAAGATGTCCTTCGCTTCGGGCCGGAAATCCGTCGAGAGGTGGGATATTTGCCCTCGGAGGTCTTCTATTACGAGGGGATGAAAGTCTCCGCGCTTTTGGATTACGCGGCGAGTTTCTATGAAGGGGAGTTTCGGGAGCGCACGCGCGAATTGGCGGATTACATGGAATTGGATTTGACCCGCCGCATCGAAGACTTGTCCTATGGGAATCGCAAGAAAGTCGGCATCGTGCAGGGACTGCTTCACGCGCCGAAACTCCTTTTCCTCGATGAACCGACCAGCGGACTTGATCCGCTCATGCAGCGAAAATTCTTCGACTTGATTCGACGCGAAAATCGCGAACGCGGCGTGACGGTTTTCTTCTCCTCCCATATTTTGGGCGAAGTGCAGCGGCTTTGCGATAGAGTCGCCATCATCAAGGAGGGACGCATCGTCGAAATCTCGGATATTCAGACGCTGCGCCGCGATTCGTATAAGAAAATCCGCATCGAGGCGGAGGGACTCTCGCCGGATGTGTTTGCCTTTCCGGGGGTGACGCAACTTGAAATCCAGAATGGCTCGGCGAGATTCTTCTTCAAAGGGGATGTCAATCTGGTCGTGCGAAAACTTGCCGCCTTGAATCTCCGCGATGTGAGCGTCGAAGAGCCTACCCTCGAAGAGATTTTCATGCACTATTACGAATAGGAGCGCGAGATGAATCGCTTTCTCTTTCTCTACGAATTCAAAACGCGCCTCCGCTCCGTTTTCTGGTGGGCACTTTCTTCCTCGTTGGTGATTTTGCTCTATATGGTTGTGTATCCCTCTTTCGCGGAAGATATGGCGCTGGTTTCGAAAACGATGGCGGCTTTTCCGCCGGAATTCCGCGCCGCATTCAGAATGCGTGATGTGGATATCTCGACTCTCCTCGGCTATTTCACCTTCATCTATCTTTTCTTGCAAATCTTTTTGGCGATTCAAGCCGGAAACTACGGCGTGGGGTTGGTCTCCGTCGAGGAGCGGGAAAAGACGGCGGATTTCCTTCTGACTCGTCCCTTGACCCGCAGCCGGATTCTGACGAGCAAAATTCTCGCCGCCTTCGCGTCGCTTTTCCTGACGGATATTTGGATTTGGGCGAGCGCGTTCGCCTTCGTCTACGCGTTCCGAGGGACGCAGCCCTTCGATTCCGTGCCGTTGGCGAAACTCCTTTTTGCCTTGATTCCGTTTCAACTCTATTTTTTTGCCGTTGGGCTTTTTCTTTCCCTCCTCGTGCGCCGCGTGAAAAATGTCCCCGCGTGGGGGATGGCGCTGGGATTGAGCATGTACGCGTTCGGCGCGTTTGGCGATATGATGGGCGAAACTTTCCTCGAAAAAATCACGCCTTTTCGATATTTCGACCCTCACGATTTTCTCTCGCTCGGACATTTCGACCCTGCTTTTCTCGCGGCGGCGTGGACGGTTATCGTCCTTGCCCTCGCGGCGAGTTATTGGCGTTATCTCCGACGCGATATTTATTCAGGGATTTGAGCGATGAATATCTTTCTGCGCGAACTTAAAGCCAACCTTAAGGCGTTGGTGATTTTCAGTGTCATTGTCGTATTGATTTCGACGGTTGGATTTGCGAAATTTTCCGTTTACGCGGAAAATCCCGAACTTCTTTCCGTTATCGAAAAGTTGCCTGCATCGCTTTTGGACGCGTTCAATTTGCGCTCTTTCAATTTGACGACTCTTTCCGGCTTTTATGGTGTGATGTTTACCTATTACGCGTTGATTGTGGGACTTGCCGCCGCGATTTGGGGAAACGAGGTGATTGTCAAAGAGGAGCGCGACAAAACGGCGGAGTTTTCGCTCACGCTGCCGATTTCGCGCCGCCGCGCCGTCACGGCAAAACTTCTCGCGATGACTGTGGATTTGGCGGCGCTCATCCTTGTCATCTACCTGACGTTGTTTTTCCTTGCGCAATCCTATCAGCCCGACCGCGCATTTTGGGATTTTCTCGTCCTTTCTTTGGGCGGGCTTGCTTTGCTCGCGGCAATTTTTCTTGCCGTTGGCGCGTTGCTAGGCTGCGCGATGGATTCGTATAAGAAATCCGGCGCGGCGGCAATTGCGGTGACGCTGGGAACTTATTTCCTTTCGGTTTTCTCCGGTCTTCACGAGAAATTGGCGTTTCTTGCTTATTTCTCGCCTTTCAGGTACGCGGATGCGTGGACGATGTGGCAGAAGGGGAGAATCGAATCGGTGTATCTTTGGATTTCGGCGTGCGTGATTCTCGCGAGTCTCGCAGCGGCATATTGGCTGTATGAGCGCCGGGATTTGCTGCTCTGAAAACGCTTATATGCTATTTCTCCCTTGTTGGCGCGGAGTAGAGCAATCGAAGAACGGAGAGAAACCTTTGCGAGGTGCGTAGCAGCGTCCTCCCGACCCAAAGCAGGAGAACCGGTTGTTTTTTCTCCTTTTTGGGGTCTTTGACGATGAGGAGCGCGAAAGGGAAAAGAATGAGCAGTATCGCGAACAATACCGCGCTGAAAAGGAAGAGGCTAACCCAGAGCAAAAATGCCAAAGGCGCGAGACAGATGGCGAGCGGGGAGATTTTCCTCCGCTCTTCGGAGGGTTTGATGGAAAAATACGCGTACCCTGCCGAGCCGATTGTGCCCAGCAGGTAGAGAATAAGAAATACCCCGCCTACCCGTATGAAATCTTGCGTGTTGTGCATGGCTTTCCCCTGTGTGGCAAAAAAACGAAGTGCGAACGGTTAAAGAATCCCTCTTGGGTACGCAGAATGAGAAGCGAGCAAAACGGATTAAGCGGATTCCGCCGGGGGGGTGTTGGTAATTCCCTGCCGCAGAATCGCACGCACCTGCGCGTGCGCGTCCTTCCACCGATTCGACACGGAATCTGCCAAATAGTCCAGGAATGCGCCGCCGATGTCGGCATGCTGGGCGCAGAGTTCCCGTAATTTCTTTCCCTCTACTCGGATGACTTCGCACGCGTCGCGGCAGAGCGCGCCGGATGTGTATCCCGCGTTCCCCGCGATGGCAGACCATCCAAACACGCCGCCGACTTTGACGCGCGTGATGGTCAGCGGGGGTCCATCGTAGGGTTTATAGCGGATTTCCACTGTGCCGCGCAAAACCAGATAGAGGTATTTCGCGGGGTCGCCTTGCTCGAAAATTATCCCTTCCGGGCAGATGACTTTCTCGAAGGTGCTTTCGAACACCCGCAACTCCTCTTCGGGAATTTCGCGAAAAACGGGGATTTGCCGTAGGTAAGAAGCCATCCCTACGATGGTATCAGGGGGCGGCGTCCTTTTCCAGTGAAAAAATTCCTGAAAGTGTTGACATTTATCCCGACCCGACTAACGCGCCAAAACTTTTCGGAGGAAATGCCCTGTATATGATTTTTCGACGGCGGCGATTTCCTCCGGCGTTCCCTCGGCGACGATTTCTCCTCCCGCGTCGCCTCCTTCGGGTCCCAAATCAATAATCCAGTCTGCGCTTTTGATGATGTCGGGGTTGTGTTCGATGATGATGACGGAATTTCCCGCATCTACAAGGCGTTGCAGCACCTCGATAAGCCGGTGGACGTCCGCCGCGTGAAGTCCGACGGAGGGTTCATCGAGGACGTAGAGCGTGCGCCCGGTGGGGCGGCGGGAGAGTTCTTTCGCGAGTTTGACGCGTTGTGCTTCCCCTCCCGAAAGGGTGGGCGCGGGCTGTCCGATGCGGATATATCCCAATCCTACGTCATCGAGGAGTTGAAGTTTTCGCGTCATGCGCGGAAATGCAGAAAAGAAATCTAGGGCTTCCTCGACGGTCATATCCAGAATATCGGCGATGTTCTTTTCCTTGTATCGCACCTGAAGGGTTTCGCGGTTGAACCGTTTTCCTTTGCAGACATCGCAGGTGACGTAGACATCGGGAAGGAATTGCATTTCGATTCGCAATTGCCCTTGTCCCTGACAGGCTTCGCAGCGACCGCCTTTGACGTTGAAAGAAAATCTCCCTGGTTTGTAGCCGCGAATTTTGCTTTCGGGGAGTTGCGCGAAAAGCGAGCGGATTTCGTCGAAGAGTCCCGTGTAAGTGCCGGGGTTGGAACGCGGCGTTCGTCCGATGGGGGATTGGTCTATGTTGATGATTTTGTCGAGATGCTCTGCGCCTTCGATTCGGTCGTGTTTGCCGGGGAGGGTGCGCGCCCGCATGAGTTTCTGCGAAAGCGCGTTGTAGAGAACGTCTACCATCAGCGTGGATTTTCCCGAACCGCTGACGCCGGTGATGCAGACGAATTTTCCGAGAGGGATATGCACGGTAAGATTCTTCAGGTTATGCGCCCTCGCGCCAATAATGGTGAGATATTTCCCGTTCCCCGCGCGGCGCGTCTTTGGGACGGGGACGCGTTTCTTGCCGGAGAGGTATGCGCCTGTGAGCGAATGTGGATGTTTCAGAATTGTGTCCGGCGTCCCTTCTGCAACGATTTCGCCGCCGTGTTCTCCTGCGGCGGGACCTAGGTCAATGACCCAATCGGCGGAGCGGATGGTTTCGTCATCGTGTTCGACGACCAAGACGGTGTTCCCCAAATCTCGCAGCCCTTTGAGCGTGTCGAGGAGCCGCGCGTTGTCGCGCGGGTGCAGCCCGATGGAGGGTTCGTCTAAAACGTAGAGAACGCCGACGAGCCGGGATCCAACTTGCGTCGCGAGGCGGATTCGCTGCGCTTCTCCTCCCGAAAGGGTTGCCGCAGAGCGGCTGAGATTTAGATAATCCAGCCCGACGTTGACGAGGAATCCGAGCCGCGAGCGAATCTCTTTGAGAATGCGCCGCGCGATTTTTTGCTGACGCGGCGAAAGCGGCGTCGCTTCTCCGCTGAGATGCTCCACCCACGCGAGCGCTTGGCGAATCGTCCATTCGGTGACTTCGATGATATTCACGCCGTCAATTGTGACCGCGAGGGCTTCTGGACGAAGGCGTTTTCCGCCGCAAACGGGACAGGGACGGCGCGACATGAACGCGTCTATTTTCGAGCGGATGAATTCCGAGTTGGTTTCGTGGTAGCGGCGTTCCAAGTTGGGGATGACGCCCTCGAAGTTTCGCCGGAAGGTATGCACGCGTCCGCGTCGGCTGCGGTAGGTCATGGGGATGCGTTTCCCGCCGTTGCCGTAGAGGATGACGCGGAGGGCTTCGGGAGGAAGGTCGCGAACCGGCGTATCTAAATCCACGCCGTAATGTTTCGCTGCGGCTTCGAGGGTTTGCCAGTACCAGCCTCCGCCGTCGCGCGGCTCTGTCCATTCCAGCGCGGAAATCGCGCCTTCTCTCAGCGAGAGGGACTTGTCGGGAATGAGAAGGTCCGGGTCAATTTCGAGTTTGAAGCCTAATCCCTGACATTCGGGGCATGCGCCGTGCGGCGTGTTGAAGGAGAAGGTGCGCGGCTCTACTTCCGAAATAGTCGTCCCGTGTTCGGGACAGGCAAAATGTTCGGAGTAGTGGTAATCTCTGCCGCCCGATTCTTCCTGCCGATGGACGATGAGATAGCCGTCGCCGAATTTGAGCGCGGTTTCCACCGAATCCGTGAGACGGGAGCGCGCGGCGTCGGCTTCTTCCTCCTCTTCGTAACGGCGGAGGATGAGCCTATCCACGACGGCTTCGATGGTGTGGTTTTTGTAGCGGTCGAGGACGATATCCTCATCCAGAGAATGAATCTCGCCGTCTACGCGGACGCGGGTAAATCCCGCTTTGCGAATTTCTTCGAAAATGGCTTGATAGGTCCCTTTTCGTCCGCGCACAAGAGGCGCAAGGAGATAGATTCGGCTTCCTTCGGGGAGGGATTCGATTTTCTCCACGATTTCTTGCGCCGACTGTTTGGAAACTTCGCGTCCGCAAATGGGACAATGGGGCGTGCCGATGCGCGCGAAGAGGAGGCGGAGATAGTCGTAAATTTCCGTCACTGTGCCGACGGTAGAGCGCGGATTATGCGAGGTGGATTTCTGGTCTATCGAAACGGCGGGGGAAAGCCCTTCGATGGAATCCACATCGGGTTTGTTCATCTGCCCGATGAATTGCCGCGCGTAGGCGGAGAGTGATTCGACGTAGCGGCGTTGTCCTTCCGCGAAAATCGTGTCGAACGCGAGAGAAGATTTCCCTGAGCCGGAAAGCCCGGTGATGACGACGAATTTCTCTCGTGGAATTTCGACCGTGATGTTTTTCAGGTTGTGTACGCGCGCCCCGACGACGCGAATGACTTTCGAAGACATACGATACTCCGGTTATCCCGCCCATCCCAGCAGACGCGCGAGGGTGGCGGTGGCAAAAGTGACGAAGAGACCGATTCCAAGCGGAAGCAGCGCGCCGACGGTTGTCCATTTCTTGCTTCCGGTTTCTTTGTATATTGTCCAGATGGTCGTTGCACAGGGATTGTGAAGAAGCGCAAAGAGCATCAAATTGACGGCGGTGAGCATCGTCCAGCCGTGCCCGTCTACGAGGATGGTTTTCAGCGCGTTGAGGTCGGGTATGTCGGTCATCATGCCCGTGCCGAGGTATATCATCAACATCGTCGGGACGACGATTTCGTTCGCGGGGATGGCGATGATATACGCGAGGAGAATCACCCCGTCCAATCCGAGGAGGACGCCGAAGGGGTTAAGGAATGATGCGATATGCTGTGCGAGGCTGACGCCGTGAACGGAGATGTTGGCGAGGAGCCAGATGACCGCGCCGGCGGGCGCAGCGGTGAGCATCGCGCGCCAGAGGACGAAAATCGTTCTATCTATGAACGAGGTGTACAAAATTTGAAGGAAATTCGGTTTTCGATAGGGAGGCAGTTCGAGGGTGAATGCGGAGGCTTCGCCGCGCAAAAGAGTCCGCGAAAGCGCCCAGGAGACGAGCAGGGTGAAGAAAACTCCGATAAGGACGACGAGGACCACCGAGCCTGCCGCCGCGATGGACGCGAACGCGGGCGGAAACGCCGCGGCGACGAAAATCGTCCCCAGCATGATGAGGGTAGGAAAACGCCCGTTGCACGGGACGAAGTTGTTCGTCAGGACAGCGATGAGCCGCTCCCGAGGAGAATCGATGACGCGGGCGGCGATGACGCCGGCGGCGTTGCACCCGAATCCCATTGCCATTGTCAACGCTTGTTTGCCGTGCGCGCCCGCTTTCTTGAAGAGAAAATCGAGGTTGAACGCGACGCGGGGCAGATAGCCGAAATCTTCCAGAAAAGTGAAGAGGGGAA
The DNA here is from genome assembly GCA_964505165.1 of uncultured Anaerolineaceae bacterium. Lineage (GTDB taxonomy): Bacteria > Chloroflexota > Anaerolineae > Anaerolineales > Villigracilaceae > CAZDGZ01. Next base: position 451 of record CAZDGZ010000063.1, on the reverse strand, counting down.
AGAAAATTGCCATTGGCGGCAGCATGACGGCGACCACCCACGCGACCCCGCGATAGATTCCGTGCCACAAGAATCCCGTGATTTGCGGCGGGACGCCCCACGCGTCGAATTGCGCGGCGGCATGCGCCTCGACCCAGAAGAGTCCCCGCGCGAGGAGGTCGGAGGGGATATTCGCGCCGACGACGGTAATCCAAATGATGATGGCGAGGAGCAGCAGCATGATGGGCAGCCCGAAAATGGGCGAAGCGACGATGGCGTCTATTTTCTCGTCGAGGGTGTAGGGGCGCGCCTCGTCTTTTTCGCGGACAACGCGGCGGGCGATGCGTTCCGCTTCGGCGTAGAGGGATTTGACCATTTCGTCGCGAAATCCGCTCGAAAGAGAGCGCCGCAGCGTAGCGGCTTTTTGGAGGATTTCTTCCGGGGTGGGGGCGCGGGTCATTGGCGTCCCTCC
>CAZDGZ010000062.1:0-11471 GCA_964505165.1 uncultured Anaerolineaceae bacterium | reverse complement strand
TGGTTTCTTGCTTTGTGCTTTTTCTTACCAGAAGTACTCCCTTTTGTCAAAAAAAAGCCAAACTTCAGTCCCCTCTCCCTAAGGGAGAAGGGAGTCCGCCCCGCGCGCGAGACTCCCAGCCCCCGAAGCGTGTCTCAGAAAATAACGACGGTCGGCATTTTTGTGCCGACCGTCTGGTTTGGAGGGAGAAACGCGTTCCCGCGTTATTTCTCTTTCATCGCCTCTTTGATGGCAAGCCCAAGCCGCTGAATACCCTCGCGAATTATTTCCGGCGTGGAGTAGGAAAAATTCAGCCGCATCGTGTTCTCGCCTCCGCCGTTGGGGTGAAACGCAGCCCCCGGCACAAACGCGACTTTCTTCTCGACGGCGCGCTTGAAGATGTCCGTCGCATCCAAATTTTCGGGGAGATAGCCGAAGAGGAACATTCCGCCTTTCGGATGCGTCCATCGCGTACCGGAGGGGAAGAACTCCGCCATGCTTTCCATCATCATATCGCGGCGTTCTTTGTAGGTGTTGCGAATGAGTTTTACATGCTCGTTGAGCAGTCCCGTTTTTGCCAGTTCGTAGGCGGCAAGTTGGTTGAAGGTGGAGGTGTGTAAATCTGCACCTTGTTTCGCAAGAACCAATTTGCGGATAACATCGGTTGGCCCGATGACCCATGCCAGACGAATCCCGGGGGCGAGGATTTTCGAGAAAGTGCTCATATACAAAACATTTCCACCCTCTACGTTTCCGCCGTGATTGCGGTATTCGCTGTCCAAAACGATGACGGGCGGGATGTGTTCGCCCTCGAAGCGGAGTTGCCCGTAAGGGTCGTCTTCAATGATGGGCACGCCGTATTTGTCTGCGAGTTCGACGAGTATCTTCCGCCGTTCCAAACTGAGCGTCGCGCCGCTGGGGTTTTGGAAATTGGGCAAAACGTAGATGAACTTTGGACCGGTGCGAAGGGCTGCCTCCAGCGATTCCGGAATCATCCCCTCGTCGTCCATTTTGACGGTGGCGTATTCCGCGCCGTACGCGTTCCATGCTTGCAGCGCGCCCACATACGTTGGCTCTTCCACGACGATTTTATCGCCGCGATTCAAGAAAAGCCTGCCCACGAGGTCGAGCGCCTGCTGTGAACCGGAAGTGATGGAGATATTTTCGATTTCGGAGAGAATGCCATACGAAGCGGAACGCTGCGCAATCCATTCTCGAAGGGGCTTGTACCCCTCGGTTGTGCCATATTGCAAGGCTTGCTTTCCATGTTCGAGAAGCGCGCGGTTGCAGGCTTCCCGAAAGGGTTCGACGGGAAAAACTTCGGGCGCGGGAAGCCCGCCCGCGAAGGAAATCATTTCGGGCTGTTGGGTCAGTTTTAGCAGTTCGCGGATAACGGAACTTCGCATTCGTTCCATGCGATGAGCGTAACGTGATTCCCACAGAGTTTGCATAACGTCTCCTTTTTGCTTGAATTTATCTCGCCGTAAATAAATAAGCCTGGCAGGTTTGGCAAAACCCGTCAGGCTTTTGGCTGACTACGGGGAGCGAAGAAGGCTAATCAAATACAAGCCGAGAAAGATGTGCATCATAGTACCTTTATCTTACCCTGTTTTTTGCGCGGATGCAACTTGCCTTGCGCGCGAAGTTGCCCTACAATACCCCCTATGTCTGAACCCTACGATATTCTCATTGTCGGCGCGGGACCTGCGGGGCTTTCGACCGCGTTGCACCTCGCGAAAATTGCTCCTCATCTTGTGCCTCGTACGTTGATTTTGGAAAAGGCGCGTCATCCGCGCCCCAAACTTTGCGCGGGCGGACTTCTGCCGGATGGGGAAGTTTTGCTCCGCCGTTTGGGATTGGATGTGAATACCCTCGACGGCGTGGATGTGCGCCGCGCGCATCTGGACTATAAGGGACGCGGACTTTCCGCGGGCGCGTGGGGAAACGCGCGGCTTTTCCGCGTGATTCGGCGGGAGGAATTCGATTCCTGGCTCGCCGACGCGGCGCACCGCGTCGGGTTTTCTTTTGCGGAAGAGACGACAGCGCGCCGAGCGCGCGCGGAAGGAGGGCTGATTCGCGTCGAGACGGAATCACGCGTCTTCCACGCGCGCGCCGTCGTCGGCGCGGACGGGTCGAACAGCGTCATCCGGCGGGCGATTCCCGAAAATCGGCAAACCGTTGCCCGCGCGCTGGAACTTATCCTCCCCAATGACGCGGCACGCGGCACGGAATCCTTTTTCGATTTCGCTCCGCTTCCGCGCGGCATTTCCGGTTATGTGTGGGATTTTCCCGCTCGACGCGAAGAGTCCGCGCGCCGCTGTTGGGGCATTTACGACAGCAATCTACGCGCACGCACGCGCGCGCCGATGCGGGAAATTTTGTCCGAGGAGATGGCGGTCCGCTCGTGGACATTGGACGAAGGCACGTTGCAGGGGCATCCCATTCGTTTGTATGCGCCGCATAACCCCATCGCTGCGCCGGGGATTCTCCTCGCGGGCGACGCGGCGGGCGTGGATACGTTGCTGGGGGAGGGGATTAGTTTCGCGCTGGGCTACGGGCTTCTCGCGGCAATTGCGCTTCGAGAGGCGTTCGAGCGGAATGATTTTTCTTTTTCCGGTTATTCGGAATTCGTGCGCCGCAGCCCGCTTGGACGCGCGCTTCGGCGGCGTCGTTTTCTCGCGAAGATTCTCTATCGTCTCGATACCCCCGAATGGCAGCGATTCGTTTGGCAGGGGCTGGGTGTGCCGATTCGCATTCTCGCGTTTTTGATGGTGACGGGCTGGGGAAGGCGGATGAAGCGCCTTGCTTCGTGAAACGAGAAAATAAAAAAGCGCTCCGCGTTGTCGGCGGAGGCTTTTTGTTTTGGGGTTGATTGAAAGGGGAAGAGGGTTATTCTTCCGCGTCTTCCTCCAACGGGACGACGGTTTCGCCGAGCATTTCTTGGCGGATGATGCTTTCGATTTCCGCGGCAAGGTCGGGGTTTTGGCGCAGGAATTCTTTGGAATTTTCGCGTCCTTGTCCGAGACGGGTTTCGCCGTAGGAGTAGAACGAGCCGCGTTTGGCGATGATTTCCATTTGGACGGCTAAATCGAGGAGGTCGCCGACTTTGGAAATGCCCTCGTTGTACATGATGTCGAATTCTGCGGTGCGGAAGGGCGGCGCGACTTTGTTCTTGACCACGCGGACGCGCGTGCGGTTCCCGATGATTTCCGCGCCAACTTTGATGGATTGGATTCGGCGCACGTCGAGGCGAACCGATGCGTAGAATTTCAACGCCTGCCCGCCGGTGGTCGTTTCGGGGTTTCCGAACATTACCCCGATTTTTTGGCGCAACTGATTCGTGAAGATGACGGCGGTTTTCGTCTGGTTGATTGCGCCGGAGAGTTTCCGCAGCGCTTGGGACATGAGCCGCGCTTGTACGCCCATCGTCGGGTCGCCCATGTCGCCTTCGATTTCGGAACGGGGAACCAGCGCCGCGACCGAGTCAATCACGACGATATCCACTGCGCCGGAGCGGACGAGGGTTTCTGCAATTTCGAGGGCTTGTTCACCGGTATCCGGCTGCGAGATGAGGAGGTTGTCTACATCTACGCCGCAGCGCGCCGCGTAAACGGGATCCAGCGCGTGTTCCATGTCTATGAATGCGGCGGTTCCGCCCAGTTTTTGCGCCTCCGCGACGATGTGTTGACAAATGGTCGTTTTGCCGGAGGATTCGGGCCCATAGATTTCGGTGATGCGTCCGCGCGGAATCCCGCCGACTCCCAGCGCAATGTCGAGCGAGAGCGAACCGGTGGGGATGACTTCGGTCGTCATGCCGTGTGCTTCGCCAAGCCGCATAATCGCGCCTTCTCCATAGCGTTTGATGATGTCGTCTACTGCTTTATCGAGGACCGCGCGTCTGGCTTCTTCCATCGAAGCAGCATCGTTTTTTTTCTTTCCCATGTCTTTTTCTCCAAAAAATGTATACAGGTCTTATCGGCGATAGGAGTATAGCACAGATGTTCGGGTCGTCAAGGTTATTTCTTGGTTTCGATGGCTTCTTTTGCGAGGGCGAGGAAGTCGTCGAGGGGCATTGCTCCGGGGTTTTCGCCGCCGCGCATTCGTAAGGCGACTTGTCCCGTTTCGGCTTCTTTATCGCCGACGATGAGCATATAGGGGATTTTTTGTTTCTGCGCGTCTCGGATTTTCGCGTTCATGCGCTCGTTCCGCGCGTCTACCTCCGCGCGTAGTCCGGCGGCGAGGAGTTTTTCTCGAACTTCGTACGCGTAGTCGAGGTGTCTGTCGGCGATGGGGATAATTTCGACTTGAACGGGGGAAAGCCAGACGGGGAACGCGCCGCCAAAATGTTCGATGAGGACGCCGAAGAAGCGTTCCATGCTGCCGAGGAGCGCGCGGTGAACCATGTAGGGGCGGTGTGGTTGTCCGTCTTCGCCGATGAATTCCATGTCGAATCGTTCCGGCAGGTTGAAATCGAATTGGATTGTGCTCAACTGCCACATGCGTCCCAGCGCGTCTTTCACTTTCAGGTCAATTTTCGGACCATAGAACGCGCCGCCGCCTTCGTCCACCTCGTAGGGGAGTTCCGCAGATTCGACGGCTTTGCGGAGCGCGTCGGTGGCTTTGTCCCAGTCTTCGGGGTCGCCGACGTATTTTTCGGGTATGGTGGAAAGATACGCGGAGAAGTCTTCCAAGCCCATCGAGCGGAGGATGTAGAGCGAGAAATCCAGCGCGCGGCGGATTTCGTCGTCTACTTGGTCGGGGCGGCAGAAGATGTGCGCGTCGTCTTGTGTGAAGCCTCGGACGCGCGTCAATCCGTGCAGGACGCCGCTTCGCTCGTAGCGGTAGACCGTCCCGAATTCCGCGTAGCGCATCGGCAGGTCTCGGTAGGAGCGCATACGGTTCTTGTAAATTTGGATGTGGAAGGGGCAGTTCATCGGCTTGACGAAGTATTGTTCGCCTTCGATGTCAATCGGTGCGTACATATTTTCTTTGTAGAAGCCCAAATGCCCGGAGGTTTCCCAGAGATGTCCGCGTCCAATGTGGGGGGTGAATACCCATTCGTAGCCGTTTTCGAGGTGCGCTTTGCGGACGAAATCTTCGACGATGACGCGAATCCGTGCGCCTTTCGGATGCCAGAGAATCAGCCCCGGCCCGACCTCTTCCGAAATGCTGAAGAGGTCGAGGTCTTTTCCGAGACGGCGATGGTCGCGTTTTTTGGCTTCTTCCAGTTTCCAGAGGTACGCGTCGAGGTCTTCTTTCGTCTCCCACGCTGTGCCGTAGATTCGCTGTAACATGGGATTTTTCTCGTCGCCGCGCCAATATGCTCCCGCGACAGACATCAATTTGACGGCTTTGGGGTTGATTTCCGAGGTGTTAGAGACGTGAGGCCCTCGGCATAAATCCACAAATCCGTTGTGGATGTAGAGGGAAATTTCCGGTTTTTCTTCCAGCGGGTTGCCGTATTCGTCGAAGCCGCCGGATTCCAGCCCGTCAATTAATTCCAGTTTGTAGGGCTGGTCTTTGAAGATTTCTCGCGCTTCTTCGGCGGAGACGACTTTTTTGACGAAGTCGTGTTTGCCCGCGAGGATTTTCCGCATCCGTTTTTCGATGGCTTTCAAATCTTCCGGCGTGAGAGGACGCGGCAAATCGAAATCGTAATAGAAGCCGTTTTCGATGGGAGGCCCGATGGTGTATTTTGCCTCCGGGAAAAGTTCGAGGACGGCTTGCGCCATCACATGCGCGGCAGAGTGCCGAATTTTATAGAGTTTGGATTCTTTGTCGAGCGGTTTTCCAGCCATCTTTCTTTATCTCCTTTTCTAAAAAAAACAAAAACTCTCGCCCGTTCCGGGGCGAGAGTACGGAAGTCTCACGCGGTTCCACCCGGATTTGCCCGTGAGGGCATCTCCTTAGGGCTGATAACGGAGCCACCCGTTTGCCTTAGTATGCGGAGTTCCGCAATTCAGGGTCACGCTCGCGGGGGGTTTTCGGCTGAGGCAGTCCTGAACCGGTTCTCAGTCTTCGACCGGATTCTCCCTGTCGGATGCCGGGCAGCCTACTCGTCCCGGTCTTCGCGTCGGATATTTCGAGTGGGCGGTATTGGACTCGAACCAACGACCTTTGCGATGTCAACGCAACGCTCTAACCAACTGAGCTAACCGCCCGAAGCAGGGGGTATTATACCGAGACTGTGCGTATTTGGCAATGGGTTTTTGATTTTTCCTCGATTTTTATGAAATCGAATATCCATCCCTTGACAGATATATTTTCTTGCGCTATTATTTCCCGCATGTTAGTAAGCACTTACATTCATTCGGAGAGAGAATAATGTCACCTACAGCCAAAGAACAAACCCGGCAGCATATTCTCGAAAAAGCCACCCATCTTTTTCAGACACAAGGCTATGCCAGAACGACCACACAGGAAATTGCAAAACAAGCGGGTGTCGCCGAAATTACCATTTTTCGACATTTTGAGAACAAACAAAAATTGTTTCAGGCTGTGGTGCAACAAATCGGAGGAGCAGCCGACCTGAGCGAGATTGAAACCCAACTTACTGGCGATTTACATGCAGACTTGCTGCGTATCAGCCAGTATGTCATCCCCTTCTTCATCGCGCAACGGGAGACAATCCAGATGCTCATGTTCGAATCAACCCATTTCCCCGAAATTAAGAGAGCATTGGCGCAGAATCCAAGTGAATTATGTCAGATGTTGAGCAATTATTTCCAGCAGCAGATGGAACGCGGTCAAATGCAAAAAAGTCTCAACCCCAAAGCCGTAGCGCAAATTTTCACCAGCATGCTCTTTGGCTATGCCATTGGGTTAGAACCTTTCAAAGAGTTGTTGTCACCAGAAATATCGCTTGAACAAATGATAGAACACTTTGTTCATGTTTTTGTAGAAGGAACGGCTGCAAAATAATCAGGAGAAGCCCATGATGGCCCAAACTTCCAAAGAACCAACTGATGGCACTGCCATCGCCCTTGACCATGCTGTGACAGTAAATAAGGTCGTGAAGCGTTTTGGAGAATTCACGGCTCTCAACGGTCTGACTTTTGCTGTGAAGCCCGGCGAAATTTTTGGTTTGCTGGGTCCTAACGGGGCTGGCAAAACGACCACGACCAACCTGATTACTGGCGTGTTAAGCCCCGACAGCGGCGCGGTGTATGTGCTGGGGATGAACCCGAAAAGCGAGGCGCGCCGTGTGCGTCGCCGCATTGGTCTGGTTCCCCAAAACACCAACGTCTATCTCGACCTCAACGCAGTGGACAATATGTGGCGACATGCAGCGCTGTACAACGACGATCTTTCTGATGTTGGCGAGCGCATCAAGTCGCTGTTGCAACTCATGGACTTATGGGGACGGCACAAAGAGCCGGTACGGAACTACTCCGGTGGCATGAAACGCCGCCTGGTGCTGGCGCGCGCCTTGCTGCACGACCCCGATATTATCCTGATGGACGAACCAACTCTGGGCGTGGATGTTCAAGGCAAGCATGTCCTCTGGGAACACATCAAGCATCTGAAAGAAACAGGCAAGACCTTTCTCGTAACCACCAATGACATGCTGGAAGCCGAGGTCCTGTTTGAGCGCTTGGTCATCCTGGACCACGGCGAACCGGTTGCTTTGGGCACTCCAGAAAGTCTCAAAGCAGAGTTGGGGCATGATTTTGTCAGCCTGCGTACCACGCCTCCCGTTGCCGATCCTGAGACACTTCTCGCTGGCTTGGGGATACATAAAATCACCCGCCCCGAACCAAACCAACTGTTGCTGGAGATGAAAGATGCAGATGCGAGAATCAGTGAGTTGGTCAATCGGGTTACCGGAACGTACAGATTAGACTCCATCCGCGTTAGAAAACCGACGCTGGATGATGTATTCCTGCACTACACCGGCCGCGCCTTAAGGGAGTGAGTTCATCATGAAGCGTTTCTTTGTCCTTGTTTTGAATGAATTCAAGTTGATACGCGCAGCCGTACCGCCTCATATCGTGGCGGTTATCCTGCCAATTGGACTCTACTTCCTGATGGGTTCGGTTTTGGTGACCCCCCTCATGCGCATGAACCTGCAACGTTCCACAACAACCGCAGGGCAGTCACTTGAGGCGGCCATGCGATCCATCGGCTCCCCCATTGGAGACCGTTATATTGATTTACACCTCGTAGAGCAAAGCGAACCGAAGAATTTGCGACAAGTCATTGTTGTTGAAGAAGAAAATGGAGCCGCAGTCGCTGTTCAACGGTACGGGTTGATTGACGCTAATCAGGTCAAAAACTTGCGCAATCGCCTGACAGCCGCCGCATTGCGCTTGTGGACAGCCAAACTTGACGGACACGCGGTTACCATCGAAGAGCATCCCTGGCTGCCGCGAGACTATCCCTACAAGTTCTATTTTGGGATGGCTATGCTGCCACTGGCCATGTTTCTGGCAGCCGTTATTCCGGGCAGCGTACTGACTGCCCAAGGCTTTGAATTCGGCACCGTTCAGGAAGAACGTCTTGCACCCGCATCCATTGTCCTGCCTGTAATGGCTCGCATCACTCGCCTGACACTCTTTGCCTACCTGCCGGTCACCCTGCTGTTCATTGTATCAGGGTACATGACTGGGTTCTGGCCTACTTCGATATGGCCTGTAGTCCTTGCACTGTTGCCGGTCGGTATCATCGGCGCTGGCGTTGGCATCCTCTTGGGGCTGATTTTCCAGAATAGCATCACCGTCTATGTGTTGAGCATGGCGCTCTCCATTACCCTATGGCTGTTTGGCAACAACTTTAGCCTGACTTATTATGGCGGATTGGCGGCCCGGTTGACCCAATTTTCTCCCAATACCTATGCCGTTTATTTGATATTCCCCCATTTCTTTGGCTCGCAGGTGACCGTGCCCCAAACGCTATCGGCTCTGCTGTTGACACTGGGAGTAGTGGGGGCCGTCCTGGCGGCACTGCTAACCTACCGCTCGCGGGTTCGGTATGGCCATTGAGAAGGGTGACACCATGAAACGTTTCTGGATATTCTTCATCACCGATTTCAAATCCTGGCGCAAAAAGCCGATATCTACCATAGCAGGCTTCTTGCCTCCGCTCTTGCTGCTGGTCATCTACGGAATCATGTTTGGCAGCGGTAGAACTGCCTTCCCCGTAGCCGTCATCAATCATGACTCAGGGCCTTATGGAGAAATGCTCATCGAGACGATGGCTGAGGTCAAATCGCCATTAGAAGACTTCTACTACGTCCCCCTGAAATTGTCAGAGGCGGAGGCCTGGGAAAGGTACGACACCTTCAAGATACTCGGCGTCTGGATCATTCCGTCCGATTTCTCCCGCCGCTTGCTTGCCGGGGAACACCCGCAAATTGATGTATATTTCCGAAACTACAACGATGACCGCGCCAAAAATCAGCGTCTCTATCCCACTGAGATTTTATGGCGTTTCTACGAAAAGATGGAAGCAGATCCCGGCTTGAAATTTTCATCTCCACCCATCCGCCTGCGTGAAGAATATCCCCAAGAGCGAATCGTGGGATGGTTCCCCTTTATTGGCGTTGCACTCGCTCTACTTGGTTCAACCATGGCTGGCATGATCACTATCCTTGCCCTCTCCCAGGAAGAGCAACTTGCCGATATCACCGCAGACATCGGTTTAGCGCCGCGCTCTCTGATTCCATTTTTATTATCGAAACTTGCTTTTGCTTTACTGATGGCATTGCTAAGCACCACGCTTGTCTTACTTGCCCTTTCTGTTTGGACTGGAATGAACATGAGCGCCTATATCTGGGTAGTTTGGCTGTTGGCAGGTTTGGTAGCGTTATTCTGGGCCGGCTTGGCGCTCATTCTCAGTTTTCTGTCAGGCCGGGCGTTGGGCAGCAGCATTATCGTCGTGGCCATTGGTCTGATTGTCTTCTTTATCGCCGGAGGGACGGAGCCGGTACGCTATTCATCGGGGAATCTATGGTGGCTGATTCGGCTCTTCCCCAACGCTTATGCGGTTGACCCCTTACGCGACGCGGTGCTTTTCAACACGATTCCGGCAAACTGGACTCAAATCATTTTGACGCTCATTCTTTTTGCCGCAGTGAGTTTGAGCGCGGGCTTTTTCGTCGCCCAGCGTCAATTGCGTAAGTCGCTTGCGAGGTAAATTCCCGATGAACGAAGAAACAAGTATTTCGGAAGCCTATCGAAATTTATCTTCCAAGCACAGAAGGGTTTATCACAGATGAGAACTCAACGTAAAAACATTGTGCTTTTATATTTCAGCCTGGTCGTCATCCTGCTGGGGTTTGGCGTGCTCATCCCCCTTGAACCTTTTCTGGTGGATGCCTTTGGCGCCAGCGGTCAGGCGTTGGGCGCACTGGTGGCGATTTATGCCATCACGCAACTGATATTCTCTCCTTTATGGGGAGGGTTGTCAGACCAATATGGTCGTAAGCCGCTTCTCGTTCTTGGCGCGCTTGGCAATGCCATTGCCTTGATTATGTTTGGTGTTGCCAGCCAATTGTGGATGTTGTTCTTAGCCCGCTTTTTGACGGGGCTTTTCGCCGCGGCTACATTGCCCACATCTATGGCGTATATCAGCGACAGCACATCCGAGGAAGAACGCGGCAGGGGCATGGGCATCATCGGCGCGGCGATGGGGACAGGCATGGTGCTTGGTCCCGGTATCGGAGGTTGGCTGGGCAACACATCCTTATCGTTACCTTTCTTTGTCGCGGCGGGGCTATCGCTGTTGGCGGCGGTTTTGATTCTCCTCATCCTTCCTGAATCTCTGGGCGCGGATAAGCGGGTGGAGAGAGCCAAGTTCAATCCCGTTTCGCAATTCGCCAATATGTGGCGGGCACTTTGGGGACCGATTGGTTTTTTGCTCTTCCTGGCGTTCTTGGTTAGTCTCGGGCTTACCAATTTCGAGGGGATTTTTGGTTTATATGCACTCTATCGTTTTGACTTCGGTCCGAAACAAGTGGGAACGATTCTGATGTTTATTGGCATTATAGCGGCGGTAGTTCAATTAGTGTTGACCGGCCCGGCTACCAAGCGCTGGGGGGAAGCAAAGGTAATCAAAATGGCATTGTTGGGGGACTCAATTGGTTTTTTGCTCATGCTCACAGCATTTAACATGACGACTGTCTTACTGACTGCCGGTTTCTTCGTCTTTGCAAATGCCATGATTCGCCCGGCGATATCTTCACTCATATCTAAACGCACTGATGTGAAACAAGGTTTAGCCCTGGGGCTCAATAATTCCTTTATGAGCCTGGGGCGCTTCGCCGGTCCATTACTGGCAGGATTTCTATTCGATATCAATATCAGCCTGCCCTACCTGAACGGTGCGGCGATTACCTTTCTGGGGTTTTTGCTGGTCCTATTTCTATTACGAAAGGACTAGCGCGTAGTGTGAGAGCCAGGATTCCGTCCTCGTCCAATTCATTAGATGTGACATCGCTTCGCCGTCTCGATTCGCCGTTACCCTCCCACGATGGAAGCCCTTTGCCAGAATAT
>CAZDGZ010000061.1:0-11846 GCA_964505165.1 uncultured Anaerolineaceae bacterium | reverse complement strand
GTTCTATCCTGAAGGTCGCCAGACGAATTTACAGAAAAAATGTTGCGTAATCTTTGCGGGAAAGAAGACTCCCAAACCATCAGCCCTCCCCGACTATTCGACTATCCGACTATCAGACTACCGAACTAACAATGAGATTGCTTCGCTTCGCTCGCAATGACATCTTCCAAACGACTACAAGACTATCCGACTATCCGACTAACAGACTAACAGACTCCCCTCAAAACATCCCCCAATTCAACGCGTCGGGGTCCTCCATCATCGTATAATCCCAGGGTTCGAACCCCATCTCCATTTCCACCGGAATATCTACGGCTTCTTGCGCTTTTTGCCGCGCGGCTTCCAGCAACGCGGGCGCATAGGGGCAAAACGGCGTAGTGAGAATCATGTGGATTTTGAGTCTCCCCTCTTCCACGCGCACCTCGCGTATCAATCCAAGTTGAATCAAATTCATCCCGATTTCCGGGTCTACCACTTTGGACAAATTCTCTCGAAGAGGCTGCACCCAATCGGGATGCGTTTCGTGAATTTCCCAAATCGTTTCGTTGGGTAAGTTTTCCGTCATTATCCCTGCTCTGCTCCTTCAATCGAGATAACGTAGGTACATTGAGAATCGCCGCTCAATAGACTTTCCTCTTTTTTCACGGGGACATGCAGCAATTCCGAGAGAAGGGTCTGGTCTACCGCGCAAATTTCAGGATGATGCTGCCCAATCGGATAGTAGGGACACGCGCTTTCGTGGATGTAGTACCGCGAACCTTTTTTCTCCCACTCGATATCGAATCCCTCTTCGACGAGAAGACGCTTCGCGAGATTCAAACGCTCCTCCAGCGAAAGCCCCTGAAACGCCTCCTTATACTGTTCCGCCAACTCGGAGGCAATCTGGACGAAAAGGTCATGCAGCGCGGAAGGCGGCAACTGCGTTTTGATTTGATCCAAAAGATGAGTCGTCAAACGAAGATACCTCGTCGGGAATTGCTCCATCCCCTTTTCCGTGAGGGAATACAGCAGACGCGGCCTCCCAACGCCGTGACGCTCCTCCTCGGCAAAGACCAACCCCCGCGCTTGAAGATTCACGAGATGGTGACGAGCGGAAATCGGATTGATCCCCGCCTCCGCCGCCAACTCGTTCACCGTCGAGCGGGGATGCTTGAGCAGCATTTTCAGGATTCGTTCGCGTGTCGAGGTCATCGGTTTCTTTTACAACTGGAAAAAAACATCGGCGAAAAGTATAACAGTCCCTTTTTTCTCTGTCAATATACTAGAAAAATATCATAAATATTGACATATCTTTTTCACGATGCTATAATGCCGCCGCCTTTCTTGACCCATTCGCGCGTTTTGGTACAATGTGTACCCGCGCCTCGGCAAGAAGGCGCGAATTTTGTCGGAAGAAGGGGCTTCGGACGCGTCAGGAGCAAGGATGTCGGAACTCATTATCGAAAATTTGCATGTCAGCATTGACGGAAAAGAAATTCTCAAAGGGTTGAATCTGGAAATACACGCGGGAGAAATCCACGCGATGATGGGTCCAAACGGAACGGGGAAATCTACCCTTGCCTACACCCTCATGGGACATCCCGCCTATCAAGTCACCGAAGGAAAAATCACCTTCAAAGGGAAGAACCTTCTCGACCTCGCGACAGACGAACGCGCTCGCATGGGGCTGTTTCTCGCGTTTCAATATCCGGTAGCCATTCCGGGCGTCACGGTCGCGAACTTCCTCCGTACCGCGCTCAACGCGCGGCGCCCCGCCGAGAATCCCATTTCCGTCTTCGAATTCCGAACCCTGCTCATGGAGAAAATGCGCCTCCTGAAAATGGATCCCCAATTCGCGGGGCGCTATCTCAACGACGGCTTTTCCGGCGGCGAAAAGAAACGCGCGGAAATTCTCCAAATGGCAACCCTCGAACCCGAAATGGCAATCCTCGACGAAACGGATTCCGGGCTCGACATCGACGCGCTGCGAATCGTCGCGGAGGGCGTCAACGCATTGACGGGACCCAAATTAGGCGTCCTCGTCATCACCCACTATCAACGCCTCCTCGAATACATCCAGCCGCATTACGTCCACATCCTCTTCGACGGGCGCATCGTCGAATCGGGAAATGCAGACCTCGCGCTGCATCTCGAAGAACACGGCTACGACTGGGTACGCGAAAAATACGCTCCGGTGAACGCATGACCCTCGACGACAAAACCCTCCTCGAAGGAATCGGCGAAAACAACTACGGATTCAAAACGCCGGAAAAATACGTCTTCAAAGCGCGCCCAGGATTGGACGAAGACATCGTGCGGCAAATTTCCGCGATGAAAGAAGAACCTCGCTGGATGCTCGACTACCGCCTGAAAGCCCTCGCTCATTTTCAAGCGCGCCCAATGCCCGGCTGGGGACCCGATTTATCGAACCTGAATCTGGACGAGATTCACTACTACGTCCGCCCCGCCGAATCGCAGGGACGCACCTGGGACGAAGTTCCCGACGACATCAAAGAAACCTTCGACAAACTAGGCATCCCCGAAGCGGAGCAAAAATTCCTCGCCGGAGTCGGCGCACAATACGAATCGGAGATGGTCTACCACTCCATTCAACAGCACCTCGAAGCAAAAGGAGTCATCTTCCTCAGCATCGAAGAGGGACTTCGGCAGCACCCGGACATATTCCGAGAATACTTCGGAACCGTCGTCCCGTACAGCGACAACAAATTCGCCGCGCTCAACAGCGCGGTCTGGTCAGGAGGCTCCTTCGTCTACGTCCCCGCCGGAGTCGAAGTCGAATTGCCGCTTCAAGCCTACTTTCGGCTGAACATGGCAAATATCGGACAATTCGAGCGTTCGCTCATCATCGCGGACGAAGGCTCATACGTCCACTACGTCGAAGGCTGCACCGCGCCCACCTACACAACCTCCTCGCTCCACAGCGGCGTCATCGAAATCATCGTGCGGCGCGGCGCGCGGGTGCGCTACTCCACCGTCCAAAACTGGTCTACCAACGTCTACAACCTCGTCACACAGCGCGCAAAAGTCTTCGGTGATGCTACAATGGAATGGGTAGATTCAAACATGGGTTCCAAACTCACGATGAAATACCCCGCATGTTACCTCATGGAACCCGGAGCGCACGGCGAAGTCCTCTCGATGGCCTTCGCCTCCGACGGGCAAATTCAAGACGCGGGCGCAAAAATGATTCACCTCGCACCAAACACGACCAGCAAAATCACCTCCAAATCCATCAGCAAAGGCAGCGGACGCGCCTCCTATCGCGGGCTGGTCAAGGTCCGAAAAGGCGCGACAGGAGTCAAATCCAACGTCGTCTGCGACGCCCTTCTCCTCGACCCGCATTCCCGCTCCGACACCTACCCCGTCATCGAAGTCGCGGAACAAAACGTCTCCATCGGGCACGAAGCCTCCGTCTCCAAAGTGGACGAAGAACAACTCTTCTACCTCATGTCTCGCGGACTAACGGAAGAAGAAGCCGCGACAATGGTCGTCTCCGGCTTCATCGAACCCCTCGTCAAAGAACTCCCGATGGAATACGCCGTCGAAATGAATCGCCTCATCCAAATTCAAATGGAAGGCAGCGTCGGATAAGAACGATGAAAAAACACCCCAACGGAACTCCCGCGCCGGACGCGCTTCCCTACACCCGAAACGACATCCCGCAAGGCGGCAGCCTCGGAACGCTCCGCGCCGCCGCGTGGGAGGCATACCGCAGCCTTCCCTTCCCTTCAAAAAAAGAAGACGCGTGGCGTCGCATGGATTGGCGCGGCTTCCCGCGCGAACTGCCCCTCGCGCAGCCCTCCGCCGCGCCCGCCTCCGTCCCCGCGCGTTTCGCAGAAGACCCCGCCGCAGGGACTCTCCTCCTCTACACCGGCGGCGCGGAAAGAACCCTCGCGCCCGAACTTGACGCGCAAGGAATCCGCTTTTGCGATATCCGCGCGGCAGAACGCGAAATCTCCGACCTCGTAGAACGCTTCGCGGGAAAACTCCTCTCGCCCCAAGAAGGGAAATTCGCCGCGCTCGCCTCTGCCCTCGCAGAAGACGGCGCGCTCCTCTACATCCCCAAAGGGATACGCGTCGAGGCGCCCCTGCATCTCCTCCGCTGGGCAGAAGAACGCGGCGCGCACTTCTCGCGGCTGCTCATCATCCTCGAAGCGGGCGCCTCGGCAACGCTCCTCGCTGAAACCGCGTCCCCAAACGGAATCGGCTCCGCCCTCCACGCGGGCGTGACGGAAATCTTCCTTGGGGAGGGCGCGTCGCTTCGCTTTGTCGAACTCCAAACCCTCGGGGAGGAGATGTGGCACATCGCACACGAACGCGTCCGAGTCGAGCGCGACGCGGCGATTTCGTGGGTCATCGGCTCTCTAGGCGCGCGGACGGCGAAAAACTTCCTCACCCTCGAACTCTCCGGCGAAGGCGCGGAGGGAAACATATCCGGCTTTTATTTCGCAGAGGACAATCAATTCCTCGACCACGACACCCGCCAAGAACATCTCGCTCCGCACACGAAAAGCGATTTGCTCTTCAAAGGCGCACTCGCGGGAAAAAGCCGCTCCGTTTGGCGCGGAATGGTTTACGTCGCCCCCAACGCGCAAAAAACGGATGGCTACCAAAGCGCGCACACGCTCCTCCTCAGCGAGGACGCCCGCGCCGATTCTATCCCCGGATTGGAAATCCTCGCCGACGATGTACGCTGCTCACACGGCGCAACCGTCGGAAAAGTGGAGGAAGAAATCCTGTTTTACCTTACAACTCGCGGCATCCCCCGCGCGGACGCGGAACGTCTCGCGGTGGAAGGATTTTTCGAACCAATCCTCCAGCGAATCCCCTCCGAAAACGTTCGGCACCGCTTCCACGCCGCGCTAATGGAAAAACTCGCCGCGAGAGACTCCCATCGAAACATTAAGGAGGTTCTATGACGCCTATGGATCTTTCCTATATGCGTATGCCCGAAGAAGAACACGAATACCGCGTCGGCGAACGCGTCGAAGTCTACTGCGACCACGACGACAAAAACGAAGAACGTGTACGCGGCTGGCTCAAAGGCATCGTCGTTCAGGTAGACCCGAAGATGGTCGCCGTTCAATTCCAAACCAATGTATATCTCACCGACGGGTGGATGGTTCCAGATAAAATTCTGTGGTATCCCACCAACTCTGAACACATCCGCCCTTTGCGAAGAAGGAAAAGAAAATGAGCGCCTACGATGTTCGGCGAATCCGCGAGGATTTTCCCATCCTCTCGCGGGAGATTCGCCCCGGCGTGCCGCTGGTGTATCTCGATTCCACCGCGACCTCGCAAAAACCCCGCGCGGTCCTCGACGCGATGGACGCGTTTTACCGCAGATACCACGCCAACATCCACCGAGGGATTTACGTTCTCTCGGAAGAATCTACCGAGATGTACGAAGCCGCCCGCGCGTCGGTTGCCCAATTCATCGGCGCGGCATCCCCCCGCGAAATCATCTTCACGCGCAACGCCACCGAATCCATCAACCTCGTCGCGCAAACATGGGGACGCGCGAACCTCCACGAGGGCGATACCATTCTCCTGACCGAGATGGAACATCATTCCAATCTCGTCCCTTGGCAGATACTCGCGGCGGAAAAAAACCTGCACATCGAGTTCGTCCCCGTCACCGATGAGGGGCTGCTCGACATGACCGCGTACGCGTCGCTCCTCGAAAAATCTCCGAAACTCGTTGCCTTCGCGCATATGTCGAATGTCCTGGGGACGATACCCCCCGCGCAAGAGATGATTCGCATGGCACACGAAGCGGGCGCGGTCGTCCTCCTCGACGGCGCGCAATCCGTTCCCCACTTCAACGTAGATGTCCGCGCCCTCGATGCGGATTTCCTCGCGTTCTCGTCCCATAAAATGCTCGGGCCATCTGGAATCGGCGCGCTCTACGGGAAGGAATCGCTCCTCGAATCCATGCCGCCATTCCTCGGCGGCGGGAGCATGATTCGCAACGTGACTCTTCGCGGGTTCACGACGGAGGAATTGCCGCATAAATTCGAAGCCGGGACGCCCGCCATCGCGGAAGCCATTGGCTTTGGCGCAGCCGTCGCGTATCTCTCGAATATCGGCATGACCGTGCTCCACGAATACGAGCGAGAACTCACCGCCTACGCGCTGGAGCGGCTGGAGGAAACTCCCGGCGTCCGCGTCCTCGGGCCTTCGGCGGAACACCGCGGCGGGCTTGCCGCGTTCACGCTGAAAGGGGTTCACCCTCACGACGTCGCGCAGATTTTAGACGAGAAGGGAATCGCCGTCCGCGCGGGAAAGCATTGCGCGCATCCACTGCACGAACGCTTTGGGGTTCCCGCGACCACGCGCGCGAGTTTCTATCTTTACAACACCCGCGAAGAAATTGACAAACTCATCGAAGGGTTGTACTACGTCCGAAAGACTTTTGCCTGAACGAGGTGAAATGGAAGATTTATACCGAGCGATGATTTTGGAGCGATACAAAACGCCGCGTTTTCGCGGAAGGTTGGAACCGCACGACATCTTCTACGAGGACGACAATCCAAGTTGCGGCGACCACATTGAAATCACCCTCCGCCTCGACGAGAATCAACGCGTCGCCGATGCCGCGTTCGAGGGGCACGGATGCGCGATTTCCCAAGCCTCCGCCGACTTATTGATGGAATATATTCGCGGGAAATCCCTCGCCGAACTAAAATCGCTGACGAAAGAAGATATCCTCGCCCTCCTCGGCATCCAACTCGGACCCACGCGCCTGAAATGTGCGCTGCTCCCGCTCAAAGTATTGAAAGCGGGCGTGTACGGATTGTGAGCCTTTTGGGTCTGTGGTAAAATCCCCCCCGCAAACGCCCCCGTAGCTCAGCGGATAGAGCGTCGGCCTCCGGAGCCGAAAACGTCGGTTCGATTCCGGCCGGGGGCGCTCTTCAATCTTTCAACGACTTTTCCCCCATCATTTCCAAAAAGGCATCCACCACTTTAGGGTCGAAATGTTTCCCGGATTGTTCTCGAATATAATCGAGAACTTTTTCTTTTTCCCAGGCTTTTCGATACGGGCGGTCTGAAACCAAAGCATCGTATACATCTGCAACAGCGAAGATTCGCGCGTAAAGCGGAATCTCCTCCCCTTTCAACCCGCGCGGGTAGCCCGTACCATCCCATTTCTCGTGATGGCAATAGGGGATATCGAGCGCAGATTTAAGGTAGGTAATTTTAGAGAGCAAATCGTAAGCAATTTGCGGATGTTTCCGCATAATGGCCCATTCTTCTTCGGTGAGGGGACCATTCTTCCGTAAAATGGCATCAGGAATGCCCAACTTGCCAATATCATGAAGAAGCGCGCCGCGTCGAATATGAATCAACTCATCATCGTCAATGCCCATGTGACGAGCCAAATTTTCCGCGATTTCGGTCACTCGAAGCGTATGCCCTTCCGTTTCCTTGTCACGAAGTTCGACCGCGCGCCCCCATCCCTCGACCGTCGCGTCATACGCCAGCGCGAGTTCCATATTCGAACGCTGCAAATTCTCGAAGAGACGCGCCTTGTCAACGGCAATCGCCGCCTCCGCCGCGAAAGCATCTAGCAGTTCTACCGAAAAACGCTGCAAATCTTTCGAGTGAGCAAAGAAGATCTCCAACACGCCCAAAAACTGCCCGCTTGCCCTCAGAGGGGTCGCGTAATACGCTTCGAATCCCTCTCGTTCAATCCATTTGGCGCGAGAAAACGCATCTTTTCTTTCCTGAAGATTCGGGATTGCGACCGCCTCCCCCGACAAAACCGAGCGCCACGGGAGTCTTTCGCCCAAATGGAAGAAAGATTTATCGGGAAATCCCGTTTTGAATCCTTTCCCCGCGAGCATTTCCAACCATCTCGAATCTTCATCGAAAATCAACACATCCGCTGCATCGGCCGGAAGGAGAGACAAAAGATTCTCCAAAAGCACATCCAGCGTCATCCGCAAATCGAGGCTGGCATTGATGGCCTGCTCCACGATCTGCAGCGAAGTCAATTCCAAAATACGTTTTTGCAAATCTTCGTACAGCCAAATTCGCTGAATGGTAACGCCCGCGATATCCGCCATCGAGGAGAGCAAACGGATCTCCAAAAGCCCAAATCGGCGGGAGGAGGGAATCGCGATAACAATCGCGCCAAAGACCTCCGTTTCGGAGCGAATCGGAACGCCCAGCCCTCGAAATCCTTTTGGGATGAAGGGACGCACAGATTCAGGAACAGCAGGTTCGGTGGTGAAATCCTCGATGAAATACAAATCGCCGCTTTGGATGATTTGCCTCGCAACCCCTTGCCCCGAAACACCTGGACGAACAGAGGCTAATTCTTGCAGCCATCCCCGCGCAATATAGGAGGAAGGTCGCGAAGGATCTCGACTCCGCAGCCAAATCACGCCGGATTCCGTATCAAACACCTCGATTAACTTATCCAAAAGGGTGGGAAGCAAATCTTCTACCGTTTTTACCACGCGAACTTCGTAGGAAATTTTATTGATGGCTTCCAATTCAAAGACGGAATGTCGCATTGCCTGGAAAAGACGAAGATTTTGCAACGCCGCGGCGCTTTGATTCGCCAGAAGTTGCAAGGTAACTTTTTTATGCAAAGAGGGCATTCTCACCTCGGCAGAGGTAAAGACGAGGAACCCCAAAAGACGTTCGCTCACCGCCAAAGGATAGATGTACAGCCCACGCGTGCGAGGATGAAGCGGGCAATACTTGCGAAGATCCATTCTCTCTTTATCAATATCCGGAATCAAGAGCGCGTCGCCCGTTTTCAGCACTTTATGGAGAGGCGAATTTTTCAGAGAAATTCGTCTCCCAACAGAATGGTTGAGACAACCGCTTTGGGCAGCGACTTCCGCCTCCCCGCTCGCTTCATCCAACAAAAGAACGAGACAAGAATCGCTTTTCGCAATCTCCCGTGAACGTTCAGCGAGATGAGCCATAAACGAAGGTTCATCTTGAAGATTCAAAAGTTCCGCACTCAATTTGACGATCTTCGACAATCTCGCCGCGCGGCGTCTCTCCGCTGAGAAAAGGCGTGCAGTTTCAAGCGAAGAGGCCAATTTCTCCGCGACCGCCTCGAGAAGACGTACATCATCCTCGGAAAAGGCTTCCTCTTCCACGCTTTCGACACTGATAACGCCGACCAGCCTATTCCCAAACAACATGGGCACATACACCCCGGAGCGAATCGAGGGGAACGTGCTCACATATTGCGGAAAAGCCTTCACGTCATTCGCGAGAATCGTTTTCCGTTGCCGAGCCGCGTGGCCAGATAATCCCACTTTAGCGCTCGGGACCATTTCCTGAAAACGCGCCGCGACGATCTTCTCCTCAGCCTGATTCGCCGCGTCAGGAGAATTGAAGGCCAACAGCAAAAAAGAATCATCGGCAGGAAAGTATTGACGAATCGCGGCATGATGCCAACTCATCTGTTTCGAAAGAATCTCCGTAACCCTCTTCGCCATTTCGTGCGGATCCGTCAATCCGTTCAACGCCTCCCCCATCCGGTAGAGCGTTTCCAACTCGTTCAGCCGCCGCCGAATCTCTTTGTCGGCGTTCACGCGCTCCGTGATGTCGCGAACGATCCCGAAAACCAATTTTTCGTTTCCAAAATCCACTACCGAAGCGGAAATTTCCGCCGGAAAGGTACTCCCATCCTTCCGCAGCAAATCAATTTCGAAAACCGATTTTCCTTCGCGTTCCAACTGGAGAACGTGGATATAGGTATTTTCGGGAAATTTATCGGCGCATAAATCTTCCAACCGGAGACGCAAAATTTCATCTTTGGTATATCCGAATAATTCCAGTGCGCGCGGATTCACATCCTGAATCCGCCCTTCGAAATCGTGCAAGAAAATCCCATCGCCGGAATTAAGGAAGAGTTCCTCGTATTTCTTTTCCGTCTTCTTCCATGCGGTCTGCATTCCCTCCGCATCTCGCAAAATGTGGACGAATCCTTTCAGATGCCCTTTTTCATCCAAAATCGGGTCTGTGGAAATCGAAAGCCATCTTTCGATAGAAGGCTCCCAATACTCTTCGACAAACGGAGCCGGAGGCGAATCCATCGAGTCGAAGGGGCACGGCGTCCCCTCCAAAGATCGGTGGTGGAAGAAGCGATAACAAAATTCCCCCAGAATTTTTTCGCGCGGGATGGAAAACTTTTCGACAACGGCTTGATTGACATAGAGAATGCGGCAATGAGCATCTTGAATCGAAACCATATCTCGAATCAAATCCAAGATATCCCACCAACTTTCGTTCAACAATATAAAGGAGGGAAACCGCTCATTCCAAAAAGAATCATCCCCTGAAGAATGACACGGGGAGTGAGGTATTCCCGCCCGAGATTCATGCGCCATGAAAATCCCTTCTTCAAGCGTCAGCAAGTAAAGCAAGCATCAATGGGTAGAGCCGTTAGAGAAAACGCATTTTCATTATACACATTTTTCTCAGGCGATATATGAAAAAGAGATTACAATTCAATATCTTATCTCAAAGGAGAGAGATGACCTTGAAACTACGTTTTTCTCTGAAAATTTTCTTCGCGGCGCTTCTTTTCGGAAGTTTTGCCGCCGCGTGTAACATTCAGGTTTCGACGGGAGAGCCGACCGCGACCCCAACAACCCTCCATCTCATCACCGCGACGCTTCCGCCGACCTTTACGCCGCGTCCCTCCGCGACGCCCATCCCTCCCACGCCCGTGCCGACGATTCCTCCCATCGGCGGGCGGACGACGACTCAAGTCAACGTCCGCAGCGCCCCCGACACCGTGAGCGAACGGCTGGGGATTCTCCTCCCCGGCGCGTCGGTCAAAATCATCGGGCAGGATGAAAGCGGCGTATGGTATCAAATCCTTTATGAGGACGCTCCAAACGGGAAAGCGTGGGTCTCGGCGGCATACGTCCTCGCGACGGAAGGCGCGGAAATTCCCGTCATCGAAGACGAATCCACTCGCGGC
The DNA here is from genome assembly GCA_964505165.1 of uncultured Anaerolineaceae bacterium. Taxonomy (GTDB): domain Bacteria; phylum Chloroflexota; class Anaerolineae; order Anaerolineales; family Villigracilaceae; genus CAZDGZ01. Next base: position 886 of record CAZDGZ010000061.1, on the reverse strand, counting down.
GCGGTCCTCACCGAAGCCGTCAACGTGCGAAGAGGTCCCGGTACCGCTTACGATACCCTCGGAATCCTTCCCATCGGAAGCCGCGTCACCCCCATCGGGAAAAACGCCAACGATACCTGGATTCAAATCGAATACGAGGAGGGGGAAGGCTGGGTTGCCGCCGGATACGTCAAAAACGCTTCCATTGATTCCCTCCCCGTGACCAGCGAGGAAGAAGGCACGCCCGTCGCCGACGCGGAGGCGACTCCCCTTCCCGTCACCGCGACCCCTACACCGGTTTCTCCCGCGCCTCCCGATGAAGATTCCGCCCTTGCCCCCGCGATGAGCGTCGAATTCTCCGCGCGCGAGGCGCGTTCTTTCAGCTATAGCAGCGATGTCTCTTCCCCAACCGGCGATTCCGAAGATTGGGTTGCCTTCACGGTCGCAAATCCCGACGACGCCCGCGCGACGCTGTATCTCAGCCTCCAATGCGAAGGAAACGGAAAAATCATCGTGGAATTGTGGCAAGGTGAAACGCAACTGGAAAATTGGGGAAGCCTCCAATGCGGAGACGAAGAGAACGAGTTGGTCATCTACCGAAACGAGACTTATCAATTCCGTATACGCGCGAAGCCATCGAGTACATTACAATATATTCAGTACACGCTTACCATTGGTATCCGCTAATTTCGTCTGGAGTGTCCCTTGATAAAAAAAATACTCCTCCCTCTTCTCCTCGCGATTTTCCTCCTCGGAGGATGCTTCCCGCCTTCCGATTTGTCTCCCCCGCCGACCGAAACGAAATTCATCGCGTCTTCTTCGCTGACTCCCGCACCCTCCCCCGCTGCTGAAAAGACGCCGATGCCTCTTTCCGCCATCCTCAACGAAATTCAAGGTGAAGTCGAGG
>CAZDGZ010000060.1:0-11868 GCA_964505165.1 uncultured Anaerolineaceae bacterium | reverse complement strand
GTTCAGATGCGGTTTCGTCCGCTCAAATTTTTTCTTCGCCATCTCGTTCTCCTTTTTTTCAGTTTCGAAGAATGCAATAGCCAGCCGAGAGCCCTCAATGGGACTTGAACCCATGACCCCGTTCTTACCAAGAACGTGCTCTACCGTCTGAGCTATGAGGGCTTGGGGATTTTCCCGCGCACGCTGGCAGGAAGTGGGCGGAGACGGATTCGAACCGCCGAAGGCATCTGCCAACTGATTTACAGTCAGTCCCCGTTGTCCACTTGGGTATCCGCCCGCTATTCAATTGTTATTCGGCTCTTCTATAAAAGCGAAGCGCCGCTTGAAGCCGACGATGGGAATCGAACCCATAACCACCCGCTTACAAGGCGGGCGCTCTGCCGATTGAGCTACGTCGGCAAGTCCGGCGTCCTCGTTAGAGCAGAGCGATTATACCAAAGGCTCATAGCCAAGACAAGGTACAATCGGCATCCGATTTCATCACGGCACACGGCGAAGGAGTCTAACAGGGTTTAAGAAAGCCGTCAAGGATTTCACCCGTTTCGCGATTTTCAACCCATTCCGCTTGACTTTTCCTCCTCATTTATGCTATGAATAAGTAAAACTTTCTTGAGGATATTTCATGCACCGAGAGCGTGTTTCGGAAAACGTCTATTGGTTTCAAAGTGAAGTCTACGCACAGGTTACAGCGGGCGTCGTCGTCGGCCCGCAATGGGCAGTAGCCATTGATACGCTTCCCATTCCAGAAGAAACGCTGGATATGCGGGATTTTATCGAGAGGAATCTCAACATCCCGATTCGCTACGTCATCAACACTCATTATCACGCCGACCATAGTTGGGGAAATTGCTTCTTCCCTCATGCCACCATCATCGCGCATCGAAAATGCCGCCGCCTTCTCGAAGAACGCGGGATTCCATCCCTCGAAAGGGCTAAACAACGGAATCCGCTTCTGGACAGGGTCGAAATCGTCCTCCCCCACATCACACTGGAGGAAGGAGAACTCACGCTCCGAATCGGGAAAAAGCATCTGCGGATCCTGCCGACGCCTGGGCACAGCGAGGATGGAATTTCGGTCTTGGTCGTGGAAGATAAAATCCTCTTCGCGGGCGACGCGTTCATGTCCATCCCCTATATCGTGGACGGCGATTACGACACCCTCGTCGCCACGACAAAACGTATTTCGCACCTAAAACTGGAAAATATCATTCGCGGACACGGCGACATCATTCTGCGAGGCGAAATCGAACCCGCGATAAAAGAAAACCTCGCGTATCTCTCCGCAATCAAAAAAGCGGCAAAGACGGCAACCCGCCGCCGCGCGCCTTTCGACTATCTGGAAAGCGTAGACGTAGAAAAATGCGGCAAAAGCCGCGTCTGCCTAGGGGGGCTGGCGGAATCGCTCCATCAACGAAATCTAAGAGCCTTGTATCTGAAAATCAAAGAGGAGATGGAGGCGGAGAAAAAATAACGAGGCGGGTTACGCCTCGTTATTTTCTCCCATCTGTTTTTGGCGGCGTTTCGCGCGCCATCCATGCAGGCGTTCCGTTCCATTCATCAACCGCCGGATATTCGGACGAAGCGCCCAAACCAGGAGCGCCTCCGCAATCAACCCGTAGAGGACATATTGCCAAGGAGAAAGTCCCATCCACGCCCGCACCGCGAAAATCACCGCCGCAATCAACGCGACGCTCATCGTCGTTACCGAGGCATAGCCCACGCCAAAGAAAATCAAATAGCCGATGGGAAAAACAATCAAGATAGAGGGCGCCCACAACCCAAACGCGCCTCCGACGCTCGGCGCGCCGCCTGCCCCTCCTCGGAGGTGAATCTTCCCATCTTCGGTGCGTTCCATCAGAAAAATAGAATAATTATGTCCCACAATCACCATCAGCGGCGCAAAAACTTGCAGCCACACACCGCCGCCCATTAGACGCGCCAGCCAAACCCCGCTTGCCCCTTTCAGGATATCCAGAATCGCTGTCAGCAATCCGGCTGCAAATCCCGCCGCGCGCATCGCATTGGTTCCTCCCGTGCGTCCGCTTTCGATAACCCGAATATCTTTGCCCGTCCGCAACTTGACGATAATCAACCCAAAAGGGATAGAGCCGATGAGATAAGAGAGAATCAAAACGGCAATATCTCGAAGGAAATTCATGGTCTAGCCTCCATCATGCAACAATCTAAGTTGTAATGAAAAACACAACGCAAGAAACGGGGTTACTCTTTCCCACGAAAATCACCCGAATAAAAAGCCAATTCCCAAAATCAGCCCCAACATGAAAAGAGGTTCCAATACCGCACGGCGCGGCGGAAGTCCCTCCCCCATCAACGCTGAGAAATGCGTCAACGCGTAGAGAGGCGCGAGGAGAAAGATACCGGTTCGGAGAGGTGACATCGGATAAAAATAAAAAGCGGTAGAGAAATTCAAAACAATCAGCGCAATTCCTCCTGCCCAGGCAACTTTCCATTCCCCGGAAAGGCGGAGGTGGAGCGCGCGAAGGCTCACGAAAAACGCCGAAAAGAAAACCGCCGCGGCGCTTCCCGCGAGATTCACCTCCGCGTAGCGAAGTATCACAGTCAAAATCAGGAAAATCGCAAAAGAAAGCGCAATCAATCCCGCCGTTGCAAAAGGATAGGCAGGATCCGCCGGTTCCAGCGCCACATATTCCGCCCAGAAGACCATCGTCAGCAAAACGCCGCCGACCCCAAACGCAGCCCACCACTGTGCGCCCGCCGGAAAAAACGCGAGAGAAATCCCCAAAATCAGTGCCGTCATCGCCGGCAAAATCCAATGCTCGAAACTACGCGTACCTTCCTTAAAAGAGGGATGTCCGCGCAAGAGCCAATCCATCCCCGTCGCGGTAAGCGCGGCGGCGAGAAAAACCAACACCGCGTGCAAGTGAAAAACCATCGAAAACGATTTTCCCAGCCATTGCACATGCACCGTATACGGGGATGGTTCAATCACTTGCGTCAACGCAAAAGAAAGCAGCGTCGCCGCCGACAAGACACTGAAACGATTTGAATCGGGAAAAGAGCGAATCGCCTTCACGAGAGCATTGTACACTGTCTTTCGTTCTGCTGCCAAGAGATGCCGCTATGGTAAAATGAACCAGTTATGGAACTCAAGAAAATCGAAAACGTTCCCCCGCCGCCCAATCTCCTTTCCGCGTTCAAGGCGGGGTTCAACATTATCGCAAACCACGCGGAGAGTCTCTTGCTCCCCATCCTCTTGGATGGGCTTATTTGGTTGGGGCCGCATCTGAAAATCCAGACGCTGCTTCAGCCCATTCTCGAAGAATTCGCGAACATTTCCAATACCGGGAACTTCTCGCCGCAAGATATTCAACAAGCACGACAAATCTGGGAAGACCTCGCACAGCATCTAAACCTGACCACCGCGCTTCGCACCTTCCCTATCGGCATTCCCAGTCTGATGCCCCAAATCCTCCCGGAACACACCCCTTTGGGAACGCCGACCGTGATAAACATCGGCTCCGTGCTGGAACTGGCAGGATGGTTCCTCCTATTCATTTTTCTCGGATGGGTCGGCGGCGGCATCTACTTCTCTTGGATTGCCAAATTGACCTCTCCCGATGGGCACAGCGTTTCCATAGGACGAGGCATTGCACAAACGATTTTGCTTTCCGTTTTATGGATTGCCTTCGTCTTCATTACCGGGCTGCCTCTCATTCTCGTTTTTTCCATACTCATCCTCATCAGCCAGATACTCGCGCAAATCGTCTTCTTCTTCCTCGCGCTCGGATTTATGTGGTTCATCGTGCCCATTTTCTTCGCGCCGTTCGGCATCTTCGCTGACGGAGTAAACGCGCTGCAATCCATCTTGCAAGGAATACAAATCGCGAGATTTTCCATCTCAGGAAGCAGCCTCTTCATCTTCCTGGTTCTGATTACCAGTCAAAGTTTCAACATGCTCTGGAGCGCCGCACCGGAAACCTCGTGGATGATGATTTTCGCCATCTTCGGGCACGCATTCATCACAACCGGACTTCTTGCGGCAAGTTTCATTTACTATCGAGAAACCCGCGCTTGGATTTATACGCTCGTTCAGGAAATCAACGCCCGCGGCGCGGGAATCCAAATCTAATTTTCGTCAACGCAATTCTGCGGAGGTTTTTGTGGTTCAAGGGAAAGATTCTTACGAAGCAAAAGATATTCAGGTCCTCGAAGGACTGGAAGCCGTCCGTCGGCGCCCCGGCATGTATGTCGGCGGCACGGACAGTAAAGCATTGCATCATCTCGTCTATGAAGTCGTGGATAACGCGATAGATGAGGCACTGGCAGGCGCATGCGACGACATCAAAGTGATTCTCCACGAGGACAACAGCGTCACCGTCAAAGATAATGGACGCGGGATTCCGGTAGATATTCATCCGCAATTGAAGAAATCCGCGCTGGAAGTCGTGATGACGAAACTCCATGCGGGAGGAAAATTCGGCGGAGGCGGCTACAAAGTCTCCGGCGGGCTGCACGGAGTCGGCGTCAGCGCGGTCAACGCGCTTTCCTCATGGTGCGAGGTCGAGGTCCGTCGAGACGGGAAAATTCACATGCAGCGGTACGAACGCGGCTATCCGACCGGACCTGTCGTCGTGACAGGAAAAACCTCCCCCAAAGATACGGGGACGAAAGTCACCTTCAAATTCGACGAGACCATCTTCAAAGGCGGGATCACCTACCGATTCGAGACTCTCGCACAGCGGTTCAGGGAGATGGCATTCGTCACGCGCGGCGTCAAAATCCACATCGTAGATGAACGCACCGACAAGGAACTGACCTTCTACTTCGAAGGCGGGATTACCTCCTTCGTCCGCTATCTGAATCGAAACCGAAACCGGCTTCACCCTGTCGTCTATGTGGAAAAAGAAGTGGACGGAATCGGAATCGAAGCCGCGATTCAATACACCGACGCGTTCACCGAATCCGTTTACGCGTTCGCAAACACCATCAACACCCTCGACGGAGGAACCCATCTCACCGGGCTGCGCGCGGCGCTTACGCGCGTCATCAATGATTACGCGCGTAAAAACAACTATCTCAAAGACAATGATCCCAACTTCTCTGGAGACGATACCCGCGAGGGACTGACCGCCATCGTCAGCATCAAACATCCCGACCCGCAATTCGAAAGCCAGACGAAAGTCAAGTTAATGAATCCGGAGGTGCAAACCTACACGCAGCAAATCGTCGGCGAGAGATTCAGCACTTTCTTGGAAGAAAATCCTTCGGCAGCAAAAGCCATCGTCCAGAAATGCTTGACCTCCGCGCGGGCAAGAAGCGCGGCGAGAAAAGCACGCGACCTTGTTATCCGAAAATCCGCGCTCGAAAGCCTCACCCTCCCCGGAAAACTTGCCGACTGCTCCGAACGAGATTCCAGCAAGACGGAACTCTACATCGTGGAGGGCGATTCGGCAGGCGGCTCCGCCAAGCAGGGACGCGACCGGCATTTTCAGGCAATTCTGCCTCTTCGCGGCAAAATTCTAAATACGGAACGCGCCCGCCTCGACAAGATTCTCTCGAACAACGAGGTCAAAGCCCTGATTTCCGCGCTTGGCACCGGCATCGGCGATTCGTTCTCCCTCGAAGGGCTTCGCTACAACCGCGTCATCATCATGACCGATGCGGACGTGGACGGGAGTCATATCCGCACACTCCTGCTTACCTTCTTCTTCCGCTATATGCAACCCCTCATCGAGGAAGGGCATCTCTACATCGCGCAGCCGCCGCTGTACCGTATCTCGTATAAAAAGCAGGTTCGCTACGCGTACACCGAACCGGAAAAAGAGCAGATTCTGAAAGAACTCGGCAGTGAAAAAGCGACATTGCAGCGCTACAAAGGTCTGGGTGAAATGAACCCGCAGCAATTGTGGGAAACGACGATGAACCCGGAAAACCGCACGCTCCTCCTCGTCAACATCGAAGACGCAGCGGAAGCCGATAGAACCTTCGACATGCTCATGGGCGCAGCCGTTCCCCCGCGAAGACGCTTCATCCAAACCCACGCGCGGGACGTGCGAAACCTCGACATTTAACCTTTCAGCCGGTCTACACAAGACCGGCTTTGTTATGAAAACAACATCTTCCCCAAAGAAGATGTAAGGTAAAATGCGTATGTATTCTATTTAATAGAGAACCCTTTTTCCTCGAATCCCTCATAGAAAAAACGCATGTTCCGTTCCCAAAAAACTCAACAAATCCTCAACATAGCATTCCAAATCCTTGTATTTGCGTACCAAGGAATTGCCGCCCTTATACTCATCTCCGTCCCTTTCTTAGCGAAAGGCTGGCTCAAAACCCCGTTCATCGGCGCATTCGTCGAGAGAACCCTCATATTCGACGGCGTAGGAAATTCCAATGGCGGAGAAGCGTGGGAATTATTCAACAAGCATGTGCAACTCTATGACCAATTGGTTGCCATAGACGGGCAAGAAATTCGGGAGAAAAAAGACCTGTACACCATCCTCCAGGAACATAAAGTGGGGGATAGCGTCGCCATCACTTATCGCAAACCGAACAACGTAGAGTACACCCAAACCATCCGTTTGCATAAATTTCCCAAGAACGACATAATCACCTATCTGATTATCCCATACATTGTCGGAGTCGTTTACTTCTTCATCAGCCTATGGATTTTCATCCTTCGGCGACGCGAACCCGCCGGACGCGCGTTCGTTATTTTGGCTTCTTCACTCGCAGTCAGCGCCGGGACCATCTTCGACGCGTATACCACGCAGTATTTCACATACATCTGGACTTTCGCTATCGCGCTCGGCGGCGGTGCGATGTTCGACCTCGCGCTCGTTTTTCCAGAGGAACTCCGCCTGACGACCAAGCGCCCCTACATCCACTGGGCTGGTTACATCATCGGAACCATCCTCACCTTTCTCGCGTGGAAAGATATAGATAATTTCCAAAACCCTACGGCTTACATCGCAGATTGGCAGCACATCTATCTCTTCACCGGCGCAATGGTAATCGCATTCCTCGGGATACTCATCTATAGGCGCTATACCACCACCTCCCCTATCGTCCACGAACAAATCCGTACCATTATTTTAGGATTTGCCTTCGCATTTGCGCCCATCGCGGGATTTTTCCTCGTCAGCGCCATCCACCCCGTCAACTTTACGCCGTATCTCCTCCTCCCGGCATTCATCTTCCCATTGGCAACGGGGTACGCCATCCTCCGATATCGCCTGCTGAAAATAGATTATCTCGTGACGCGCGCCATCGTCATCGGGACACTCACTGTCCTCATTGCAGGCGGATACGCGCTCTTGGTCATGGGATTGAGCCTGATATTCGGGCAAAACATCTCCCCCCGAAATCCCCTGCTCATCGGCGCGCTCGTTGCATTCCTCGCAATCGCCCTCAACCCGCTCCGAAACTACCTGCAATCCATTATAGATAAATTCACCTTCCGAGGCAGTCAGGCATATCAAAAACGCGTGCAGGCATTCGGGCATAAATTGACCACCGCACTGGATTTGCCGGATATTTTCAACGTCCTGCGAGAAGAAATCACGACCAACATTCTCCCCGGAATCCTGCACATCTACATCTACAACGCGGACAGTGATCAATACGAAGCCGTACCACTCCAAAAAGGCGACCGTCCTTCCAGCGATTTACGGTTTTCCAGCAACAGCCCGCTGGTCGCGATGATTCGCAAAGAACACGCATCCCTCTATATTGACCCGCATAACCTCCCCGAAGCGCTCGAGGCAGAAAAAACGAGACTTGGAATCCTCGGCGCGTACCTCTTCGTCCCAATGTGGAGCGGAAGCAACCTCATCGGCTGGCTCGCTCTGGGACTTCGGCGTTCCGGCGAAACCTACAACAGCAACGAATTATCCTTCCTCGAAAATCTCAGCGACCAAGCCGCGCTCGCCATCGAAAGAGCGCGCGTCGTCCTCGATATGCAGCAGCAAGTCCAGCGCATGAATACGCTGACCCGCATCTCGCAAGGCGTGAACATCACCCTCTCCTTCGACGACATCCTCGAACTCATCTTCGCACAAACGACACAAATCATCCCCGCGACAGATTTGCACATCACCCTCCACAACAAAGAGGGAGACTATTTCTATTACGCGTTCTGCCTCGAAAACAACGAACGCATGACGGAACGAGAGAACACCCCGCTCCCGCCCGGACAAGGAATCGCTCCTTGGATTGCAAAAAACAGCCGCGCGATACTCACGCAAGACTACACCCAGCAATGCCAAACCCTCAACGTCATCCCCGCGCTGCAAGGCGTCTACGCGTGGATGGGCGTCCCCCTCAACGCGGCAGCGGAAACCATCGGCGCGCTCAGCATCAGCAGCCGCGACCCGCTGACAACCTACACGCAATCCCAACTCGATCTCCTCCAAGCCATCGCCGACCAAACTGCCGGTGCGATTGTCAAAGCCCGCCTCCTTCAGGAAACCCGCCGCCGCGCACATCAACTTTCTACACTGAACGAACTCACGCGGCAATTGACCTCCACCCTCGAACTCGACCCGCTTCTCCAAAACATCCTCGAAAGCGCCGTCAACATCCTCGAATGTGAAGCCGGTACGCTCTTCCTCGTGGACGAGAAAAGCGACGCGATGGTCTTCAAAGTGACCGTTGGACCCGTCGCCGACAACCTCATCGGAAAGAAACTCCCGCCCGGAAGCGGAATCGTCGGGAAGGTCGTCCAGACCCGCGCCGCCGTCATCGAAAACGACGTACAAAAATCCGCGAAATGGTTCGGCAACACCGACAAACAAACCGGCTTTATCACACGAGCCGTCCTTGCAGTGCCTCTTCTGGTCAAAGAACGCGTCATCGGCGTCATCGAAGTCATCAACAAACGAAACGGACTTCCCTTCGTAGAAGACGACCGAAACCTCCTCATGGCATTCGCGGGACAAGCCGCTGTCGCTATCGAAAACGCCCGCCTCTACACCCTCACCGACAAAGAACTGAACGCCCGCGTCGAAGAACTTTCTATCATGCAGCGCATTGACCGAGAACTCAACGCGAGCCTCGAAATCGGGCGCGCCATGAAAATCACCCTCGATTGGGCTATGCGCCAATCTCGCAGCGATGCGGGACTGGTCGGCATCGTCGAACCAGAAGGAATCCGAATCATGGCACAGCAAGGGTACGGCAGTCAATTAAGCGAATACGAAGAAACCTGGCTCCCCATCGAACTTCCCTCGATGATTAGCGCCATTGAAAGCGGACAGCCGCAGCGCGTTTCCCTCGACCCGGAAATTCAAGGCGGAATCCTGCCCGGCACGCATACGCAAACCGTCATCCCCATCCGCCGAGAAGATAAAGTCATCGGCATCGTCTTCCTCGAATCCCTCGAAGAAACGCAAGTGGATATCGGCTTCCTCAGCCGCCTCAGCGACCACGCCGCTATCGCCATCTCCAACGCCCAACTCTACGCTGAACTGGAAGCCGCGAACCGCGCCAAGAGCGATTTCGTCTCCTTCGTGGCGCACGAACTCAAAAATCCGATGACCTCCATCAAAGGATATACGGAACTCCTCGCGGCGGGCGCGGTCGGGCCCATCAACGAAAACCAAGCGAACTTCCTCAACACCATCCGCTCGAACGTCGAACGTATGTCCACGCTCGTCTCGGATCTAAACGACAATTCCAAAATCGAAGCGGGACGCCTGCGCCTGGAATTCAAATCCATCTCCATTCAAGAAATCATCGAAGACGCCACCCGCTCCACCAAGCGTCAAATCGAAGAGAAACAACAAACCATCCGAATCGAAGTCCCCGAATCCCTCCCGGAAATTTGGGCAGACAGAACCCGCGTGGGACAAATCCTCGTCAACCTCGTCAGCAATGCCAACAAATATACCCAAGAGGGCGGCGAAATCATCATCGGCGCAGAAGAAACCAAAAACCGATGGGATCCCGAAGGCGCGAAACGGGTGGTCCATATTTGGGTCAAAGATAACGGCATCGGCATCAGCCTGGAAGACCAGCGGAAAATCTTCCAGAAATTCTTCCGCTCGGAAGACCAAAAAGCCCGCGAAGCCCCCGGCACCGGTTTGGGGCTGAACATCACCAAAAGCCTCGTCGAGATGCAGGGCGGAAAAATCTGGTTCGAAAGTGAATTCCGTAAAGGGACGACCTTCCACTTTACGATGCCGGTAGCGGAGAAATAACGAGAAAAGGATGAAGCACCTATGAGTTTAACTGCGGCAGTTGGACGCGCTCGCGCACTCGACGGACGAGAAGCCGGATTGCAAGCCACGCACCGCGCGCTCAATCGTCTCGGCGCAACTGCGCCCACGATAGGAATCGTCATCGCCTCCCAACGCTACGAAGTCAAACAAGTTATCAGCGGTGTATCCAGCCTTTTAGGGAACACCCCCATCTTCGGCTTCAGTTCTCCCGCGACCCTCAACGAGGACGGACAGCACAGCAACTCCGTCGTCGTCGCGCTTCTCAGCGGGAGCGACATCGAAGCGGAGGTGCATTGGCTTCCCGAATACGCGCAAAGCGGACGCCAAACCGCCGCGCAGTTAATGAATCTCCTCGCACCGGAAATTTCTTCCGCAAATCAATCGCTGCTCTTCTTCGCCGACGGTTTCAACGGGGACGCGGAGCAATTATGTCAGGCGATGAATAATGACGCCGCCGTCATCGCAGGCGCGCTGTCCAGTGGAGATTTGCACACAGGGTACTCCTATCAAATCGCGGCGAATCAAGGAGGCTCCGGCTGCCTTGCCGCCGCCATCATACGCGGCAATCTGAAATTAGGCATCGGTGCGGATCACGGATGGCATCCCATCGGCAGCCAATTCCGCGTCACGCGCTCGCGCGGCTTCTGGCTACGAACCCTCGACGGACGCCCCGCCTCCGAAACATACTCGCAGCGATTCGGCTACCCTGCGCGCGATTGGGGATTTCCGCCGTTGAATCATCTGGTACGGCTCTACCCCCTCGGAATCGACCAAGGGGATACCATACAAATCCGCGCGCCGCTCCGCGTCGAAGCAGACGGCTCCTTCCGTATGAACGCGCCCGTTCGCGACGGGACGGACGCGTATCTCCTCATCGGCAGCCCCGCGTCTTGTCAGGAAGCGGCACAGCACGCCGCGCAGCAAGCGCGCCTGGCGCTCGGAGAAACGAAACCCGCGCTCATACTCATCCTCGTAGATATTGCGTGGCAAATGCTCCTCAAAGCCAACCCCGGCGCGGAAATCGCCGCCATACAAGACATCTTCGGAAAAGACGTTCCCATTGCAGGCGGCTATACCCTGGGACAAATCATCCCCGGAAAAGAAGACGCTCCCCCTCAATTTCTCAACCAGCACATTCTCGTCCTTGCCTTCGGGGAAACCGGCGAGGAATAAGACTTTCAGCGGGTAGTCTGGTAGTCGAATAGTCAGATAGTCGGATAGTCTGGCAGGCGGGATTGGCGCATTTCGCGAACTCCCGACTGTCTGAATGACTCGCGGGGATGGGCTATCCCTCCATCTCCATTTCTCCACTTTATGGATATAATCTAACCGAAATGAATCGCTCTTCGCTCACTCGTTATGCCTGGCTTTCTATCGGGACGGCAATCGCTGCAATCATCCTGAAAGCCGGCGCCTACGTGCTCACCGGTTCGGTGGGACTCCTTTCCGACGCCATCGAGACAATCGTCAATCTGGTTGCGGCAATCATGGCATTGGCGATGCTTCAAATTGCCGCGCGCCCGGAAGATGAAAATCACCCTTTCGGGCACAGCAAAGCGGAGTATTTTTCCAGCGGCATGGAAGGAACTTTGATACTCGTCGCGGCAGGAAGCATCACCATCGCCGCCATAGACCGGCTTCGACATCCTCGCCCCCTTGATTCGCT
>CAZDGZ010000059.1:0-11904 GCA_964505165.1 uncultured Anaerolineaceae bacterium | reverse complement strand
CAGTTTGAGTGCCAACAATGGAAGAAACCGACCGACGCGTCCGACGCACGCGAACCCTTTTAGGAAAAGCCCTCATCTCCGTTGCGCTTCGCAAGGGGTATGAGCATATTACGATTCAGGATATTACCGAAGAAGCCGATGTAGGATACCGCACATATTTTCGGCATTATTCCGGCATTGACGATTTGCTCCGAGACGTGGCGCAGGCGACGTTGGACGAGTTGGATTCCCTCCTCCAGTTACCGGTGCAGCGAAGCGGAAAAGAAAATCCCCAAGCCTACGCGGAAGAAAGCGGACGAATCCTTTTCGAGTACATCAAGAAAAATCAAGATATGTTTCGTATTCTGCTTTTGGAGCGCGGTGTGTGGTTTTGCCTGAAACCGGTGATGGAAAAAGCCCGCGCGAGAATGGAAGAGTTTTTGGAAGACCTTGCGGGCCCTGAGATTCCGGTGCAAATTGTCGCGAATCATCTCATCGGGTCTACGTTTTCTCTCATGCGGTGGTGGCTGGAAAATAACATGCCTTACCCTCCCTCGCGAATGGGAGAGATTTTCGCGAGGCTCATCATGTATCCCACACTGAACGCGGTGATGCAGGAGCAAACGGGATGAGCAGCATGCCTTTGATTGAACTTCGAGAGGTCGTCAAGGAATACCGCACCGAGGCGGGCGCGTTTCCTGCGCTGAAGGGAATCAATCTCCGCGTGGAAGAGGGAGAATTCCTGGGAATCGTTGGGAAATCCGGCGCGGGAAAATCTACTCTCCTGAACATGATTACCGGAGTGGATCATCTGACTTCCGGGGAGGTCCTTGTCCGCTCGGAGGGAGAGGCGGTTTCGATTCATACCCTCACCGAAAATGACCTCGCGCTTTGGCGGGGAAAAACGGTTGGCGTGGTGTATCAATCTTTCCAGTTGCTCCCTATGCTCAATCTTTTGCAAAATGTGATGCTCCCAATGGATTTGTGCGGGTTGTATCAGCCGCGTAAAAGCCGGGAACGTGCGCTGGCTTTACTGGATATGGTGGAATTGAAAGAACACGCGTATAAAGTGCCGTCGTATATTTCCGGAGGGCAGCAGCAGCGCGTGGCGATTGCCCGCGCGTTGGCGAATGACCCTCCTATCCTTGTCGCGGACGAACCGACGGGGAGCCTGGATTCCGTTACGGCGGAACATATCTTCGAATTATTCGAGCGTCTCGTCGCGGAGGGGAAGACCATCGTCATGGTGACGCACGATACTACCCTCATCCCGCGTTTTTCGCGCGTGGTACGAATCGCCGACGGCGAGTTGATGGAGGACGCCGCATGAATGCCGCCGAATCTCCGATTATCCAGATGCGCGATATCGTCAAGACCTTCAAGAACGCGGCAGGCGAGTTTACCGCCCTTAAGGGAATCAACCTAAATTTCCGAGAGGGAGAATTCGTTTCGATTGTCGGGAAATCGGGGAGCGGAAAATCTACCCTGTTGAATATGCTGACGGGGATTGACCACCCGACTTCCGGGAACGTCATCGTGAACGGTGTGGATGTGTACGCGATGACGGAGAGCGAGCGTTCGCTTTGGCGCGGGCGTACCCTCGGTATCGTCTTTCAGTTTTTCCAACTCCTTCCGATGCTGACTATCTTGGAAAATGTCATGCTCCCGATGGATTATGTGGGCATGTACGCGTTCGACGAGCGTCCGAAACGAGCGATGGAATTGTTGGAAATGGTCGGGTTGGAGAAGGAAGCGCATAAACTCCCATTGGCGGTTTCGATGGGGCAGCAGCAGAGCGCGGCGATTGCCCGCGCGCTTTCTACGGATCCGCCGATTTTGGTCGCGGACGAACCGACGGGGAATCTGGATTCAAAGGCGACGGAGAAAATCATCGAGATTTTCTCGCGGCTCTCCGAAAGCGGCAAAACGATTGTGATGGTGACTCACGACCCCTCGATGACGGAACGTACCTCGCGTACGGTCATCATCTCGGATGGCGAATTGGTGGATGAGACGATTGCCCGCGCGCTGCCGCTTCTTTCGCACCGGCAGATGTGCGAACTTGGAAAACGCGTGGAGCGGCTGCGTTTTCAGCCTGGGGAAATTATCATCGGGCAGCGAGACCATGTGAACCGATTTTATATGATTGCGAGCGGCAAAGTGGAGGTGGTTTTGCAGGGACGCCGCGCGGGAGATTTTGTCGTCGCGGCTTTGGACGAAGGAAATTTCTTCGGCGAAGTGGAGTTGGTGCGCGGGGGAAAATCCATCGCGACGGTACGCGCGGCGGGAGAGACCCCGGTGGAAATACTCGCCGTCTCGCGTCAGGATTTCGATTGGGTGCTGGCGCATTCTCCGCTGACGGAGGAATCCATCAGCCAGATTGTCCAAAAACGGTTGCGAGAAAACCGCGCCGCCGAACGGCGGAAGCGTGTTCCGCTGTTTTCTAGCAAGAAGAAGAAAGCCGAAGAGAAAGAGGCATAGTCGAAATGCGTCCACGTTGGCGAAAAGTTCTCTCTGATTTGGTTGATAACAAAGCCCGCACCGCGTTGGTGGTGCTTTCGATTGCCGTAGGTGTGTTTTCTATCGGCGTGATTGTCGGCGCGTATGTCATCATTTCGAATGATATGAGCGTGAGTTACGCGGCGCATCATCCGGCGAATATCGAAATTCGGACGGATGATTTCGACGAAGATTTCTTGAATACGGTACGACATTTCCGCGTGCTGGATAAGGCGGAAGGCCGCCGCGTCGTGAACCTCCGCGCGCGTCCCCTGGGGGCTGAGAAATGGTCTGCGATTGATGTGGTCGGCGTTCAGGATTTTCGGAAAAATGAAATCAATCTCCTTACGCCGATAAGCGGTTCGCAGTATCCGAAAAAAGATGAGATTCTTTTGGAAAAAGACGTTTTGGAGGAGATGTCCGTTTCTCCCGGAGATGTGTTGGAAATCGAACTTTTGGACGGCACAATCAAGCGTCTCCGCGTGGCAGGGATTGTCCAAGACCCGACGACCAGCGCGGCGGATTTCCTCTCCTCGCCGCTGGCGTATGTGACGATGGATACGCTCCCGATGTTAGGCGAACCCCAACTTTTCAACCGCCTCTATGCAACGGTGGCGGAAGGGGAGGATGACGACAAAGCCCTTCGCGAGGCGTTGGCGGAGGTGAAGGATAAAATCGAAAAGAGCGGGGTTTCGGTGTATTTTTCCCGCCGCTCGAAGACGCATGAACATCCGTTGGCTTCGTCGGTCAACGCGGTGTTGGGGATTTTGATGGCGCTGGGTGTGTTGGTGCTTTTCCTTTCGAGTTCGCTGATTGCGAATACGTTGAGCGCGCTGCTGCATCAGCATTTGCGGCATATTGGCGTGATGAAGTTGCTGGGGGGACGCAATGCGCAAATTTTCGGGATGTACCTCGCGTTGATTTTCTCCTTTGGGCTGCTTTCGTTGGCGATTTCCGTGCCATTGGGAGGGCAGGGCGCGTACGCACTTTCGCTCTTCATCGCCGACCAAATGGGATTTTCGCTGCTGGGGTATCGAATCGTCCCGATTTCTTTCTTTATCCAAATTGCGGTTGGGCTGTTGGTGCCTCTCGTCGCGGGGATGCTGCCGATTCTCAGCGGATTGCGGGTCACGGTTCTGCGCGCGATTAGCGGCAATGTTCTCTTGGAATCGGAGGAAGGCCCGAAAAGTCCCGGGTTCTTCGAGCGGATGCAAACGAAGATTACGGAATCTCTTGCGAAACGGGGAATCCATCTGCCGCGTCCATTGTTGATTTCCCTCCGCAATACGTTTCGTCATCGAAATCGTCTTGCGCTGACTCTCTTTACGCTGACGATGGGCGGCGCGATTTTCATCTCGGTGTTCAATGTTCGCGTTACGCTGCATGATTATGTCGGGAAGATTGCCAATTACTTCCTCGCGGATGTGACATTGGATTTCGACCGTCCTTATCGTTTGAAAAAGGTGCAGCAGGCTGTGATGCAGATCCCCGGCGTTGTCTCGGTGGAGGGATGGGCATACGGAAATGCGGAAATTCTCTATCCCGACGGCTCGACGGCGGAAAACGTGAACATCCTCGCGCCGCCCGCGAATTCCCAACTGGTCTCGCCGATTATGGTCGAGGGGCGATGGATTTTGCCAACGGATAAGAAAAAACTCGATATCAGTGAGGGGATTTTGGATATTTACCCGGACCTTCATGCGGGCGATTCTATCCGCTTGAAAATCAACGGGAAGGAAGAGACGTGGGAGGTCGTTGGGATTTTCAAGTTTGTCGCATTGGAAGGGATTTTGGGGTATACGCCTTATGAATATCTCTCGCGCGAACAAAATCTGGCGAACCGCGCGTTTACCTTCCGCATTGTAACGGAGTCGCATGACCGTCCCTCTCAAGAGGCGATGGCGGCGGCGGTGGATTCGTATTTCCGGGAAAGAAATTTCCACGTCCGCGACACGATAGCGGGACTGTCTTCGCTGGATGATGCCTCGGAGAGTCTCGATATCCTTATTGCGTTTTTGCTCATCATGGCGCTTTTGACCGCGACCGTTGGCTCGATGGGGCTGGCGGGAACGATGGGGATGAATGTCTTGGAGCGCACGCGCGAAATTGGCATTATGCGCGCTATCGGAGCGACCGACCGCGCGGTGATGCGAATGGTCATCGTTGAGGGGCTGTTGATTGGATTGATTTCGTGGGTATTGGGCGCCATTCTCTCTTTCCCCATTACCTATATGCTTTCGGCAATTGTGAGCCTGGCAATTTTCAGTACGCCCATTCAGGTCATTTTCACGCCAACAGGATTTTTGATTTGGTTGGCAATGGTCGTCGTCCTTTCGGCATTGGCGAGTGTCCTCCCGGCACGGAACGCGGCGCGGCTTACTATTCGCGAGGTATTGGCGTATGAATAACCTTTGCTTCGCCGAAGCATTTTTTGCAATAGTTGTCTTACCTTACTTAAAGGAAGAAAAGGAAGGTTGAACGATGAAAAAGAAAATTGTTTTCTTGATGACGATTCTCGCGCTCTTGTTGAGCGCGTGCGGCTCGAAAACGCCCGAAACGCCGGAACCGGTTGCTACGGTGGATGCGGACGCGATCCTCGCGGAGGGGCATGTTTTTCCCGAAAAAAGCGTCTACCTTTCGTTTACTGTGCGCGGCAGAGTAGAGGATATCCTTGTCGAGGAGGGCGATGTCGTCGAAAAGGGCGAGGTCCTCGTCCGGCTGGGAGATAGCGAACAGGCGGAAGCCTCGCTCCGCGCGGCAAAATTAGCGTTGACGCAGGCGCAGCAGGATTATGATGATTTCGTCCGAACAGGCGGACTCGCTCTCGCGGACGCGTGGCAGGCTTATATGAACGCGCAAGCACAGCGGGCGGCAGCCGAGCGCGCGTGGGAAGCGCTGGATGTGGATGCCTTACAAGACAAAATAGATGATGCCGAGGCGGAGGTCCGAGACCGCAAGGAAGATTTGGACGACGCGCAAGAAACGTTCGACAAATACAAAGATTTGGACGAAGATAACGAATCCCGAAAGAAAGCCAAAGAGGATTTGGATGACGCGCAGGAGGATTACAACGAGGCAGTGCGAAAATTGGAAGCCGCCCGCCGAGACCTGGACGAACCGCGCGCTGCCTTGGATGCCGCGAAAGCCGCCGAGGCGGAGGCAAAGCGGAAGTACGAGGCGATGGCGGATGAGGGGTTGGACCCCGACACGAAGGCGCTTCTCGATGCCCGCCTCGCGAATGCGAAAGCCCAAGTTGCCGCCGCGCAGGATTTGTTGGATTCTTACGAACTCAAGGCGCCGTTTCGCGGCACGGTGACGGATATCAACGTCAAGGAAGGACAGGTCGCGGGTCCCGAAATGTGGGCGGTGCAGATGGCGGATTTCAGCGGATGGTATGTGGAAACCAGCGACTTGACGGAATTGGACGTTATCAATGTTTTCGTCGGGCAGCAAGTGACCCTTGTCCCCGATGCGCTGCCTGACCTCGCATTGTCCGGCACGGTGGAGCGGATTAGCGAATCGTTTACCTCGCAAGCGGGCGATATTTTGTATACCGTGAAAATCCGCTTGAACGAGACGGATTCGCGTTTGCGCTGGGGGATGACGGTGGAAGTGACGTTCGAACCTTAAAGCGAAGTATTTTTCGAAGATGAAGCGCGCTCCGATTGCCCCGCGAGGGGGAATGAGGGGCGCGTGTTCATTTGAAAGTTAAGAGTCTTTGGCGATGCGTTCCAGTTTGTCTTTATCGAGAAAGGTAAGTTCCACGCGGTTGACGTGGATGATGCCTTCGCTTGCGAAGCGATGGAGCGTTTTGCTGACGAGTTCCCGCGTGGTGCCGACGGAATGCGCCATTTCGTCCAGCGTCAAATCTCGCGGAACGGAGTGTCCGTCTGTCGGTTGGTAATGGTGAATGAGGAGGCGCGCCAGCCGACCGGCAACCGGATGAAAGGCGAATCCGTAGACGAGTTCGCGCACGCGGCGCATCGCGCGGACCAATTCCCCCGCGACTTCGAGGGTGGCTTTGGGGTAGGTTTCCAAAATCGGACGGATTTTTTCCTCCGTCCAAAGAAGCGTATCGGAATCGCTCATTACTTCCAGCGCGGCGGGCATTCCTTGCTCGTCGAAGAGCGTATGTCCCCAGACCATTTCTCCCGCGCGTACGCGGAAGACGACCTGCCGCTTGCCGGAGGGAGAGAGAATCGTCCATTCCATAAGCCCCGAATGAAGATAGAGCGCTTTCTTCCAGATTTCGTCTTGGTGGAGGACGTATTCCCCTTTTCGGTAGATTTTTCGAGTTGCGTTATCGAGAAGGGTTCGAATCGCGTTGCCAGGGAGCGCGGCAAAGAAAGGGTGACGTTTGAGTTCTTCGATTGAAATGGATGAGGTTCTCATTGTAATTTGTTCTTTTATAAAGACTCGGAGCCGAAAACGAAGTACATTGATTGTAATGTATTATACAGTACTGTGGGGTGAGTTTCCCAGTACTTCAAATTTCAATGTATTTTGAATGGAGGTTTTCCGATGACGAACGAAACGACAAAGACAGGACGATTGGTGATGGCAATTGTTGCCTTCCTCATTGGTCTCTATCTCCTTTTCGTTTCTCCTTATGTCGCCAATGCTGCGCTCAATACGCCGCTTCACCGTTTGGTGGAGGTCTTTCAGGTTGCACAGCCTAATGGCGTGTGGGATACGCCCGTCGGCATTTTGACCGCGACCTATCTCTTCTGGATTGGCGCGTATGTCTTCGCCGGTGCGACGTTGGTGGTGATTTCCAAAGCCATTTACGATGATTTGAAGTGGGCGCGCCCTCTTGCTTTGACGATGTTGGCGATCCCTTCCATCGGCGGCATGACGATGACGATTCCTTGGATCGTCTTGGTATTGTTGGACCCCAACGAGAATAAAGTTCCCGGTGCGCCTGCGCCGGTTGCGATGCCGATTATGTTTATCGGCTTGGTGGGGTACTTCATCATGCTTCTGACCGAGAAATCCGACGGCAAGACGAAGATTGCTCAAATCGTCACTTTTACGGCGTTGGGTGTCGTGGGCGGCATGGTGTGGATGAATGCGCAGCATGGCGTCCGCTTTATGCTGGCTCGTCCCAGTGCGCCTTTCTTCGAGCCGAATGAGAGCAATCCCGAACTCTTCCTGGGCGGTTTCGTGATGTATGCGGCCGTTGCCTTCTTCATCGTTACGATTTATCTTCTCGCCGCGCGGAAAGAGGCGGGCGTCTACGTCGGCGCGATGGTCGGCGTTTTGACGATGGTCGTGAATATCCTTTCATATGTTGATCGGAAAGCCGCCGGCATGCCTTCTGCAAGTGATTGGATGCGCGGTGCAATTTTGTCCTTGGTGCTGCTGGTGATATTACTGACTCCTTGGTTCAAAGATAGAGTGTTGGGCAAAACCTCGTAGTGTGTTCCCCTTTTCTCGGAAAAAGCCGGATGATTTTCATTCGGCTTTTTCTTTTTTTCTATCTTTGGTCGTGACGACTGCCGAGTTCATCGAGGCGCGGCTGCCGAGTTCATCGAGGCACGGTTGCCGAGTTTATCGAGGCACGACTTTTTCATATCTTTTTAGGAAATTTCGTGTTTTAGTGTGATAAAGGTCGCAGTATTCCCGGGAAAAATCTGTCATAATCATCATGGACCTTTCTGCGTTCCTTTTTTTCAATCTTTTCATTTTGTTCGAGAGGAGAAACTCTTATGTTCGACAAAATTATCTTGCTTTTGACGGGACTGGTGGCTGCATATATCACCTGGCGTTTCTATACCCGATACAGCATGCAAAAGTCTCTCTATGATATTTACTACATGATGGCTTTTGTTGTGTTGCTCGTTTCGGGCTTGTTGTTGATTTTCTTCGGGTATGCCATTCTTGCCTCACCCTATGTTTTGACAGTGGCAACCTTGATTCCGTTGGGTATCTCGATGGGGCTTGTAGAGCAGTTTTATCCCCAATGGAAAAAAGCCTATAAGTGGTTCGCCATTGTCGGCTTCCTCGCGATTGCGATTAGCGCGGTCGGAAACATGGAGATGGTGAAACGCATTTCCGTCCCGCTCTTTCACGGCGTCGCGGGGCTGATTATCTTCATTGCTCCCTTCATGATAAACAAAGAAAAGAAGGGCTTTTGGTGGGTGAGCATCGGCGGTTTACTGATTAGCACTGGCGGCATGGCGCTTGCTTTCTTGAAAGCCGGAAAACAATTATTGTTCTTCAGCGAGCCGGTTGTCTTTGCGATTTTAGCGCCTCTTCTCCTGCTCATGGCATTGGCCTTTACCTGGGGCTTCATGCAGGATATGGACGCCTGACTTTTTTGAAATTTGCTTTTTGACAAAGACTGTTGACCCGCTTTGTGATATGCTCTACATACTTAGCGGGTCAGCCCGTTTCTTAAATGTTTTTGGAGGTATATCTTCTTATGGAAGCGCTATCCAAACGGCTTAAGTACTTCTTCCTTTCTACGCGGGGGTTAGTGTTGGTTGCCATTGCGATGGTCGCATTGGTAACGGCGATTTGGGGCACGTTGTCTGGTCCGATGGTGGAATGGGGAGTGAAGAAAGTGACCGTCAAAGTGTTGGGGATGCAGTTAGACCCTTCACAACGAGAAGGACGGATCATTCTTCTCTATCACTCCATCGCGATGGCGATCGTGGCGATTGAAGTTTACTTCATTACCGAAATCGTCCCCATGTCGCGGCATGAGCGCGCAACCATCAACGGCGTCATTACCGTTGGGTATCTGACGGCGATGATCTTCGGGCTGTGGTTTGCGTATTTTGGTCATGCCTTTGTCTTTCATGGCTTGTTCTTGGTTGGGCAGTCGTTGATTTTCTACGCGGGGATTTTGCTCGCGAAGGCGCTTTGGCCCTGGAACAAAGCCTATTACATCACGGATCCAAACTCTCCATACGCGCATACGAAGAGTGGTATGGATTTGGAACGTGCCGCCTTCTTTACGATGGCAGTAGCGACGTTGCTTTCCTCTCTGTGGGGCGCCTGGACGGGCTCCTACTGGGGGAATGGACAGGAAACCTTCCTCGCGGAAAATCTCATTCGCTGGCCTGAAAAAAGCGCGTTGCAACATGCCATTATCGGGCATCTCCATATTATGCTCTCGCTCCTCGCGGTGGGAATTACCCTCATTGTCGGTCGGTGGATGGACTTCAAAGGTGCGTTGCATAAATGGGCGATGGGCTTCATGATTTTCGGCAGCATCGTTCTGACGACCGGCGCCCTCTCGATTGTCTGGATTGAATGGGCGCATGACATCATTTACGTCGGCGCGGTCTTCGTCATGCTCGCGGCGCTGTTCTACGTCATCTATTCGTGGGATAAACTCATCAAAGATGGGATTGCCGCGAAAGGATTGGAGAAAGCCAATTTCTTCCAGAAGATTGCTGCGCTGGTGGATGACCCTCTGAAATTCGGCTCCGGCTGGCAGATGGTCTTCATGAATTTCACCGTGAGCGGTATCGGGATTTTCATGGCGGTCAAACTCGAAGACATTTTCCGCGTCTGGAATTTCCGAGAAGAGCGAATTACCCTCACCGGGCACTGGCATATCCTCGCGGCGTTGATCGCGACCATCATTCTGATGTATTATGCCGATTTGTCCGGCATGAAGGGCGCAGTGCGAAAATGGTTCGGCTGGATTTTGATTATCGGCTCTGATATCGCTTTTGGCGCGGCGACGGTCTTCTCGATGAAGCGCCTCTTCGTGACGGAAGCCGCACAGCAGCCCGTTGTGGATACCACGATGAAGATGATTGATTTCGGTCTGGGCGCGATATTGATTATCTTGGCGATTTTCATGGTCTGGCGGCTGATTGACGTATTCAAGAAAGAAGGCGTCTGGACGAAAGAAATGGAAACAACCTCCCTCGTGGAGGATAAGGAGGAGGTAGCCAAATGAAGCGCCTGATTTTCCTGCTTCTCTTTACGAGTTTGATGCTTGCTGCTTGTGGCGCTCCCGCCGCGCCCTCGGGACCGATGCCGGTCTATGATACCGGTGTAGATTCGAACGCGTGGGTTACTGTTCCGGCAGGACCCTATTACGAAGGGCTGAATCAGCATCTGCTGGATTTGGATTACGACTACGACATCATGGTGACGGATGTGACCAATGAGCAATTCGCGCAATTCCTGAATGATGCGATTGCCGACGGCACGTTGACCGTCAAAGACGGCGCCATCTATGGAAATTACGGCGGCGACGAATTCAACGGTGGACGTCACGAAGTGGAAATCGAACCCGGATTGAAGATGCTTTTCCCGATTCCCGGCGGCGAGTTGGATATTGACGGTATGGCTCGCTTGGTGTACCAAGATGGCGTTTTCTCCGCCAAAGAGGGCTATGCCAATCATCCGGTCACGATGGTGACGTGGTTTGGCGCGGATGCCTATTGCCGCTATTACGGCGGACGTCTTCCTCTGGAAACGGAATGGGAAAAAGCCGCTCGCGGCTTGAAAGACCCGCGTCCCTTCCCTTGGGGCAACGAAGATCCCGCGCATAATCAGGCGAATTACTACACCTCGAAGGATCCTTTCGAGCAGTGGACGGGACAGCGCCAAGGCGATACCACGCCGGTGGGTTTCTATAACGGAAAGACCTATCCTGACGGATACGCCACACTGGATCAAGCCAGCCCCTTCGGCTTGTACGATATGTCTGGCAATGTGTGGCAGTGGACGGGTGCGGTCTATAAATATACCCATCAACGCTACATGCGTGGCGGCTCGAAAGAAAACTACGATTACAACATTCGCGTCTGGTCTCGCGACAGCGCCCCGCCGGATTATTACGGAATTGCCGTGGGGTTCCGCTGCGTAAAATCGGATTACGAACCCTCCTTCCCGATTGAGATTACTCCCTACTCTTTCTACGACCTTGAAGACCAGGGACCTCAACGATAGTTGGATGGACGAAAGAGCCTCGAAGGAGTTGTCTCCTTTGAGGCTCTTTTCGGGAGGAAGATAACGATGGCGAAAAATTCTTTTTTTGACCTAATCAAACGAAAACTGAAATTATATTTACCTCTTACGAAGGTTTTGCAGACGGGGCTTTTGCTTTCTACCGGGCTCGCGGGCTTTATGAGTGCGCGCTGCCCTGTCCTTCATTGGGTGACTCTCCTAGGGGTGACGGTGAGCCTTTTGTTGGCAATCAGCGGAAGCACGGTTTTGAATATGTGGTACGACCGCGATATTGACGCGAAAATGGGACGTACCTCTAAACGCCCTTTGCCCGAAGGAGAAGTCAGTCCCAACGAAGCCTTGCGGCTTGGCTTGATTCTGTCCATTTTAGGAGTCGGGCTTGCGGTTGCAATGGATCCCCTCTACGGGCTTATCGTTTTCTCCGGTATTTTCTTTGATGTTCTCATCTATACCATTTGGCTCAAACGGCGCACGTGCTGGTCTATTGTT
>CAZDGZ010000058.1:0-12018 GCA_964505165.1 uncultured Anaerolineaceae bacterium | reverse complement strand
AAAACGCAATCTTGGTACGCCATCAAATGGCGAAGCCTTTCTTCTTTTTTCCTTGTTTTTTCCAGTTTGGTGATTCTGGTTTCCGGCATCGTGTTGTATATCGCGCCTATCGGACGCTACGCGCATAGCGTGGACTGGAAGATTCTTTGGCTGGATAAAGGGCAGTGGGAGGCGCTGCATACGCTCTTCAGTTTCGTCGCAGTATTCTTTTCTGTGCTGCATCTGATTTTGAACTGGAAGGTGCTGGTCAATTATCTTTGGAATCGCGTGAAGCGCGTATATTTTTTCCCGAAGGAATTGACGATTTCCCTTCTCTTGACCCTCGTGATTACCGTAGGAACGATTTTGTATGTGCCGCCTTTTAGCACGGTGATGGATTGGGGCGAAACTTTCTCCGCTTCGTGGGAAGCAAATGCGGCGAAATCACTCCCCGTAGGAACCACCTTGCCCGAATCCCCCGCGACGGAAATGGTAGACGAGGTGCCTCCAGCGATTTCTGGAGGGTGGGGACGGTATACGGTTGCGGAACTTTGCGCGCAGGAAAATGTGGATGTCCACGACGCGCTGGCGCGGCTGCAAACGTATGGCATTGAAGCCGACGCCGAGACGCGCATCCGTACCCTCGCGGATACGACGGAATACGAACCCTCCGAAATCGTGGATATTCTGCTAGGGCAGCCTTTGGGGACGGTCGAGGCGGGCGAAGAGCATTGAGCGTTTTTGCGTAAAAGAGAGAAGGGCGTCCCGATTGCGAGACGCCCTTTTTTGAATCTATGACTCGTTTTCCGGGGAGCCTGCCAGTCCGAGGTCGGGAGCGACGCGGCGCATCGCTTCGATGACATTGCCGACATGCTCCCATAACTCGACGCCGAACTCCGCCGCGCCGCGCTCCATCTCTTCCCGATTTGCGCCGGCGGCAAAGGATTTGTCTTTCCACTTCTTCTTGACGGATTTGACTTTCAAATCCATCAGTGACCGGGAGGGGCGGACGAGCGCGACGGCAGTAATCAATCCGGTAATTTCGTCGCATGCGTAGAGGGCTTTTTCCATTAACGTCTCGCGCGGGTAGCCGGTGTGGTCTGCATGGCTGAGGATGGCGCGGACGATTTCTTCCGGTACGCCGCGTTCTCGAAGAATGGGCGCGCCTTCGATGGGATGCTGCTCTTTCGTTGGATGAATCTCCCAATCGAAATCATGCAAAAGTCCCGCGATCCCCCAAGTTTCTACGTCTTCGCCAAGTTTTTCAGCGTAGAAGCGCATCGCCGCCTCGACGGCAAGCATGTGCCGAATGAGATTCTCGTTTTTGACAAATTCTCGCACAATGGCGAGGGCTTCGTTTCGGTTCATGGCTGCGTTCCTTTCGTAGAATTTTGGAATATCGGCTCCGGCTCTCCTAAAACGGGAAGCGGGTGCCGCAAGTGCAGGTCGAGAAGCGCAAAAAGCGACGCGATGGTCTCGCGCGTTTGCCAGTATAGCATGGATTTCGTGCGGTATTCTCGAAGGTCGGCGGGGACGCCTGTTGCCTCGATGCCCATCGTGTTGCAGAGATACAGCGCACGCGGCAGGTGAAATTTCTGCGTGACCAAAATCGCTTTTTCGACGCCGAAAATTGCCGAGGCGCGGTAGCAGGTGTCGTATGTGCGGCGCCCCGCGTAATCGAGGACGATGGCGTTTTCTGGGACGCCGAGGGCGCGTGCGTATTCGCGCATGGCGGCGGGTTCGTTGTACTCTACGAAGCGGTTGTCGCCGCTCATGAGAAGTTTTTCCACTTTGCCGGAGAAGTAGAGATTCGCGGCAGTGGCGACTCTATCTTTCAAAACGGGAGTCGGGGACCCGTCGCGCCATAATCCTGCGCCGAAAACGATTGCAACGCGTTGGGCGGGAATCGTTTCGGGGGAAAAGATTTTGCCTCTCGAAGCGAACCAGATATACGTCCGCGCGGCGAGAGGGGAGAAAATGCCGAAGAGGAGAATCGCCGCAGCCGTTTTGAATATCATTTTGAAGATGCGTTTGAACATTGGCAGATTTTACCAAAAAAAGACGCCGCGTTTTCGGCGCGGCGTCTCGAAGCGGTTTCTCGAAGGGTTAGACGACTTTTTCTCGTATCTTCGAGGAAATATAGTCCATGCTTGCGACGACAATGGCAATGGCGAGCATCTGCGCGCTTGCCGCGCGGTAGTTGAGGAGGTTGATGTTCTGCTGCAACAAGAAGCCGATACCGCCGCCGCCCGCGAAGCCGATAATCGTAGACATGCGGACGTTGATATCCCAGCGATACATCGTGAAGGAAATGTACGGCGGGACGATTTGCGGGATGACGCCGTAAACGATGGTTTGCAGCCGATTTGCGCCTGTGGACTGAATCGCCTCGATGGGGCCTGCCATGATGCTTTCGACCTGCTCCGAGTAGAGTTTCGCGAGCGAGGCGATGGTGTGCAATGCCAACGCAAGTGACCCTGCAAACGGTCCAATGCCAACCCAGACGACGAAGACAATCGCCATGACCAGCGGCTCAATGGAGCGCAGCCCGTTGAAGATCGTGCGCGAGGTGTAGTAAATCACCATGCCGGTCGGGATGTTGTTCTTGTTTTTGATGGTGAGTGCGAGGATGAATCCGGCAGCCGCGCCGAGAAGCGAGGCGTAAAGATGCAGGGCACGGTAATTTCGGAATTGATAGAACCAATTGAGTACCGCCGCGATGAGGAAGAAGAGCATCGCGCCTGCTGCGGCGGAGAGAATCGGCTGGATGATTCGATTCACGACCTCGGACTTCCGGTTGAGTGCCACGCCCCAGCGTCCCGCGACGCTGCTGAGGATTCCTGCTCCTGCGAGCGCCGCTAGGACGACAATGACCATGTTGAGGATGTCCCCGAGGTCGCGGATGAAACTTCCTAGGAAGCCAAATGTTCCGAGTTTTTCCGAGAGGTATTCTCCTCCATGAAACGCGACGTACGCGACGAGGTAAAGGGTGATGATCCCAAGGAACGCGGAGAGAAGTTGC
The DNA here is from genome assembly GCA_964505165.1 of uncultured Anaerolineaceae bacterium. Classification (GTDB taxonomy): domain Bacteria; phylum Chloroflexota; class Anaerolineae; order Anaerolineales; family Villigracilaceae; genus CAZDGZ01. Next base: position 9,017 of record CAZDGZ010000058.1, on the reverse strand, counting down.
ACGAGGACGCGTGCCGCATGCACAGAGGGCGAGGGCTTTTCGGTTTCCTCTTGCGGGAGCGCCCAGCGCAATCCCTGCCAAATGAGAAGAGGAAGGAGTATCAGCCCTCCGATGAGGAGCGCGATATTGCCGGTCAATTTCGATGATAATTCTGACGCCCAGAGGGCTACCTCTACTCCGACGTAAAAGCCGATAGGGATGAAGAGGATAGAAAGCGAGACGCCCGTGAGGGAAGAGGTCACGTCTTTCATTAGGTTTCGCGCGGCGAAGAAACTGAGCGGAATAGCGATAGCCGTGCCAAGTGTGGTCGCCAGAAGCGCGAGAAAGACGGTCTCGATGATTTTGTCCCAGGTATCTTTCGCGGTTTGCGTCAGGTGCGGAGCGCCGACTTTCCGCCGTGTAATCGCCTGGAGGGTTTGTACCTTGTCGCTGGGACGGCTGGGGAGGCGTGCTTCGACGGAAAAATGACCGTCGCCATCGGTTTCAATGGTCGCGATTTGAAGATGAACATCGCTGTCTGCGGGGAGGAAGTTGAGCGGCCCCGAAAGATAGGGTTCGAAGTTGAAGCCTTCAACGGTGACGGTGGCTCGCGGGTCGGCGCAGGCAGGAGTCACGACGAGGTAGGGGCCAGTTTTGTCTTCAGGTTCGGCAGAAGTGAACCCGCCTTCGGGGCAGGGTTCCATGACTTGCGTGGTGACTTCGAACTCTTCGTGGTCATAAGAAAATAAGTCCGGTTTTGCGAGGGCGCGCAAGATGCGCACCAATTGTTCCTGCCGTCGCGGGGATTTGGTTTCTGCCAGATTGACTTTGGTCACCTGAAACCCATAGGCGTAAATGACCAGCGTCAGAAGAATGACCAATCCAAGCCCTGCAGAGCGCATCCAGTTAGGTTTCTTTTCTTTCATCGTTGTCTCCCGCTATCCGACGCGTTCCGCGTCTTTGCCGTAGATTTCTTTGAATTTCACGTCGTCAATCTCTTCGGGTTTCCCCTCGAAGACGAGACGCCCTTCGTTGAGCGCGACGACTCTGTCCGCGTAGCGGTGAACGAGGTCGAGGAAGTGCAAACTGCACAAGACGGTCACGCCATCTTCTTTGTTGATTTGCTCAAGGTGCTGCATGATGCTGTGCGCGAGGACGGGGTCGAGGCTGGCAACGGGTTCATCTGCAAGGATGATTTCCGGGTTTTGCATCATCGCGCGGGCAATTCCGACGCGTTGCTGCTGCCCGCCGCTGAGTTCATCGGCGCGGTTGTGGGCTTTGTCTGCGATGCCGACTCTATCCAGTTGTTTGATAGCGTTCTCGATGTCGCTCTTGGGGAATCGGTTGATGATGCTCATTGCGGGGTTGACGTATCCGAGCCGTCCGGCAAGGACATTGGTCAGCACGGTAGAGCGGTGTACCAAATTGAAATGCTGGAAAACCATGCCGATTTTTCGGCGGATTGCGCGCAACTCGTCATCGGAGGCGGCGGTGATGTTGATGTCGTTCCAGTAAATTTCGCCGGAGGTCGGTTCGATAAGACGGTTGATGCACCGAAGCAGCGTGGATTTTCCGGAGCCGCTCAAGCCGATGACGGCGAGGAATTCTCCTTGAGGCACTTCAAAACTCACATCATCCAGCGCCAGCACACCGCCTTCGTAGATTTTCGTGAGATGTTGTATTTTCAACATAATCGGCGTTCCGTTTCTTTGGAGAAAATGAGAAAAATCCCGGACAGGTCAAAAGACCCGCCCGGGATTGAAAAGCAAAAGCCGAACTATTCGCCCAACCCTTCGAGGGTCAAGCCGGTGGCTTCCACCATCTTGCGAACGAAATCGTATTCGGCGTCGGTCGCGGGTTCGATGCCCGTCCAGCCGTAGAAATCGTTGTTGCCGATGGAATCTGCCCAGGCGTCCGTCTTCGAGAAGTCAATCAACGCCTGTTCGATTTGCGCGCGGAGATCCTCGGGGAAATCAGGACCGAAGGAGAGCGTGTCATTGGCAATGGGGGGCGAGATGGTCAGAATGCGAACTTTCTGAATCACATCGGGCGCCTCAGTGCGGATGTTGATGCGGGCGTCCAGCGGCCGCCAGTCGCCGCAGAAGAGTTTGCCATCTTCATTGATAGCGCACTGGTCGAGGACATCATCGGGAATGTCATACATATCTTCGGTGACTTTGCCGTCCAGATAGTCCTGATAGGTCCACCAGGGGCCGCCGCCAGATTCAGGAGAAAGCGGGACGCTGTAGTAGGTGGTCGCGAAGTCCACTTCTCCGTTGTAGACGGCTTTCGCCGCGGCGGTGTGGCCGCCGGTTTCGACGGATTCACCGGGTTCGATGCCGGCTTCCTGGAACATGGTGATGGGAACCATGTAACCGGAGGTCGAGCCAGCGTCAGGATAGCCCCATTTCTTTCCGTCGAGGTCTTCGAAGGTCTGGATGTCGCTATCGCGCGGGACGATGAATTGCGTGAAGTAAACGGGGAAGCCGTAGCGGATGGCTTTGAAGGCAACGTCTACGCCGCAGAGTTGGTTGGCGAGGACATAGCCCAAGCCGGGGATGAAGCCCATGCTGTCCGCAGGGGAGGCGCACATTTCTTCGATGGTCGCCGCGTAAGAGGTCGGGACCGAGACATCGAAGTACAGCCCGGTGGCTTCGTGAAGCGCGTCCGCCATCACCTGGCCGCCGCTCACGATGACTTGCGCGTCAACGGAGGGGACGAAGAGAACTTTGATGGGGTGTTCTTCCGAACCAATTGCCGGTTCCGGGGTGGGGGGAACTTCGGTGGGGGGAGCTTCCGTCGGCGCGGGCGCCTCGGTTTTTTCGGGTTCCGGTGCAGGCGCCGGCGTGGATTTGGGTCCACAGGCTGAAAGTGCAAACGCGGCAACAATCAGCACGGCGAAGAGCAAATACGAAACTTTCTTCATGTGTCTTCTCCTTCTTTATAGGATAGAGATAGGTTGGATGGTTGAAAAACTCAACCATTTACGAATGGATAATAACCTGAATTTTTGGATAAGGCAAGTGATTTTAATCCGGCGACATTTCGAAGCCGAAGACTTCTCCAAAGGCGGAGACGGTGCTTTTTTTGACCTCTTCGAGGCTTGGCGCGGCGGGGAGAATCTCTTCGAGACTGGTGACGGCGTAGCCCCGTAACCCGCAGCCGATGATTCCCTCCCAGTAACGCATATCCGGCGAGACGTTGAGGGCGAATCCGTGCTGGGAAATGCCGCGTGAATCCACTTTGACGCCGATGGCGGCGATTTTCGCGAGGGAGCCGCCGCGAGATACCCAGACGCCGGTCATCCCTTTTTGTCGTCTTCCCTCCACGCCGAAGCGCGCCAACACGCGGAGAATCATTTCTTCGAGGTTTCGCATATAGCCGATGTAGTCGCCGCTGGGGATTCGGTTATGTGTATCGGTGACGCCGAGCCGAAGGATGGGATATCCGACTAATTGCCCCGGTCCGTGATAGGTGACATCGCCGCCTCTATCCACCCAATGTACGGAGATGCCGCGCGCGGCTAATTCGTCCTCGTCCCAAAGCAGATTTTCGGCGTGTCCGCGTCTGCCGAAGGTATAGGTGTGGGGGTGTTCGAGGAGGAGAAGGGTGGGGGGAGATTCCTCCGTTGCGACGCGCGCCGCGAGGTCTTTTTGGAGCGCCCAGGCTTCCTCGTAGGGGATGAGTCCCAAATCGCGGACGAGGCAAAGGGGAAGAGACATCGTTTAGCCGAGAAAGACGCGCCGGTACAAATCGGATTGCAGGAGGTTCTGTGGGTCGCAGCGTTCTTTGAGCGCGCGAAATTTTTCAAGGGTTTCTTCGCCGAGGAAGCGGCGGGCGGTTTCGGGCGAGGTTTCGCTGTTTTTCGCAAAGTAGAATCGCCCGCCTGCGTCGAGGACGATTTCGTCGAAGTCTGCAAGCATCGCCGCGAGGTCGGCGCGGTTTCCGCGCGTGACCTTGAAATCGAGGGCGAGGGAAAACCCGTCTACCGCATGGGTGAGGAGGAAAGAGTCGGGACGATGACGTTTGACGACGCCGAGGTAAGAGACCAGCCCGCGCCGATGAGTTATCGAAAGCATTTCCTTCCACGCGTCCGAGGCGGTGTCGAGGGGCAAAAAGGATTGATGCTGTATCAAGCCCTCGCGTCCGTATGCGCGTTCCCAGTCTGGGATGTAGTCGAGGAGAAAGTGAAACGCCGCGTGGGATTGCGGGTAGGTTTGTGTTCGTCCGAGGAGGTATTTCGCGGTGTTAACGGCGGTGACGCCCCAATTGTTTAGGAAGGGACGCATGGCATATTGCAGCAGTGATTTCGGGACGATGCCGAAGAAGCGGGAGGGAAGCGTTTGGTACGCGGTTTGGAGAGTCTCGTTTGCGTTGGGGACTTTTTCTGCCGGGAGGTAGGTCGCGGCGTGGATTTGTCCGCGTCCGAGGGCGCGCCCGCGCGCGGTGCTGTCGAGCCAGCCGACGATGTAGTCGTATTGCCGCGCGCCGCCGTCTATGGCGCAGAGATGGGCGTCTAAGTCGGGAACGTTCCACGCGTGGACTTCGACCATGCCGGAGGAGACGCGTTTCAGTTGCAGGGTCACTTCGACGAAGATCCCAAGCATCCCCATTCCGCTAATCATCGCGTGGAAGAGGTCGCTTTCTTGAGTCGGCGTGCAGACGACTCGCTCTCCATTGGGGAGGAGGGCGGTAAACGAAAGCACATGTTCCCCGAAGGTCCCCTCTTGATAGTTGTTTTTTCCGTGAACGTTCATGCCGAGGCATCCGCCGAGGGTGGTGAACATCGTCCCGGAGACGACGGGCGGCCACCAGCCGTCCGGCAGAACATGCTGCCAGAGTTGGCGCAGGCTAACCCCAGGTTCGGCTCGGACAATGCCGGTTTCCGGATTCCATTCCAGAATCCGATTCATCCCGGACATATCCAGCAGAATCCCTCCTCCGTTGAGCGCGGCATCGTTGTAACTTCGTCCCGCGCCGCGTAGGGCAATTCGGAGGTTCATCCGACGGGCGAGGTCGAGGGCTTCGGCGATATCTTCTTCGCTTTTCGGCGCGAGGAGGTAGGAGGGGGCGCGGAGGGAATGCCCGAAATTTTCGAGGGCTGTGAAGCGCGAGAAGATGGAGGCAGGCATTAGAAGGTGAGCCTTCGGAAGATGACGGAGGGGATGTTTCGGATGATGAGCATGACCCACCGCCACCGCGCGGGGGTGTAGATTTCTTGTTTACGTTTGCGGATGGCCTTCCAGATGTCGTTTGCCGCGACTTCGGGAGAAACGACCCAAAAGGTTTTCTTTGCGCCTTTGAGCATATCGGTTTGGACGAACCCCGGTTTGACGGTGAGAACGTGGACGCCGCGGCGTGTGAGGCGATTTCGGTAGGATTCGAGGAAGCAGGTGAGCGCGGCTTTCGATGCGTTGTACGCGGGGGTGCCGACTCGTCCGCGTTCTCCGGCAACGGAGGAAATGCCAACGATTTGTCCGCCGCGCATGTTTTGGAACATTTCGCCGACGGGGTTCAGCCATGCCATCGCGCCGAGGAGGTTCGTTTCTATCATTTTTCGGTCTTTTTCGAAGTTGAATTCTTTGAAGGAGACGCGGATGGAAATGCCCGTGTTGTAGATGAATAAGTCCAGCCCTCCGAGGTCGGCGATGATTTTGCGGAGAAGTTCGGGGACTTCGTCGAAGTGGGTGACATCGTGGACATAGTAACGCGCAAGAGGTTCCCCCGCGTCGGCGTTGATTTCGTCACAGAGGGTGCGGAGGAGTTCTTCACGCCGCGCGAGGAGCGCGAGCGTGTAGCCTTCTTTGGCAAGTTTCCGCGCGAGCGCTGCACCGATTCCGCTTGATGCGCCGATGAGAATGGCGCGTTTTCGAGGGGTGAGAGGGGTTGCAGAAGGGGAGGGGGGAACGGTCATGTCGAAATGTCTCCTGTAGGGATGAGGGAGGAAGGAAAACGGCGATTGCCGCGTTTTAGAGAAATTGTCCGAAGTTGGTGTTTTTGAGTCTTCGTATAAGGTCGTTTTGGGCTTCTTGCCAGATTCGGCGCAGAGGGCAGTCTTCCCCGAAATCGCAGTCTTCGCCGTCATCTACACATTCGTTAAGGCGGATGGGACCATCAATCGCTTCGACGACTTCCAGAAGGGTGATTTCTTCCGGCGGGCGTGCCAGCGTGACGCCGCCGCGCGCGCCGCGCGCGGTATGGAGCAGCCCTGCAATGGAAAGTTGAGAGATGATTTTCGCGAGAAACGAGGGGGGAATTTCTTGGGCTTTGGCGATTGCGCTGGTCGCCGCGCGTTGGTTTTCTCCAAGACGGGCGAGGTAAAGTACGGCGCGGAGGGCGTAGTCTGCCTGACGCGTGATTTGCATTATTCTGTCCTCTCTGGTAATACAGGTAAAAAATACACAATTGGGTATATTTTAGGGAGAAATCGTCAGATTTCTAAGTGATGGACATCACTGATAAAATATGACCTTTTACTCCGAATTTAGGGCGTGCCGCGCAGGGGGGGACGTGAAACGGCGCGGGCTGTACCCCGCGCCGTCCGTTGTTTCGAAGGGTAAATTGGAAAGGGATTCAGAGAGGCTTTTCGTAGAGGCGGTGCGTCTTGTAGAAGTCAATGCCGAAGTTTCGCATTTCTCGGAGCATGTTTTCGTTCTCGGTGCGGATTTGCACGACTTCGGCGTGGCGGAATTGTCCCGTTTCGGTTGCGGATTTGTAGAGTTCGCTGAAGAGAATTGCCGTGCCGCCGACGCCGCGATATTTCTTCAGCAGCCCCGCGCCGTTGAAGTTGATCCAGTCGGTGCGGCTGCGTTCTCGAAAGAGGTGAATCCAGCCGAAGGGAAGGAGTTTCCCGCGTGTTTTTTGTATCGCTGCGGAAACATCGGGATAGGCGAGGATGAATCCGACAGGCATTTCGCCTTTCATCACGACCTTGATGAGCCGAGGGTCGGTAATCCAAAGGAGTTGCTCGCCGAGGGTTTGGATTTCTTCATCCGTGAGGGGGATATTCGTTCCCTCCAAGCCAAGCGCGCCGTTGTAGAGGTCTTTGAGATGGGGAAGCAGCGCGCGGAGTTCTTTCCGGGAGCGGTACCGCGCGATGCGAAGCCCGCGGCGTTTTTGCACCCGTTCCGAAAGTTCGTGGATGCGCGGCGGGAAAGGCGTTTCCGCGTTGAGGTAGCCGGAGAGGGTCTCGCGATTGACGGTGTAGCCGCGTCCTTCGATGAATTCGACGTAATATGCGGGATTGTAGGGCTGTCCAAACGCGGGACGATGTTCGAATCCTTTAACGAGGAGTCCGTTCCCGTCCATCGGGGTGAATCCGTGTGGTCCGAGCATTTTGTCCAGTCCTCGTTGACGTGCCCAGGATTCTGCTGCGTCGAAGAGGGCATCTGCAACGTCCTTGTCTTCGATGCTTTCGAAGAGATAGAAGAACGCGGCGTTTTCCCCGCGAAAATCGTTGAAGCGGCGGTTATCCATGACGCAGATTCGCCCGACGGGGCGTCCTTCTTGGTAGGCGAGGAAAAACTCGGCGTCCGAATGCCGGTAAAAGGGATACCGCTTGCGGTCGAGGACGAGACGGGCGTCTCCGACGAGGGGCGGCACCCATTGCGGGATGTCGCGGTAAATCCGAAACGGAAGGGCGAGAAAATCCCGCTTGTCTTTTTTCGTGCGTACAGGGTGAATATCCATATCTCTATCCTGCGGAGGTCTCGGTTTCGTGTGCGCGGCTCGCCATTTTATCGCGAAGGGATTGGATATCGCCTTCGATGTATTTGAGCGCGCCGAAGTAGAAGAGGAAACAAAGCGCCCATGCGGTCAGGCTGATGGAGCGGATTGCGGTTTCCATGTTGAACGCGTCCGAGATAATCCCTGCCAACAATGGCGCGAATGCCGCACCGCTGCTTTCGATGAAGTATTCCAGCGCCTGTGCGGTGCTGCGGACTTCCGGCGCGATGATGTCATAGACAATCGCGGGCGTGTTGGGGGAGGGCATGGGCATGAAGAGCGCGGAGAGTGCCATGAGAATGAAGAACTGCCCCCGCGCGGCGATAGGTGTTTGGAGTGCAAAATAAAGGAAGAATGCGCCGAAGAAGATTCCCGTGTTGGCGACGATGATTCGCCCTTTCCGCGTGCGCTTGAAGGCCCAATCTCCGAGCGCGCCGCCGAGGAAATATCCGCCTGCGAGGATGAGAATTACGGGACCCATCGTCATCAGGATGCTGTTTTCATCGTAGCCGCGTTCTTTGGCGAGATAATCGAAGAAGAAGTAGGTGATGACGTTCCAGGGGAATACGCCGGTAAATCCTTGAAGGAAGACGAACCACATGGTGCGTTTTTGGAAGAGTTGTTTGGCTTCTTTCCATGAAAAACGGAATTGCGGCACTTCATCCATTTCCTCGAATTCGGGTTCGGATTTTCCGCGCGGCATTTCGCGGACGCCGAAGAATATCATTACGGCGATAATCAGTCCCAAACTTCCGGTGATGTAGAAGACCGTCCGCCAGCCAATGGAGGGGGCGAGCATGAGGGCGAGGAGCATCCCAATTAGGTATCCCAGCGGCTGACTCAGTTGCAGGATTCCGTAGACCTTGCTTCGCATCTGCGGCTCGAAGTAATCGGCGATGAGGGTATACAGCCCCGGATAGGAGGAGTCGTCTATGCCGGTGGAGGCGCGGGTCGCGACGAAAATTGGATACGTCGGTGCGATTGCGCTCAACCACGTTGTAGACCCCCAGATGAACGAGGCGAGCGCGAGAAGTTTCGCGCGGGCGTACTTATCATAGAGATACCCCCAAATGGGATACAAAATCGTCCCGACGATGAGCGCGCCGGTGATGACCAATCCGAATTGCGTGTTGGTGATATGAAAGTCCTCGCTGATAGCCCCTTTCAACGGTCCAATGAGCAATTTATCGGTTTGATGCAGGAGCATGAAGGCGAAGAAGATTCCAACAACGACCCAACGATAACGTTTGTTTTCTTTCATGGCAACCTCGCGAGAAGATGAGATGATTAAGTCTATCATAGACTCTTTTTTG
>CAZDGZ010000057.1:0-12105 GCA_964505165.1 uncultured Anaerolineaceae bacterium | reverse complement strand
AAAGGTGAATCAAAAAAGGTCTGGCGCGCCAGACCTTTTTTGATTCCATCGAGAAGGATTAGGCTTCGGCAGCGGCTTCTTCCTCGCCGCCTTTTTTCGAGGATTTGGCTTTCTTGACCGGCTTCTTCGCGGTCTCCACGATTTCCTTTCCGCGATCCACCGCATCTTGGCTGCGCTCTTTCAGTTCTTTCGCCAACTCATCCGCGCGAGCGCGGGCTTCGGCGGCGGCGGCTTCTGCACGGGCAATCGCCTCTTCAGCAGATTCAGCCGCTTTGTCCCGAAGTTCGATGCCTCTATCTCGAAGCATAGTGCGGGTTTCTTCACCGGATTGAGGGGCAATCAAAAGGGCGGTAATGGCTCCGGTCAGACCGCCAACGATAAAACCAACTAAAAATGCGCCAAATTCATCATGGTCGGACATGGTCTTTCTCCTTTCGTATTTTTGAAATTGTTCAAGAAAATATCGAGGGTTCGATTATTTTTTTCTTCCGAATAATTCTAGCATGCGTTGCAACCCCGCGAGGTAGGTATTTAGTTTGATTACCGGCTCGACCATATTTTCGCTGAGGAAAAGTGTCGTGCCGCGCAGGGTATGCACCGTCTCGTTTGTCGCGTCTAAAATGGGTTTGACTTCGTTTTGCAGCAGATTGATAAGCGCGGCAATCTGGACGATGAGAATAATGAGCGCAATGCCAATGAGCAGCGACTCGAATGCCATGAAGATAATGAAGATATCTCGAATCCGCGCCGTGGGAGCGTTCGGCTGCAAAAGCGCAACGACGGCGAAAATCAGTCCTCCCAGCAACAAAATCCCGACGATGACTAGGAGAATCACCGTCAAAGAATTCTTGGATTTCTTCTCTTCGGAAGAAGGCTCAGGAGCCGGAAGCGCGTCTTGGGATGTGTCCATGTGCTCATTATAGCATACCAGAGAGGTAAAAAACGCGCGCAAAAACTTGCCATTTCTTTTATCTTGTGCTATTTTTACAACGTAAGTTTCACAGGAGAAGTCGGATTAAATGAGCGATTCAACCAAGACGGTTATTGTGGTCGAAGACGAACCGGAAGCCGCTGAAATGTTCGCGGAGATGATGCGCGTCAGCGGTTTTCGCGTTTTGCAGACCTACAGCAGCACCCCTGCCATTGCCATGATAGCCAACGAAAAACCGGATGTCGTTCTCCTGGATGTAATGATGCCTGATGTCTCCGGCTTGGAGGTGCTTCGCTTCATGCGCCGCGACCCGCAATTGAAAGATATTCCGGTCATCGTTGTCTCTGCGAAATCCATGCTCACGGATATCCAAAGCGGGCTGGAGGCAGGCGCATCGCTTTATCTCACCAAACCTGTGGGATTTCAGGATTTGAAAAATGCCGTCGAAAAAGTGCTTTCTTAAGGGGAGAAAACGATTCGGGAGACTATGAATTTATTCCGCGTATTTATTGCTATTGAAATTCCTCCTGAAATTCGCCGCGCAATCGCCTTTCACACGACCGACTTACGAAAAAAACTGGGGAAATCGCTGGTGCGTTGGGTTCCATTGTCGAACATCCATTTGACGTTGAAATTCCTCGGCGATGTCTCGAAACCCAATGTGGAACTTCTCGCCCAAATGCTTTCCGCCGAGGCAACCTCTCACATGAAATTTTCTTTTCAAGTTGGAACCTTCGGCGTATTCCCCCAGATGAGAAAACCGCGCGTCCTGTGGATAGGCATTCAAGCGCCCGTTCAACTGGAAACGTTGTACCAAGGTGTGGAAGCCGCGGCAGAACGTCTGGGATACGAAAGGGAATCTCGCAAATTCTCCCCGCACTTGACGATTGGACGCGTGAACCAACGAATTGAGCGCGAGGACATACAGCGTCTCCGCGCGACCTTAAGCCAGGTGGACATTCCGCTTTTGGGAACGGTGGAGGTCAACGCCATTCACCTTTTCCGAAGTGAGTTGACTCCATCCGGCGCGATCTATACCCGTTTACATTCAGCCCCTTTGGGCACATAAGGACGAGGTGCATTCTGAACACGCAAGAAATAATACGCACGATTCTCGATGTTTTGGAAGAAAAAAAAGGAGAAGAAATCCTCCTCCTGGATGTACGAGGCGTAGCCTCCTTTACGGATTACTTCATCCTTTGTACCGGCTCCAGCGACCGCATGTTGGACGCGCTAGCCGACGCGGTAATACGCGAAGTCCGAAAGGTGCATCGAAAGAAAAGCCGCGTAGAAGGCGAACCCCGAGACGGCTGGCTGCTCATTGATTATGACGATATCGTGGTACATCTTTTCTCCCCGGACCAACGCGAATACTACCGTCTCGAAGACCTTTGGAGCGAGGGGAAAGTCCTCATTCACATGCAATAGGGGAAACCCAAAAAGAGAACGCCGCTTTACGCAGAAAGTTGGCGTTCCAGCGCTTGAAAATCTACCCGCGAGGTAAAATCGAGACTCAACGGGGTCACAGATACCTCCCGTTTGGCGCGCAAGACGTACACATCACTATCTTCGGGTTCTCGCGAAATATCGGCAATTTCCTTGTAGTCGAAGCGCTTAGGCTGCTCCCAGGATTCTCGCGGATAGAAAATCGGCTGATAATAACGCCGCCGGCTGAGACGCGTGAGATTCCAAGGGGTCTCAGGAGTGGCATCGCGAGGGACATCCACTTTCAGGAGATAGACATCCTCCGGGAAAGTTTGCTCCAAAAGGTGACGCGCAAAATACGCGGTGAAATGCGCGGCGGTAGAAAAATTCACCTCTTGAGAATAAGAAAAATGATGTTCCTTGTCGGTTTCCAACGAAACCGCGAGCGCCGGCACCCCCTGAGCCGCAGCCTCCATCGCCGCGCCGACCGTCCCCGAAACCGTGATACCGATAGCAAGATTTTCTCCGTAATTGATACCGGAAACAACCAAATCCGGCGGCGAGGGCATGATTTCGAATATCCCGTGTTGCACAGATTGCGCGGGAGTCCCATCCACTGCATAGACCGTCCACGTTTGCCCGTGAACGCGAAGCGTTTTCGAGCGGATAATACCGGAGGAAGCGGGAGGCATACTTCGTCCCATGCCGGAAGATTGTTCCTTGGGGGCAACAACGGTCACGAAACCAAGTGCGGATAACGCCTCTGCCGCCGCCCATAACCCCGGTGAGCGAATGCCATCATCGTTTGTAAGCAAAATTTGTTTCTTTTTCATTTTTCTTTGTCCCAGAATAAAAAGAAGCGGGAAATTCCCGCTCCCACAGGCGCCCCCGGCGTGACTCGAACACGCGACCCCTTGCTCCGCAAGCAAGTGCTCTAATCCGCTGAGCTACGAGGGCAATGCGGGGTGTATTCTAATGCAGTTTTTTAGGATGGTCAAGCGAGATTAGCGGTTCATTTAAGTAAGGCAGTCGGGGAGGCAGATAGTCGGAGAGGAGGGAGCGGCACATGTCGCGCGGACCTCGTTGACCGAGTACTCCGCAGGGCGGCAGGTGAGGGTAATTGGGCGTTTTGCCCTCGATAATCTCGGAAAATTTCCTGCTACTCGACTCGTCCTGCATCCAGTGCGCGGAGTGCGGCGCGCTCCAAAATCGCGACGGATTCGCCAAAACGGCTGAAGCGCTCGTCATGGGTTTGTCCGTGAACATATCGCCAATAGATCTGCTGCGCGATTCCCGCCAGTCGGAACAAGCCGTACACATAATAAAACAACAACGCATCTTCACCGGGGATATCGCCCTGCGCGTACCGTTCGATGACCTCGCGGCGCGTCAGCGCCCCAGGAGCATGCGTCGGTCCGAGTCGGAGCATCTGAAGTTCCAGCGGATCATCGCCTTGAATCCAATAGGCCAGGGACGCGCCAAAATCCATCCAAGGATCTCCAATCGTTGCCATTTCCCAATCCAAAACGCCGACGATGTGGAAATCCTTCGGGTGAAAGACGACGTTGTCGAAACGATAATCGTTATGGATAATCGCCGCGCCGCGTTCTGGAGGTTGATGGCTCTCCAGCCAGCGAATGATGTCCTCGAAGTCGGGAACGTCGGGGGTACGCGCCTCGCGATACCGCCTCGCCCAGCCGGAAATCTGGCGGGACACATATCCTTCGGGTTTCCCGAATCCCTCCAGCCCAAGCGTTCGATAATCCAGCGCATGAAGTTCTTTGTGAACGTCTATCAACTCCTCGCACATGGCGCGCAATCGAGAGGGAGAAATATGTATCTCCGAGGGCAAATCCCGCCGAAGCAAAAGCCCGTTTATACGTTCCATGACATAAAACGGCGCGCCGAGAATACTTTCATCTTCGCAATACGCGAGGGGCTTGGGACTATACGGGAAGACCTCTTGAAGGGCAGAGAGAATACGCCACTCGCGGCGCATATCGTGTCCCGTTTTGGGTTTTCTCCCAAACGGCGGACGGCGGAGGACCATTTCGAGATTTCCGGCGCGGAGTAAGTAGGTCAAATTGGAATGTCCCGCCGGAAATTGCAGAATGTCCAACGGGGTTTTCAAATCGGGAAGAAGGCCGCGGAGGCAGGATTCCAGCGCGGCGGCGTCGAGGGCTTCCCCTTCTCGGGGAGGACGTGCTGCGTCAGACATGGAGGCGCTCCCGTGCTTTTTTCATCTCTTCTCGGTAGGGTTTCAAGATTCGGCGTGCGAGAGAAACTTTATGAACTTCGTCTGCGCCATCGTAGATTCTCGCGGCGCGCTCATGGCGATAGAAATATGCCAAAATCGTGTCATCTGTCATCCCCAACCCGCCGTATACTTGCAACGCCCTGTCCACAACTCGCTGCATGGTATTCGCGACGACGAATTTAATCATCGAGATTTCCTGACGCGTTTCCTTCCATCCCAAATTTTCGATTTTCCACGCCGTTTGCAAGGTGAGTGCGCGGGCGGCTTCGATTTCCGCTGCGCTTTCGGCAATCCAAGCCTGGATAATTTCTTTATCCGCGAGGACTTTTCCGGGGGCGATGGGACGCGTCGCCGCGCGCTCGACCATGAGATTCAGCGCCCGCCGGCAGATTCCAAGCCAACGCATGGTATGGTGGATTCGTCCAGGACCCAGACGCTGCTGCGCGATGACGAATCCCGCGCCCTCTCCTCCCAAAAGATTTTTCTGCGGCACGCGGCAGGAATGATAGAGGATTTCCGCATGGCTGAAATAGCCCGCGCCTTGATGTCCCATGATGTTGATATTTCGGACCAAATCGAAGCCCGGCGTATCTGTCGGGACAATAATCATGCTTGCTTGTTGATAGGGAGGCGCGTCCGGGTTCGTAACTGCCATGACGATGGCAAATGCCGCGCCTTCGGCGGCAGTGGTGTACCATTTTTGCCCGTTGATGACATAGTCCTCCCCATCTTTTACGGCAGTCGTTTCCATAAAAACGGGATTGGAGCCCGGCATCTCGACTTCGGTCATCGAGAAACAACTGCGGATTTTCCCTTCCACGAGCGGGCGAAGATATTTCTCTTTTTGTTCCTCCGTGCCGTGTTCGTAGAGAATCTCGATATTCCCCGCGTCGGGGGCGGCAGTTCCGAAGATATAATGCCCCAGAGGGCTTGTGCCAATTGCTTCGGAGACAAGGGCGAAATCCATCAAATTAAGTCCCAGCCCGCCATATTCTTTCGGCTGAGAGGGCGCCCATAGTCCCATCTGTTTGACCTTCTGACGTTTCTCTTCGAGACGAGGCTCCAGTTCGTGAAACTCGCCCCGCAAGAGATACGGTTCAAGGGGAAAGACTTCTTTTTCCATGAAGGAGTGAATCATCTCCAGCATGAGTTGCATATCTTTGGAAATCGAGAAATCCATGCGATGCTCCCTTCAGGGTAAAATGTGTGCTCCATCATACCGCAAAAAGCGCGGGGAAGGAATGATAAAAAAGCCCCGCCGAAGCGGGGAAAAGGGGAAAGAGAAAAAAGACAAGGCTATCTGAATGGACGCCACACCGGCTGGAAATCCGCGGCAGGATCCCGCGTTAGGCGGGTACGGCTGCCGCCGGCGGCAGACATCATGTAGATATCCAGATTCCCCGCGTCGTCCATGCTGACGAAGGTCATCCAGAAGCCATCGGGGGAATAGTCCATATCCATCACCGGCAAGTTTCCGGCATCCACGCGGTCTCCGGCGCTGCCTCTATCTTCATAGCGGATTTTCATTAGCCATTCCAGAGTCGGCTGCTCCGCGCGGCGCTGGTTGTAGAAAATGGTTTCTCCATCGGGAGCCCACACAGGGAGCAAGTCCCAAAATGTAGGTCCGCTGACGGTGAGACGCTGCGGCGCTTGTCCGAGATTGGTCATCGTCCAAATTTGATACGCGCCATACCGTTTGACGGCGTAGGCAATCAAATTTCCGAAGGGAGACCATGCAGCCTGACGAGCCTCCGCGCTTTTGGTCGTCTGGGTCAGCCGGGTAACGGTTTCGTCTTCGAGATTGAAGGCATAAAGTTGCATATATCCATCACGCAGGGAGGTAAAGACGATGGTACGTCCATCAGGCGACCATGCAGGTTCGAAATCGCCTCCCGGAGCAGTGGGCAATTGTCGAAATTCCGTGCCGTCTATATTGGTGATGAAGAGACTCGACCCTCGCTGCACATCTTCTCCCATAGCGCAGGGAGAAACGAAGACCAGATACAACCCGTCCGGCGACCAATCGGGCTGGCACGCGCCCTCTGGAAGATTGGTAATGGGCCATTCTCCGCTGCCATCTACGTTGAGGAGGAAAATCTGCGGGACGCCGGTTCTATCTGAGACGAAGGCAATCTGTCCCCTCCCGCCGCCGAGGGGAGTCGGTGTCGGGGTGAAAGTGTTCGTCGGCGTAGGGGTAAAGGTCACCGTCGGCGTGAGAGTCGGGGTGGAGGTCGGGAGAGGGGTAATTGGAGGGGCAAGGACGGTTTTCGTCTCGGCGGCGGGAAATGCGGTTTCCGTCGGAGGCGCTTCCTGCGGGAATACCGTCCCTTGTGTCGAAGGGAAAAAGAGATACGAAAGCGCGCGGGCGCGCAAGTCATCATCAATATATGCCGCAATCGCGAAGCCGGAAATGAGGAGGATTAAGAAAATCAGGAAATAGAAGAGACAGCCGCGAGAGCGTTTTTTCTTCTTTTTGGAGGTATGTCCCGTTTCTAGCAGGGGCGGTTCGGGAGGCAGAAGCAACCCCCCTTGTGTCTCGTCTTCGTGGATATTTTTATCGCCTTCATCGGAGGGAGGCGGCTCCACGCGTATATCCCCGGACGCTATTCGTCGCTGGGTTCTGGACTTGGCAGTCAGGAGGGCTTTCTGGAATTCTTCCGCCGTCTGGAAGCGCTCCTCCGAATCGATTGCCATCGCCTTTTCGATTGCGGCAGCGAGGCGACGCGAGACCTTCGGGTTTCGTTTGCGGACGGGGGTGAGAGTCGCGTTGTCCATTGCGCGCGCCAGTCCGTCTTCCGGGATGACGCCGGTCAACGCGGCGTAAAGCGTCGCTCCGAGAGAATAAATATCGGTGCGAGGGTCTGTACGAGCGGTGCCGTATTGTTCCGGCGGGGAATATCCGGGAGTCATCGCCCGCGCGCCGGTCGTGGTAACTTGGCTTCCCTGCACGACCTTTGCAAGCCCGAAATCTACGAGGAAAATCTGTCCTTCCGGGGTGATTTTGACGTTGCCGGGTTTGACATCGCGATGCAAAATGGGCGGGCGTCGGCTGTGCAAATAGGAGAGGGCGTCGCACATAGCCACGCCTATCATAATCACTTCGTCTTCGCTTAATTTTCCAACCCGCTCCATGCGCTGACGTAAATCTTCCCCCTCGATGTAGTCCATCACCAGATATTGCCCCTGGTCCTCGATGACGAAATGGTCCGTGACACGCGGGAGATTGGGATGGCGTAAATTTGCCAAAATAATGGCTTCAAGGCGAAACTGCCGCGCGTATTCTTCGGTGGTAAAGAGATTTTCCTTGACAGCGACATCTACGCCGAGATTCTCATCTACTGCGCGGTACACCGAACCCATTCCCCCCTGTCCAAGGATTTCGACAATCCGATAGCGATTGTATAATAACGTGCCGCGTTCGAGTGTCATCGAAGAAAAACGCTCCGTTACAGAAAATGGTCTAGGGATGCCCTAGACCTGCCGATTATATCAGATTCCCCCCTAGGATTGGGGGCTGCGCGTCAATTGCAATTTTCCAAAGACATACGGCGCGCCGCCGGAAATCCACACGCCCAACAATGCGTAGCGCAAAAAGCGGAAGGTGTAGGCTATCCACGTTTCGCCTTGCGGAAAGAGGAGTTTCAGCCCCACATAGATGACGACGACGCCCAAAAGCCCGACGAGATACCGCGCGGCGCGTTGCCAAAAGGAGCCGGAAGCCTGAAACCCTCCTTTGGTTTCCATCCATGCCGCGCCGGCGAGGAAGCCGAAGAGCGCGCCTGCCGGGGTTAGGAGTCCTTTCAGGGTTACGGGATCCGGCAGCGTTTCCGCGTGCGAAGCGTTTTCGAGCCAAATTCGAGGGAGAGTCCAAGCCGCTAAACGGGAATAGGCTGCCGCGCCGAGAAGAACAAATCCCATAGAAAGCAAAAAGGCTGCAAGAATTTGTTCCTTCAAAGAATGACGGTTTCCCCATGCTGCCATGTCCTCCCAATAGCGGAGGAAAATCCACAAAATGATGCCGCCGACAAGCCATCCGACAAAAACATCATGCGGAAAATGGACGCCAAGATAGAGGCGGGAAAATCCGATGAGGAAGACGAGGAGCATCGCGGCAACCCAGCCCCATGCCCGGCGAAAGTATCCCGCGATAGTTCCCCAGACCACCATTGCGATTTGTGCGTGCCCGGACGGAAGCCCGAAGGAGGATTCGGCAGAAAAGGCTTGCACATCCGCGCTATACCAATAGGGGCGCGGGAGATGAAAAGTTAGTTTGAGAAGGTTGTTCACCCCGCCGGTGAAAAGCAAAATCGCGCCGACTCGCAATCCCAGCGCAGAATCCACCGACCAGTAGAGAATCGGGAGGGCGAAGATGAAGAAATTTTCGGAGCCGAGAAACGAGAGAATTTTCATCGGGAGGAGCAAGCCGCTGCCCATCGCCTGAATCGAAAGTATCCATTGAATGCCAGTCTGAAAGAGGGTATCCATAATTTTCCTCGCAAAAGAATCTTCATCTATTGTAGCCCGAATTTCGGATTGCCGGTTATGTCGTTTTTATCGTAACGAGAACGCGTCCATCGGTCACCGCGGGGATTGCCGAATCGCGTTGCAGCGGGGACAGTCCGGTTTGTCGCAGAGGAGGGCGTAAGGGTCTTTTCGCAGCCGCGCGGTCACGATGTCCATCAACCCCCAAAGGGGAATCGCTTGCACCAGCGCGTTTCCGATTTGCACACGCCGGGTCGCGCGGGAAAGTTCCGGCGCAATCGCCTCGAAGCCATTCGAGCAGCCCGGAAACCCCGGACATTCAACGACGCGATTCGGCGTCAGCGCCCAGCGGGTAAATTGCCGCCGTCCCGCGAGTTTTTCTGCGTAATGGATGCTCGTGTTCACCGTATGGTTTACCCCTAAAAGCAAAACCCACCCTCCGCGCTCAATCAGCGCGGCGATGGGCTTTAGAGGGGAATAGAGGGTTTGCGCGTCGAGGGCAAAATCTGCATTGATTCCGGCAAATGAAAGAATGGGATGATGGGTACGCCGCGCGGCGGGATGCTTTCGCAGCGTCTCTGCGAGGATGCCCATCAGCGGATCCGCAGGCATCTGCGGCGTAAACGGAATCGCCAGACGGTTCGCGTCAGGACTTCCATAACGGATTCCGTTTCGCGGCGGACCCGTCTCGGGCGTGACCATCGTCTTATAGGTAAACGTCGGCATCACCAACGCGTCGACCGTATCCAAGAGCGCGCCGAGGAGCGTATCCGCGCCGCCTTTGATTTCGCCGAACGCGGAGAGCGAGGCATGCGCGATGACAGGAGAATCACGCAGCCGCAAATCGAGGAATGCCTCGGTTAACGCTCGATACGTCAGCATCGGAAAAAGCCCCCTTTCTTACGTTCCCTTCCATTCGGGTTTTCGTTTTTCGATGAAGGCGGCCATTCCCTCTTTCTGGTCTTCAGTTGCGAAGAGGAAATAGAACGCGCGGCGTTCAAATTCCAGCCCTTCGGTCAAGGAGGTTTCGAAGGCTTTGTTGACGGCATCCTTGCCAAGACGAACTGCGAGCGGCGCGCGCGCGGCGATTTCTTCCGCGAGGGCAACGGCTTCGTCGAAATATCGTTCCGCGGGAACCACGCGGTTGACGAGTCCGTATCGTTCCGCTTCGCTTGCGGAGAGGGTGCGGTTGTTGAGCACCATCTCCATCGCAATCGCTTTGCCCACTGCGCGGGTCAATCGCTGCGTTCCTCCCGCTCCGGGGATGACGCCGATGGTCACTTCCGGCTGCCCGAATTTCGCCGTCTCGGAGGCGATAATCATGTCGCAGGACATTGCGAGTTCGCAGCCGCCTCCCAGCGCATAGCCGGAGACCGCCGCGATGACGGGTTTCTTGATGTCGCGAATCCGCGCGAAGGTCTCGACGAAACTATCCGTCAGCATATCCACTGCCGAGGCATTTGCCATTGCTTTGATGTCTGCGCCGGCGGCAAAGGCTTTTTCGTTTCCGGTGATGACCATTGCGCCAATCGCATCGTCCGCGTCGAACGCAGCGAGGGCATCCATCAATTCGGTGAGCAGCGCGCCGTTGAGCGCGTTCATCGCTTTCGGGCGGTTGAGCCGAACAATTCCCACACGCCCCTTGACTTCTGTAAGGATGTTTTGGTAGTCCATAGACCTCTCCCTAGAATTTTTGTGTTATGTCTATTATACGGCGTTGTGCGTTATCATTGTACCCGTTCTGTGAATACAGAATTCGAGTATGCCTTGCACATCGAGATATTTTCAAACACCAAGGAGAATTTGACTATGGCGACTTTGCTCATCATTCATTGGAGCGTGCGCTGGCTCATCGTTCTCGTATCAGGGTCTATCATCGGGAGATTTTTCATCGGCTGGAAACGCGCCGAGAGTTTCGACCCAATTGACGAAATGCTTCTCGGTTCGTTCAAAAAGTTGATGATTCTCCAAGCAGGGCTGGGCGTTGTTTTATTCGTCTTTTCCGCGCTGCACACGGACGCGCTTCCCCTTTTGCTGATGCACGCGGGATTCATGCTCCTTGCGTTGGGATTGGCAATCCTCCCCTCGAAATGGAAAGAGGCTTCCCCCTCCATTCGGTATAAAAACGCGCTGTTCTGCGTGATAGGCGCGCTTGTATCTATTGTCGCAGGGGTAGCGCTCTTCCCCGGAGGGTGGAGGATTTAGGAGAGGAGCGCGTCGGCGAGATCTGCCGTCGAAGGGAGAATCAAATCCGCGCCCGCGCGTCGGAGTTCCTCCTCCTCTCCGAACCCGCAGAGGACCCCGACGGTCTGTGCGCCAGCGGCTTTTCCCGCGCGGATGTCTACGGTCGTATCCCCAATCATCAAACAATGCTCCGGCGCGACTCCCATTTCCCGCGCGGCGTAGAGAATTGGGTCGGGATAGGGTTTCGTATGCTCCACCGTCAACGCGGTGACGACAACCTGAAAAAACGGAGTCAAGCCGAAAGTATCCAGAAACGCGCGGGTGCTTTTTTCCTCCCGCGCGCTGACGACTGCCAATGGATATGTCTCTTGCAGACGCGTCAGCATCTCCCGAATTCCTGGGATGAGGAGAAATTCCCGTTTCGAGGGTTTTCGATGCCGATTCAAAAAATCCGCCAGCGCGATGAATTCATCGTCGAAACCGACTTTATCCGCCAATCCTAACGCGGCGTTCGCGGGCGCCTCCGCCCACATCACCAGACGGCGCGCGGGAGGCTGAGGGTCGCGAAAAAAGGGACGAAGGAAACGCGCGAGTTTTTGAACCGCTTGGTCGTCGGTATCGCTGAGCGTACCGTCCACATCGAAACAAAGGGCTTGGATACGAGAAATATCAAGAGTCATTATTTTTTCCTGAAAAAGTTGCGGGAGAGGAAAATCCCACGAAAGATAGAAAAAAGTTGGGCGTTTTGAACACCCAACTTTTCTCCCAAACGTTCTATATGACCGACCAGGGACTCGAACCCTGAACCCACTGATTAAGAGTCAGT
>CAZDGZ010000056.1:0-12545 GCA_964505165.1 uncultured Anaerolineaceae bacterium | reverse complement strand
TTTTGCAATTTTCTGCTAAACTAAAGATAAACCCAAGTTTTCCTAACCCGAGTCGCGTTTTAAAGGAAATAAAATGTCATTGTGAACAAAGCAATCTCACACATTGAAAGGGAATTGCCGCGCCGCTTTCGGCGTTTCGCAATGACAGCCAGCAATGAGGTTTCTTATCCGCAATTTGGGTTAATAACCAACAGGGAGTCATCATGAAACGCATACCTACTTTGCTCACCGTGCTGATCCTATCGGCATGGATATTCTCTTCCTGCAAAACGGAAACCTCGCCGCC
Organism: uncultured Anaerolineaceae bacterium; assembly: GCA_964505165.1. Taxonomy (GTDB): domain Bacteria; phylum Chloroflexota; class Anaerolineae; order Anaerolineales; family Villigracilaceae; genus CAZDGZ01. Next base: position 12,259 of record CAZDGZ010000056.1, on the reverse strand, counting down.
CAAAACTCAAACCTCCGTCGCTCCTACACTCATTTCTCAAAACTCACCCTCCACGCCTGCAACACCCGGAAGTATCATGCCTCTACCAGATGGCAACGTACGCTTGTCCACAGGAGACGGATTGAGTCTGACATTGAACGACGCAGGGCAAATCATTGCATTAAGCATAAATGGAGAATCACTTCCCGTAACACCATCCCAGCCGGTAGAAATTCGCGACCTGACCCACGCATCTGACCCCAACGTTTCCAATCTCCTCTCTAACTCCGGGTTCGAAGAAGGTGAAACCGGATGGGGCAATCTCCTCACGAAAAACGGAATCGCGATTAACGTTGTCGAGACGCATGCACACAGTGGCAACCATGCTCTAGCCATCTCTGGAGAAGAGGGAAGCGGCGGAGCGATAATAAGCGGAGCGATTCCGGTTACACCTGGAAAACGTTATCGCGTCTCCGGTTATTTTCAGGCTGAACTTGGCTATGTAAGGTCCTCCGGTCCGCCGACCATTTGGCAAGACAGCCTGTACAAAGGCAGCCAAACTACCACCGGGATCTATCTGCAATGGCAAAACTCGGAAGGGCAAACACTGGAACAATCTCCACAACTCGCAGCGCCGCTTCACTGGAACGCACAAGACTGGCACCAGATTACCCGCGAGGTAACTGCACCGCCCGGCGCTGCATCCGTCCGCATTATCGTCGGGGCGCGCCCCGTCTCCGGCGCAATCTGGGTAGATGATTTATCCTTCATTGAAAGCCCGGAAATGAACATTTCTCTATCAGGTACATTGACGATTTACGATGACCGCGTCGTCCAAAACGGAGAAATCGCCGGATTGCAAGTTATCGTCACATACCGTCCCTATGAGAATCACCTTGCCATTACCACCACCGTGACCGATTCCACCGGAGGACCACGCGCGTTGGATATAGGCTGGGGGATTCCATTATCCGCCAGCGGGTGGACTTGGTGGGACGGGCTTCATGAAAACCGCACCGTTACCACCAAAGAAGATTTCGCTCGCGCCGTCAGCGCCGATATCGCCGGATACCTGCCCATCTCGCTTTATCCTTACGCCGCGTTAGAAAACGGGGACATCAACCTGTCGCTCGCTATCCCTCTCGACTCCCCACGGTACGTCTTACTTCATTACGATGGGCTAAACAAACGTTACGAGGGACTCGCTCATTTGGGAATCAGTCCATTGGCAACCCGACTGAATAACAGCGCCGATTTCACCCTCCTGCTCTATCAGAGCCAAGCCGGATGGGGATTGCGCGCCGCAGCAGAGAAACATGCCATCATCGGTCCCAACTGGTACGACACACCCAGCAATCCCGAAGAATATGTAGACTTCGCACAAGCGCATTTCAGCGCTTCCGGCGAAAGCGGCGAGGCCCTAAAAGAGTATAACGAAGCGGGTATATACACTGCACAATACACCGTCTTCGAACTCAACGAGGCAATGGAAGATAAAGATTCTCCTCGCCCAACCTATACGCAAGCACTGGAACAGGTGCAATCCCTTTCCATTTTCTCCTCATCCGTCATTTGCGACTCGGCAGGGGAAGCACATCTCAAAGGCATCAGCGTTTATCGCTGGGCGCCCCAGCATTGGACGGCTATCTGGATTCCGAACATGGATCCAGACATTTCGGGAGGGTACGGGCAAGTAAAACTAGAACAATTGAAGAATTTGTTCACAGAGACAAAAGAAGCCGGGCTAACCGTCAACGGTGTGGAGATAGACAACTTCATCTCCGTCACCACGGTTGATCTATGCCCGGAGCATCTTGCGCTTGCCGACTTGCCACTAACCTACGATCCAAACACATACCAACCAGGAGTGCATGTAGCATCTGCCGCGTGGGAATATCTCACTCAATTACGAGCATTATTGGATGCTCAACCTGCCCCTCCGCGCGGCATCAGCGTCAATTTCTGGGGGTTGGGAATTCCAAACCTACTTTCTTCCTTCATTGATGGCTTTGCCAGTGAAGGAGAAATTCTCGCTACCGGTCCAACCAATTGGACAACGCCTATTCTGGATTACCGAAGAGCAACTGCCATGAGACGTCTGCGTATGTACTCCAACCAGGAAACCAACCAAACACAGGCACAAATCGAGACCTTCGCTCATGAAGCAATTTTTTATGCCACGCTGGTCAACCGAGGGACACATGCGGCAAATTGGTCGGAAGATATGGAAAATATTCTGGAATGGGCAAACACACAAAGCAAACCACTGGCTACGCTGGGATGGGAAGCGATTCCCTACGCAACCACCGATACCCCTGACATATGGGTGGAGCGGTACGGGCAACAGGCTTTCACCGTCCACAACTGGAGCAACGTCGCGCAAAACTTCACGTTGACAATTGATCTCACCGCTTTGGCACAAAAGGATAAGGAACTAAACATCACTGAATCGATTCGTGGAGAAACGGTCACATTTACTCTCAGAAATGACGGTACGCTTCAAATCAACGGGCATCTAGATCCCGGACGTACCGCTGTTTACTGGCTAGCCACTCCATAACAAAAAAACTGTCTTCCTCATCCCACGAAGGCGCGTATCGTCGGCGACAATTCTCTCCGCTTGGATTTTTTCTGGTATAATCAGCCCGCTATGACTGGTCCTGTGTGCGGTTTCGGCTGCGCTCATGGAGACCTGCAAATACAAAATAAGGAGAAAGCATACGTCATGCCTCTTGCAAAAGAAATCAAAACGAAAGTCATCGAAGAATTTCATCGCCACGAAACCGATACCGGCTCGCCGGAAGTTCAAATCGCCATCCTTACCCGCCGCATCAACCAACTGACGGAGCATCTCCGCGCAAACAAACACGACGAATCCTGTCGGCGCGGACTGCTCAAATTGGTCGGGCGACGGCGGCGGCTGTTGGCATATCTTCGGCGCAAAGATTACCAAAGTTACCTCGCCATCACCGAAAAACTTAATCTGCGCCGTAAATAAATGTTCGCCCGAGTAGATGGGCACGCCCCATCTACTCTTTTTTATACGCTTCCCGCCGGTTGGGAATTGAAAGATGCGGACAACGTAGATTGTCCTCGACTTTCAGTCCCTGACCAGGCGGGGTCATTTCAGGAGAAAAAAGAATATGAAACCCGAAATCAAACGCTACACCGCAACGGTGGGCGGACGTGCGCTGGTCTTTGAGACCGGCAAACTCGCCGCCCAAGCCGGCGGCGCAGTGACCGTTCAAGTTGGAGAAACGGTCGTCTTTGCAGCCGCCACCATGTCCGCACAAGCGCGGGAAGGGATTGACTTCTTCCCCCTCAGCGTCAACTACGAAGAACGCATGTACGCCGGCGGACGAATCCCCGGCTCCTTCTTCCGACGCGAAGGACGTCCCCACACCGAAGCCATTCTCGTCGCCCGTCTCACCGACCGCCCGCTTCGTCCCCTCTTCCCCAAAGGAATGCGGAACGACGTGCAAGTCATCATGTATTCCCTCTCGGCAGACGGCGAAAACCCCATAGACATCCTCGCAATCAACGCGGCATCCGCCGCCCTCGCCATCTCCGACATCCCTTGGGATGGACCCGTCGGAGCGGTTCGCGTCGGGCGGATTGATGAAGAATTCGTCATCAACCCCACCTTCGCCGAAATGGCAGATTCCGACTTGGATTTACGCCTCGCCGGAACAAAAGACGCCATCCTCATGGTCGAATGCGGCGCGAACGAAGTCCCCGAAGAAGTCATGGTCGCCGCCCTCGAATTCGGACATGAAGCCATCCAGCCGATTGTCGAATTACAAGAAAAAATGGCAGCGGAAATCGGCAAACCCAAACGCGAACCGATTATCCTGCTCCCCTCGAAAGAACTGGAAGAAAAAGTTTTCGCCCGCGTCGAAGCGCCGATGAAAGCCCTCCTCGAACAGCCGTTGAGCAAAGACGACTTCTACGGCGGCATGGATGCCCTTCGCGAAGAGGTACTCGCCGAATTCACCGCAGAAGACGAAACCATCTCTCCGCAAGACATCAAAACCGCGTTCGACGAAGCCGAAAAAAGGATCGTCCGCGAACGGATTCTCAACGAAGGCAAACGCCCCGACGGACGCGGACCGAAAGACGTCCGCCCCATCTGGTGCGAAGTGGATGTCAGCCCCCGCGCACATGGTTCCGGGCTTTTCACTCGCGGCGAAACACAAGCACTCACCCTCGCCACTCTTGGCACACTCCGCGAAGCCCAAGAACTCGACAACCTGACCCCGCAGGAAAGCAAACGCTACATGCACCATTACAACTTCCCGCCTTTCTGCACGGGCGAGGTACGGATGCTTCGCGGACAAAGCCGCCGCGAAATCGGACACGGTGCGCTGGCAGAACGCGCGCTCGAACCTGTCATCCCTCCGCAAGACGAATTCCCCTACACTCTGCGGCTCGTCTCCGAAATCATGTCGTCCAACGGATCCTCCTCGATGGCTTCCGTCTGCGGCTCGACCCTCGCGCTCATGGACACGGGCGTCCCCATCAAAGCCCCGGTCTCCGGCGTCGCGATGGGTCTCATCACCGACGGCGACCGCTACCAGATTCTCACCGACATCCTTGGCGCGGAAGACCATCTCGGCGACATGGACTTCAAAGTCGCGGGGACAGAAAAAGGCATCACCGCGCTGCAAATGGACATCAAAATCAGCGGGCTAAGTTCCGAAATCATGTCCGAGGCGCTCGCGCAAGCGCGGGAAGCCCGCATGCACATCCTCGGCAAAATGATGGAAGTCATCTCCGAGCCGCGCCCCGAACTCAAAGCCCACGCGCCGCGCATCACCACCGTCCAAGTGCCGGTAGACAAAATCGGCGCCATCATCGGCCCCGGCGGCAAGACCATCCGCGCCATTCAGGAAGAAACCGGCGCGCGCATTGACATCGAAGAAGACGGCACAGTCTACATCGCGACAAACAACGGCGAAAGCGCGGCGATGGCACGCGACAAAATCGAAGCCCTCACCGAATCCGCCGTCATCGGGCGCATCTACACCGGAAAAGTCGTCCGCACCACCGACTTCGGCGCGTTCGTAGAAATCCTCCCCGGCACCGACGGCATGGTTCACATCTCCCAACTTGACTCGGAACGCGTGAACAAAGTCGAAGACATCGTCAAAGTCGGCGACGAAATTACCGTCATGGTCACCAACATCGATTCCACCGGAAAAATCCGACTCTCTCGTCAGGCTGTCCTTGAAGGATGGACGGCGAAAGAAGCCCAGGAACACGACCGTAACAATCGCGGACGCCGCCCGTCTGGAAATCGAGGTGGACGTTCCAACAACCGACGAAGACGATAAAAAAATTTCCTCGTCTCCATGCAGGATAGCGCACCCGCGCTATCCTCTTTTTTTTCTTCCGATGAAAAAAACGCTTTTTTTCCGAACCACATTTCAACGGTATCCCCGCCAATTTTGGCTCATCTTCTTCGGGAGGCTCCTCGCGACCACCGGCGTCAGCATGATTTGGCCCTTTTTGCTGCTCTACATCAGCAAACGCCTCCACCTCCCCGGAACCCAAACCGCCACATTGATGACCATCAACGCCGCGACGGGAATCGCATCGTCTTTCATCGTCGGACCTCTGGCAGACAAAATCGGACGAAAATGGATTATGGTTCTCGGTCTCTTCACCAGCGCGGGAATCTATTTCGGGATGATTCGCGCCGAAACCTACGAAGCCTTCGCGCAATTGATGGCGTTGAGCGGAATCGCCAATCCGCTCTACCAAATCGGCGCGGATGCAATGCTGGCGGACCTCATCCCGCGAGAGGACCGCGTGGAAGCCTACGCGCTCGTCCGCTGGAGCAACAATCTCGGCGTTGCCATTGGGCCCACCATCGGCGGGTTTCTTGCAGTGCATTCCTACGCGCTCACCTTCGAATTCGCCGCGAGCGCGATGACCCTCTACGGACTCGCGCTTCTCTTCTTCGCGCGGGAAACGCTCGAAACGAGTGAAGAGACGCAGACGAAATCTTCCCCGTTGGCAGGGTATCGGGAGGTTTTTCGCGACACCTCCTACCTCTTCATCATCTCTTTCATCGCTATCGGATGGATTTCCACCGTGTTGATGTGGGTCATCCTCCCCGTATACGCCTCGCAAGAATTCAACGTACCGGAAAACCTCTACGGCTTCATCCCCACGACCAACGCGCTCATGGTCGTTCTCTTCCAAGTCTACATCACACGCTTCACGAAACGTTACCCTCCAATGAAAATGATGGCGCTTGGGATGGTCTTCTATGCGGTGGGCACGGGCATGGTTGCCTTCGGCAAAACCTTTTACCATTTTCTTTTCTGCATGATTGTGATAACGACGGGAGAACTCATCTTCGCCCCCACATCCAGCGCGTATATCGCAAACGCTGCCCCCGCTGAAATGCGCGGGCGGTACATGAGCCTCTTCAACCTGAGTCAGCGCGCGGCACGCGGCATCGGTCCCGTGACAGGAAGTTGGCTCGGCGACACTTTCGGACCGCGCGCCACATGGTACGGCGGATTTGCAGCCGGGCTTCTCTCCGCATTGGGGCTTTTCTTCGCATCTCTCCGCCAAAAGCGCCCTCCCAAAAATTTGATATAATCGCCTCTCACCCCACTTTTTACGAGGACACATGAAATCCATTTGCATTTTCTGCGGCTCTTCCGATGATGTTCACCCCGCGTACCTCGAAGGCGCGCGCCACATGGGCAAAACCCTCGCCAAACGCGGGATTCGTCTCGTCTACGGAGGAGGAAAAACCGGGCTGATGGGTGCGGTCGCACAAGGCGCCCTCGACGCGGGCGGAGAAGTCATCGGCGTCATCATCCCCAGCATGAACACCCCCGGACTCGCACAAGAAAACCTCGCGCGCATGGAAGTCACGCCCTCCATGCACGCGCGCAAAGCCCGCATGCACGAACTCGCGGAAGGCTTCATCGCGCTCCCCGGCGGCTTCGGCACTTTCGATGAACTCTTCGAGACCCTCACCTGGGCGCAAATCGGCGAACACCGAAAACCCATCGGCGCGCTGAACCTCCGAAATTATTTCGACCCGCTCCTCGCGATGATTGCTCACGCGGAAAAAGAGGGATTTATCTTCCCCGAACATCGGAAAAATCTTCTCTGGGATACGGAACCGGACGCGCTTCTGGACAAAATGGCACGATTCCGCCCTTCGGAAGATGCCGTGCGCCGCTGGATGCGACAGGACGCCTGATTCCGTTATTTGAAGAACACAGCCCGCCGGACAAGCAGCGGGAGATACGCGGGTGTTGTTCGATTTTCGATTTCGTTTTATACTGAAAAAGAGTACATTCTGCCTATGGTCCAAGGGGGGAAGGAGACGATAGTTTTCTTTCTACATAAGGGTTAAGTACTCCCCCGCCGGAAAGAGGAATCCATATGTCGAAAAAATTTTTCATGTATTTCCTTTTAGCGCTCTTTGTACTTATTATCATCGGACTGCTTGCCGTCAGTTTTTCCGCGGCACTTTACTTTCTCATTGGGGGAATAATTGCATGGTCGTTAATCTACATCGTGGCAGGGCTTACCCAAAAATACGAAATCCCATTATTCAAAATTCTAATTGCCTTGTTGATACTTTGCGCTATTATCGTTGCTCTCTTCAGTCTCTTGTACTTCATGCCACATCCTTCAGCACAACAATCTTGCCCCCCCGGCGAAACAATCACAGAAACTGAAATCAAAGAATACCATGCCGCCATTGAACCAGTAGACTTCTCAAAAGGGATTTTCAACTTATCCGAGGAAGTCAAATACGAGGTTGCAACAAGCGTCTGCAATGAGACCTACGCACCAACCCAAATAAAAATTGACGAAAACCAAACATCCATATCAGAGAGGCAAATTCATAGTTCAAAGCGAGGGATATTTATTCGGGAAATACGATTTTCCCCGCTAAACGACACGTCGTTCAAACATTTAGAAAACCAGCCAAACACACAATCCGTCACACTCAACGATTTTCCCAGGGGTTCTTTCTATGAGGCTCGAGACACACAAACCGTAGAAATTTCCCCATATCTCGATACAGAAATCGTCAGGTGGGATATCCGCAAACTAAGTGATGATGTCGCGTTCTCTTATATTGACTATCCATTCTATTTTTTACGAACTTTCCTTGCCCCGCTTATCGGCATATCCTATCAGCGCCACTGGGTCATCGCTTTTCTTGGAATGATATTCTCGGTCCTTGTCATGCCCATAATCAAGCCGGTATTGTACGACTTTGGGAAAAACAAATTCAAATCGTTTTTCTCAAATCATCCCCCCAAAGAAGAGAAAAAGAAAGCCACGCTCATTGTTTCCGGCAAAGGCGAGGAGAAAGAAATCAGCATTGACGAAAACACAAAATAAACGATAGGGAGATGCGCGCCCCATCTCAAGAATACGCCTTCTTCAACGCTCGACAATAAACGAGATGCTTTTTTGCGTCACGTTCCCTGCGCCATCGCGAGCGACGACGAGAAGGGTATACCTCCCCGCTTTCGGCGGAATCCAATACCAGACATAGGGCGCTTCTACCGCCTCGCCGATAAATCGGGAATCGAGATAAAACTTCACCGAATCAATCGAAAATTCATCTTCCGCCTCTACGCTCAGAGGAAGCGGCGCATCGTCGTTCACGGTCACGGTCTCTCCATCGGAGGGAGAAATCGAGCGGATAATCGGCGCGTCGTTATCCACCGTCACTTGAACGGTCGCGGAATCTACGCGCTGGTCTTGCCGCACGACGAGAAGACGAATTGCAAACAAACCGCTTTCGTTGCTCGCATCCCATTCGCCCAAAACCCCATTCGTCACCGGCGAAGAGACATCCTCGCCAAGTTGCTCCCACGTTTGCGGATTGATTCCCCGTCCCACTTGCAGCCGATAATACGAGAATCCCTCTCCGCCCGCCGTGCCGAGGATTTGCAGCACACCATGCACGAAAGCAAATTGATTCGGCGCGGTAATTTCCGCATCAGGATTCGGCGGCGGAGGCAAAATGGCATCGTAGGCATCCGGCGGCGCGGGGATGTCTGCATCCTTCGCCCACGCCCGCGCTTCAGGAGGAACATTCATATACACGCGCGATTCCACCAGTTCCGGCGGGGTGAAGACCGTTGCGAGGAGTCCCGTTTCGCGGTTGACTTGATAGGCGCGGTACAACGTATCCGCCTGAAGCGGCTCGTTCCCCTCCAAAAAGACCTCGTTCACGATATTCGGACAATACTCCGTCGGCAGCAAACCGGAGGGGTCGCACACCGAGAGTTCGGTAATCCCCAACGGCATATCCCAGCCTTCGGGGGGAAGCGCGTTGACCGAATCCAGAATCGCCGCGTGCCAAACTCCCGCTGCCGCGAGGGGAGAAAAAGCGTCCTCTCCACCCAGCCAGACCGCGACCACACGCTGCGGTGTATATCCAATCGTCCAGGCGTCGCGTCTATCGCGAGTCTCACCCAATTTCGCCGCGGCCGGTCTGCCAATATCCAGCGGATTCGGATATCCAAGGGAGGGCCACCGCGCGGTATCATCGCTCAAGACATTATTCATCAAATATGCCAATTGCGGCGAAACCACCGATTGCTCCTGCGGCACGCGCCAATCCAGCCAGAGAAGACGCGAAACATTTTCCTCTACCACCCGCAACGCGGAGGGATGAACCGCTCCGCCGGAGGCAACTTGCCCCTCCATTTTTCCTTCCGCCGCGAAAACCGCGTATCCCCACGCGGCATCCAACGGAGAAAGCGGAAGCGATTCGTCGAGCAGCGAAGCCTCGGGGTCGAAAGAAAATCCGAAAAGCCGAAAGGTACGGCGGATATGCTCTTCGCCAACCTGCTCCATCACTTGCGCAGCCGGGACGAGGTAATCGTTTGCGAGGGCGGTACGCAGCCGCACCGGTCCGTGATAGAGTCCATCCAGATTTTGAATATCCGTTTGGAGGGGGATATCCCAAATCATCGAGGCGGGGGAAAAGCCCCGGCTAAACGCGCTCAAATATAAAAACGGGAGGAGAGTCGTGCCGGAACGATGTGTCTCGAAGAGGGAGGTTTCTCCCTCCTGCGAGGTTTCGCCGACCAAAGCGAGGATTTCCCCGGAACTCGCATCCAGGACAACAAGGCTGCCGCGCGCCTCGAAAGGGGTCTCGTTTGGCGAAAGGGGAGGCAAGAACGCGGCGGCGTCGCATCCCGCAGGGAGGTACGCCGTCTTCCCCGCGAGGCGGTGTATCTGCGTTTCGAGGAGGCAAGAAACCTGTTGCTGCAAATCATAATCGAGTGTGGAGAAAATCGTCAGCCCGCCCCGCCGAATTCGTTCGAGGGGGTATTCCTCCGCCAGTTGTGCGAGAAGCAGCCGGAGAAATGCGGGGGCGGTGGAATCACTTTCTTCAACGGGACGAACGCGGTGGGGAGTCTGTTTCGCCGCCTCCGCTTCTTCAGGGGAGATGACTCCCGCCGCCGCCATGATATCGAGTACATCCTGACGGCGCTGATATGCCGCTTCCGGCGCGTCGAGAGGGTTGAGTGCAGGCGCGGCGGCAATGGCGGCGAGTTCCGCCGATTCCGCAAGAGTTAGTTCATCCGCAGATTTTCCAAAATAAAGCCGCGCGGCGGCATCTGCGCCATAGGCGTCGCGCCCGAAATTCGCGCTGTTGAGATACCATTCCAATACCTGCTGACGTCCATATCGCTCGGTGATTTCCGCCGCGAGAATCCGCTCGCGGATGGCACGGCGCAGACTCGGAGGTTCATCCCACAAAAGAAGTTCCGCCGCAAGAGTCTGCGCGAGGGTAGGATGCGCGTCGGGATTTTGAATCCCTTGAAGGTCGTAGCCCGCGTGAGTCCAAAAATGCGGGTCCGAAATCGAGAGGACGGCATCCGCGAGACTTTGAGGGAGGTGATGCGGGTTGCGGGGGTTGAGAGGGAGATAATGGCGCACGCCCTCTTGAGGGGCGAAAATCTTCAAGAGGTGTTCGCCGTTCCTATCGTAAATGCGCGTGGGTTGAAGGAGAATACCATTCGGCGGGCTGAGAAGTACGGGCAGAGAATCGGGAGAGGGAAGGTCACGCGTGAGGGAACGCCACGAAAAAGCAATGCCCAAAAAGAAGAGCGCGAGAAAGATGCTCGCCAACGCGCCGCATCCTACCCCTAAACGGCGAAGCCGCGCGCCTGCTTGACGACGCGAAGATTCTCGACGGACGCGCCGCGCCCGAATAATTGGCAGCGGAGAAGTCATTATGGCGGACAAATCGGGAGTTTATAGATGGATAGGGCGTTTGGGTCAACCAGACAGTAGAGGGGTCTCAACACATCCTGAAGTCCCGTAAATGGTTCGTGGAGGTCGGTTTGGTTCAATGCGATGTCTACCGGTACATCCAAGTGAACGGGGACGGTGGTATCCACCGGAACCGTGAGGCTCAGGATGATGGGCAGAGTCGTCCCTGCCGGAAGGGTTACCGTCGCCGGTGCGTTGATGTTGAGCAGCCCCGTCGCAATGTGGACATGCGCGTTCTGGATGACGACATCGCGGCTGAGGACAACTTCGGTTTCTTGATTGAGCGCCAAATCAAACTGGACAGGGATTTCGGATTCAACGGCAATGTTGGTGCGGATATGCGCATCGTCCATTTTCTCGAAGTTGGAATAAAGCCCGCTCAGCAACGATTTTCCCATGTCCATTGCGACATCCGTGAGCGGCTCGAAGGTCGCACGATTTTGGTAGAGAATTACAAGGAGGACAATCAGTACGATATTGATGGACATCGAAACAAGGCTCGCAATCGTCCAGAATGCGGGCAAAACTTTGTTCCATCGGAAGAATTTCTTTTTTTTCGGAGGAGAATCAGGAGGCGAGGAGACGGGAGAAACACTGCTCACCGGAGGGGAAGACGCGGCAGACGCCGCCGAGGGGTTTCGAGGAAGACGCGCCAGCGGCTCATCTTCCATCTCCGCCTCGACGGGCGTTTTCGACGCGGAAAGGATATTCCGCATCCGCGCGCCGGGATCCGAGCGAAGAGGACGAGGATTGGAATCGTCGGAATGAGTCATGGGTATCCTCCATCGAAATCGAGAGAACGAGCAAATCTTCTTTATCTTAACACAAACGACGAAAAAGAGAAGACGCGAAGTGTGAAATTTTTCGGGAGTTGGGGAGTTGGGTAGTTTCGTAGTTGGGTAGTTTGGTAGTTGGGGAGGGGCTGGCGCATTTCGCGCGGACATTCGCTGCCCGAGTGCTCCGAAGGAGTGTATCGAGGGCAGCGAGTAAAACC
>CAZDGZ010000055.1:11193-12566 GCA_964505165.1 uncultured Anaerolineaceae bacterium | reverse complement strand
GTTGGCGCGGTGGTGGTTTTCCCCGTGGTGGCGGGGGCGCGGGGGGCGGGCCCCCACGCCGACGTGCCCTATCCAGATGCCCAGAAATGTGCTGATTGCGGTCACAATGCCGAGGGGGTTCATGCGATTCCCTCCGATGCGCGAAACTCGTGAACGAAGTCCACCGCCGCCTTGACGTTTTCCGGCGGGGTGTGCTGCAAGATGCCATGCCCCAGGTTGAAGATGTGTCCGGGGCGTCCCTCCGCCCGGCGCAGGACATCCTGAATTTTCGCCTTCAGGATGTCGCGCGGGGCGAAGAGGGCGACGGGGTCGAGGTTGCCTTGCACGGCGCGGTCTTCGCCGACGATTCGCCATCCCTCGTCCAGCGGGACGCGCCAATCGAGACCGAGGACATCGCCGCCCGCTTTTTTCATCAACGGGAGGAGGGTCGTCGCGCCGACGCCAAAGTGGATGACCGGCACCCCCGTCGCGGAGGCGGCTTCGAGGAGGCGCTTGGAGTAGGGGAGGACGTAGTCGGCGTAGTCCTGCGGCGAAAGCGCCCCGACCCACGAATCGAAAACCTGGACGGCTTGCGCGCCGGCGCGTATCTGGGCTGTGAGATAGTCCGCCAGCGCGTCGGTGAGTTTGTCCATGAAGGCGCGCCATATCTCCGGCGCGGCGTACATCATCGTTTTGACGCGGCGAAAATCACGCGAAGGCCCTCCTTCGATGGCATACGAGGCGACCGTGAAGGGCGCGCCCGCGAAGCCGATGAGGGGCGTTGTCCCTAACTCGCCGCGCACGATGCGGATAGCCTCCATCACATGCGCGAGGCTCTCTTCCGCGTTCACCGGGCGCAGGCGGGAAACGTCCTCCATGCTTCGTATCGGATTTTCGATGACGGGGCCTTCCCCCGGGGCGAAGTGAAAGCGGATGCCGAGCGGCTCCAGCGGGAGGAGGAGGTCGGCGAAGAGAATCGCCGCGTCCACGCCGAAAGCGCGCACCGGCTGCATCGTCACCTCGGCGGCGAGTTCCGGCTGCCGGACGATATCCAGCAGGGTGTATTTCTCGCGGATGGCGCGGTATTCGGGCATGTAGCGTCCTGCCTGCCGCATGAACCAGACGGGCGTCACCTCCGTTGGCTCGCGTCGGCAGGCGCGGAGGAAGGGGGAGGACAAGGTTGAGTTGGATGTGTCGCTCATGCTATAATCGCTTTGATGACTCCTGAGAGAGAAAAAGGTGCTTTTGTACCCTCAGGTAAGGAGAGTTGAAATGTTGCAGTTTACAGCCGTCTTCGAAAAATCCGGCGATTGGTGGGTCGGCTATGTGGAGGAACTTCCCGGCGCCAATACACAAGGGCGAACGCTGGAAGAAACGCGGGAGAATTTGAAGGA
>CAZDGZ010000055.1:9928-11093 GCA_964505165.1 uncultured Anaerolineaceae bacterium | reverse complement strand
TCTCAAATTCGATATTCTCCTCTTTGGATGGCTTCCTCTACGAGGATGCACGCCGGGTCGGATGCCATGTAATCGCCGGTGAGACCGTATGCGCGCCCGCGCTGCCCTCCGCAGATATCGCGGTAGGCGCAGGTGCGGCAGGGTCCTTTCAATTTGTCGTAATTCCGCAAATCCTTGAAGAGGGGGTGATTGCGGTAGATGTCTACCACGTCGTCCGTGCGGACGTTTCCCGCCGTGATGGGCAGGAAGCCGGACGGCTGAATTTCTCCCAGATGCGAGATGAACAAAAAGCCGTTGCCGTCGTTGACGCCCTTGCGGGGGCGGTTCAGCCCGTCCGCATATTGGAAGCCCGCGCCCTGAAAGGAGACCTCCTCCTCTCCCGATTCGGCTTTCTTCCGCTCGATGGCGACTCGCCGGTACATCGGCGCGGCGGTGGCTTTGATGTCGAAGGACGCGGTTTTGGAGAGGTCGTAGAGCCAGTTGAAGACACGCTCGTGTTCTTCGGCGGAGATAATCCATTCCGCCTGGGCGCGCCCTGTGGGGACGAGGAAGAAGACCGACCATTGGACGGCTTCGACTTCTTCGATGAAGGGAACCATCTCTTCGAGGATGTCCACGTTGAAGCGCGTCACGGTGGTGTTGACTTGGACGCTCAACCCGACTTCGTGGGCGTTGTGGAGAATCCGCATCGTCCGTTCCCACGAGCCGCTCACGCCGCGGAAATCATCGTGGACGGCGGGACGCGGCGCGTCGAGGGAGAGCGCGACGCGGCGGATGCCTGCCTCTTTGGCTTTGGCGAGGCGCTCAACGGTGGGAAGCGCGGTCGCAGTGGGGGTGAGGGAGCAGCGCAGCCCTTTTTCGGTGGCATAGGCGATTAACTCGAAGAGGTCGCGGCGCATCATTGGGTCGCCGCCGGTGAAAATCAGGATGGGGGAGCCGAACGCGGCGAAACGGTCAATCAGGCGGAAGGCTTCCTCGGTGGTCAATTCGTCCGGGTGGGGATGATGCTGGGCGTTGGCGCGGCAATGCTTGCAGGCATAGGCGCAGGCGTGAGTCACCTCCCAGGCGATGGTGAAGGGCGCTTGGTTGAAATCCACTTGGGCATAGCGCTTGTCGTGAAAGCGGCGTTCCGCCGCCGCGCGTGAAGAAAGGGAAGAAGTCATTG
>CAZDGZ010000055.1:0-9828 GCA_964505165.1 uncultured Anaerolineaceae bacterium | reverse complement strand
AGCCACTTCGCCGCGTCGAGGGCGTGGTAGGTGATGATGATGTCCGCGCCGGCGCGTTTGAAGCCCGTCAACGCCTCCAGCACGACGCGGCGCTCGTCTATCCAGCCTTGAGCGGCGGCGGCTTTGACCATGCTGTATTCGCCGCTCACGTTGTAGGCAGCCAGCGGAAATTCCGGGAAGGCCTCCTTGACGCGGCGAATCACGTCCAGATAAGGCAGTCCGGGCTTGACCATGAGCATATCCGCGCCTTCGGCGATGTCTATGGCGGCTTCGCGCAGAGCCTCGCGCCCGTTGGCGGGGTCCATCTGATGGGAAGAGCGGTCGCCGAATTTGGGCGCGCCCTCCGCCGCGTCGCGGAAGGGACCGTAAAAGCCCGACGCGTACTTCACCGCATACGAGAGAATGGGGAGATGCGCGAAATCCGCCTCGTCCAGCGCGGTGCGGATGGCGCGCACCATGCCGTCCATCATGCCGGAGGGGGCGACGATATCCGCTCCGGCTTCGGCGTGGCTGACCGCCACTTTGCCGAGAATATCCAGCGTGGCGTCGTTGAGGACGTAGCCTTCGGGGAGGTGCGGATTGGGGAGATTCCCGCGCTCGTCCGGCAGGTTCAGCAGCCCGCAATGCCCGTGACTGGTGTATTCGCAGAGGCAGACATCGGTCACGACGACCATTTCGGGGAGTTCGCGTTTGATGGCGCGTATCGCCCGCTGGACGATTCCCTGCGGCGAAAAATTTTCCAGCCCGACGGGGTCTTTTTCCGCCGGGATGCCAAAGAGGATGACCGCCGGAATGCCGACCTCGAAGGCGGCGCGCGCCTCGCGGACGGCTTCTTCGATGGAGAGTTGGGCAATGCCGGGCATGGATGAGATGGGCGTGCGCCCTTCGCCGTGCCGGACGAAAAGCGGATAGATGAAATCGCGCGGCGTCAGCGTCGTTTCGCGTATCATCCCGCGCAGAGCGGGGAGACGGCGCAGCCGCCGGGGACGGGAGAGGGGAAAGGGAGGAAGGAGAGTCATGGTCATCGGGTAGTCAGTCGTTTGTTTGGGTTTGAATGGCGGCGAGAAGCCCTTCGGCGGTGTGCGGCTCGGCGACGGCATCCACGCGGAAGCCGAGTTCCCGCGCCGCCTCCGCTGTGACGGGTCCAATGCACGCCACGCGCGGGCTTCCTGCCAATTGAAAGGGGTTGAGACCCGCGCGGCGGGTGAGCGTGATGAAATTCCGCACCGTCGAGGGGCTGGTGAAGGTCAACCAGTCCACGCCCTCGCGGAGGGCAGAGAGTCCCTGCGGGTCCGGCGCGGCGGGGAGGGTGCGGTAGACGGTGATTTGATGTACCGTGCCGCCGGCGCGGACGATGGCTTGGGGAAGCACATCGCGCGCGATTTCCGCGGCGGGGTAGAGCATCCAACGGTTTCGTATCTCGCCCAGCCCCGCGAGGATTTCGTCCGAGACGAAACGCGCCGGAACGAAATCCACGCGCACGCGTCGGGCGCGGAGGGCTGCGGCGGTTTTTTCTCCGACGGCGGCAACACGCGTCCGGCGCGGAATCATGCCGCCGTCCGCGCGCGCGGCGTCCGCTTTTTTCGCCGTAAAAAATGGCGGGACCGCGTTCGCCGAGGTGAAGAGTATCCAGTCGTAGGCGTCCAGATGATTCAGCGCGTGGCGCAGCGCGGGATTTTCTTCGAGTGGACGAATTTCAATCGTTGGGAATGGAATCGTCTCGAACCCGAATTCGCGGGCGAGCGCGGCGAAGGTTTCGGCATCTTTTCGGGGGCGGGTGACGAGGATGGAGGTCATGGGCGGAAGATGGGTTCCTCGTTTAGGATGGATGCCGCGCCTTGCGAGAGGGCTTCGCGGGCGAGGCGGTTTCCCAGCGCTTTCGCGTCGTTTCCTTCGCCTTCGACGCGGAGGACGAGTCTGCCGTCCGGCGAGGCGATGAGTCCCTTCAGGTGAAGAACGCCGTCTTTTTCTTCCGCATGCGCGGCAATGGGGACGGCGCAGCCGCCGCCGAGTCCTTCGAGGAACGCGCGTTCTGCGAGAACAGCGTTTGCCGTCTGCGCGTCGTGGATGGCGGCGAGCGCGGCGAGGGTTTCTTCGTCGTCCGCGCGGCATTGGATGGCGAGCGCGCCTTGTCCGGGCGCGGGGAGCATTTCGTCCAGCGGGATGACGCGGAGGACGGAGGTCATGGTTTCGTCCAGCCCGAGGCGGTGAAGCCCCGCGAGGGCAAAGACGACGGCGTCGTATTGCCCTTCTTCCAGTTTTCGGAGGCGGGTATCGATGTTGCCGCGAATGGATTCGATTCGCAGGTCATTTCGCAGCAGTCGAATTTGCGCGGCGCGGCGCGGGCTGGAGGTTCCGACGATGGACGCGGTGGGGAGGCTTTCGAGGGTGTAGCCCATCTCTGAGACGAGCGCGTCGCGCGGGTCGGCGCGGCGCGGGATTGCGCCGAGGACGAGTCCGTCGGGCATTTCGGTCGGGAGGTCTTTGAGCGAGTGAACGGCGGCGTGGACGCGTTTTTCCCGAAGCGCGGTTTCCAGTTCGGCGGTGAAGAGTCCTTTTCCGCCGATGAGAGGGAGGGGCGTGTCGAGGCGTTTGTCGCCTTGTGTGGTGATGATGTCTTCTTCACAATGGAGCGAGGGATGCGCGGTTTCGAGTGCGCGCATGACCATCTGAGTTTGCCGCCGTGCGAGGGCGGAGGGGCGAGTTGCAAAAATGAGTTTCATCATAGGCGGCGTGGAGGGGTCAGCTTTCCAGCCCGAAGAGTGTTCGGGCGACAGCGGCGTATTCCGGCGCGTGCGGGTGCGCGGCTTCCGCGCGGAGGCGTTGAATGGGCGGCGCGAGGAGTTTCTTGACGAGGGCTTGAGTCATCTTTTCGATTTTCCGGCGTTCTTCCTCGCTGAGGTCCGGGAGACGGCGCAGCGTTTTTTCGAGTTCGCGCTGCCGCACGCGTTCCGCGTACGCGCTGAGGTCGGCGATGAGCGGGCGTACTTGAAGCGTTTGGAGATATTCGGCGAAGGATTTTTCTTCTTCCGAGAGAATGGCTTCGACGAGCGGGGCTTCTTTTTCGCGAAGCGAGAGTGATTCGTGCAGTTGCGTGTTGAGCGAGTCTATGTCGTAGAGGTAGATGTTGGGTAAATCACTGCACGCGGGGTCTATATCGCGTGGAACGGCGATGTCAATCATCACGAGCGCGCGAGTGCGACTTCGGGCGATGGGCGCGAGGAGACGGGGCGAAACCAGTGTATGCGGCGCGCCCGTCGCGCTGATGAAAATATCGGCAGTAAAGAGCGCGCGCTCGATTTGCTCGAAGGTCGCTATATCCGCTCCCCATCGTGCCGCGAGGGAACGCGCGCGGTCGAGAGTCCGATTGACGACGAGGATTTTCTGCGCGCCGCGTTTTCTCAGCGCTTCTACCGCGAGTTCCGCCATTTCGCCCGCGCCGAGTATCACGATTTGCGCGTCTTCTACACTGCCGAGGGCGTTTTCCGCGAGTTTCGCCGCGAGAGAGGACACGGAGCCTGGGTTTCGGCTGATGCGCGTTTCGGTGCGGGCGCGTTTCCCCGCGTGGATGGCTTGCTCGAAAAGGCGGGAAAGAATCGCCCCCGCGGCATTTTGTCCGCGTGCAAGTTCGAGGGCGCGGGTCACTTGTCCCAGAATTTGCGGCTCGCCGATGACCAGCGAATCCAATCCGGCGGCGACGCGGAAGAGGTGCGCGGCGACCTCCTTTCCCTCATAACGATAAAGATGCGCGCCGAAGTCCGCGCGCGGGACGCCGCGCGTATCCTCCAAGAAACGTTCCAACGGCGAAAACGAAAGGCTCGATACGACCGCGTAGAGTTCCGTCCGGTTGCAGGTGGAAAGAAGAACCATCTCGGAGATGCTTTTTTCCTCCCCGCAGGCGAGACGCGCCAGCCCTGCGCGGATTTCTTCCTCGCTGAAGGAAAGTTTTTCGCGCAGAGAAACCGAGGCGGTTTTATGATTGAGACCGAGACAAAGGAGATGCATGGCGCTCCATAGGCGTGTGTGATTTCCCCTATGGTAGGTCTCTCCCCCCGTTGTGTATAGGCAGATTTTAGCAGAATTAGATTAAACGCGGCTAAAATTTTCCCCTGTTTTGGATAGGAGTTCCGCACTTCCCCCGGCTCGCCATGACATGAAAACGAGGGGGTACGACCAACTGCGTAAGCCCTATTGGAATCAAAAAATCCGCTCTCGCGGACTTTTTCGTGCCAGTGCCCCCACGGGGACTCGAACCCCGGTTTGAGCCTTGAGAGGGCTCCGTCCTGGGCCACTAGACGATGGGGGCAAGCGGGCAGATTTTATCATACGGCGGACTTAGCCGTCAACCAAAAAGAGAATGAGTTCCCCCGGGCCGTGTACGCCGATGGTGAGCGTCATTTCGATATCCGCTGTGCGAGAGGGACCGGCGACGAGCGCGGCGGCGGGCGCGTCCCGAAGCGCGGGGAGGCGGAGAACCTCTTCGAGGGAAAGATAAAGGTCGCTTCGGCGAAGGATGGCGAGGTGGATATTCGGGAGGAGGGATGCGGCGAGAGTCTCCCTGTCTGCGCCGAGGAGGAGAACCGCGCCGAGTTCTGCGACTCCCGCCGCCGCGTAAGAGATTCCCGCGCGGAGTTTGGAGTCTGCCGCGCGTTTCGCCGCGATATCGCTTCCCGCGAGGAGCGATTCCGCTGCCTCGTCCGCGAGGACCGCGCGGATGCCGCGTTCGCGGAGGAACGAGAGAATCTCTTCTCTCAGATTCTCTTGCGAGACGGGATGAACCTTGCCGTCGAGGGCGGTGAGTTCCGCTTCGAAGCGCCGAATCATGTCCTCCGGTTTTTGCCGCTCGGAGGGGGCGCGCGGCGCGGCAGGATCTCCCGAATGAGGACGCGCGGGCGGGTGGGGTTGGATCTTCTTTCGTTTCCATCGAGCGCGGAAGGATTCCGCCGCCGGTTTGGGGAATTCCTTGTTTGCGCCCCATCCCGTCCACGCGGGGAGGGAAATCCACTCGCTTCGAAGCGCGCGGGCGGCAAAGCCCATCACCCGCTGAGAGAAAGCGTAAAAGCGGGGATGCGTCGCCGCGTAGCGATAGAGGGTGAGTCCCGTTTGCAGCCCGGAAGGAAGTCCCGCGCCCTCGCTTGGCGCTCGTTTTCCTTCCGGGAGTTGGTTGTTTCGCACGCGGAGAAGCATTTTCGGGAGGTCGAGTCGCACGGGACAGGCTTCACGGCACGCGCCGCAGAGGGTGCAGGCTTGGGCGAGCGGTGCGTAGTTTCCGCCGAAGAGTCCCGGAGAAATGACCGAGCCGATGGGTCCAGGGTAGGGAGTCGGTGCGCCATCCGCTCCAACGTAGGCGTGTCCGCCGATTTCACGGAAAACGGGACAGACGTTGAGACACGCGCCGCAGCGGATGCAGTAGAGAGAGTCTTCCAATGGGGAGCCGCGCAGCGCGGTGCGTCCGTTATCGAGGAGGATGAGATGCCGTTCTTGTTCCGGCAGCGGGGCGCGAATGAACTGCGTGTAGACGCTGATTTGCTGCCCCGTCGCAGAGCGCGGGAGGAGGGAAAGGAGCAGCGCGGCGTCGTCCACGTCGCGGACGAGACGTTCCAATCCCATGAAGGCAATGTGGACACGCGGCATTGTGGTCACCATACGTCCGTTTCCCTCGTTGGTGACGATGCAAAGCGCGCCGGTTTCTGCAATGCCGAAATTGACTCCTGAAATGCCCGC
Organism: uncultured Anaerolineaceae bacterium; assembly: GCA_964505165.1. Classification (GTDB taxonomy): domain Bacteria; phylum Chloroflexota; class Anaerolineae; order Anaerolineales; family Villigracilaceae; genus CAZDGZ01. The sequence continues at coordinate 4,104 of CAZDGZ010000055.1, read as the reverse complement.
ATCGGCGGAGAGAAAAACTTCCCGCAATTCTCGGCGGGCGGCATCGGTGAGCGCGGAAATATCTTCGGTGTAGGGGAGATTCAGTTTTTCTTCGAAGAGCGCCGCGACATCCCCTCGCCGCAAGTGGACAGCGGGGGTGATGATGTGCGAGGGCCGTTCGCCGCGAAGTTGGACGATGAATTCCCCGAGGTCGGTCTCGACGACGCGGTGCCCGGCTGCCTGAAGGGCGCGGTTGAGTCCGATTTCCTCCGTCACCATTGATTTGGATTTGGCGATGAGCGCGCCGTCGGGATTCGTCCGGCGGAGGATATCCAACGCGATGGCGACGGCTTCTGCCGCGTCGCGCGCGCGGTGAAGGGATATCCCGTTTTTTTCGACGTTATCGAGGAAGCGATGCAGAATATCGTCAAGGTTTGCGATGATTTCTCGCCGCGCCTCGTGCGCGCGGTCCCGGCGTTCCTCCGCGTCTGGAAGCGAAGCGAACGCGCGTTCCCGTCCCTCGACGCGTCGGCGCGCGTTCGCATCCAACGCGGCTTGAAGGTTGTCGTCAGCGAGAGACCGACGGATATGTTCGCGGAAGGGAGATAGCATAATATGGCAGGTCGAAGCCGAAGAAGTAGAGGGGAATCCGAGGGCTGGCTAATTTCGGATTCTCCATCGTTAGATTATAAGGGCGCCAGCCTTTTACCGCAATTCTAACCGGTTTCGGGAAAAGGCATATAAAAAAGGCTTCTTTTTTGGAAAAGAAGCCTTGAATCAACGGTACGGAAAAGAATCTACGCGGGTTGTTCTTCTTTCTTGAGTACGGGACGGAATTTGTAGCCGTATAGGAGAAGCCCTCGCTCGTCGCCGTCTTGCCGCAGCCGGCGTGTGACCATCTCGACATCCATCCCGATTTCGATTTCGTCTTCTTTGACGTCCGTCAGTTGCGCGGTGACGAGAGTCCCTTCTTCCAGTTTTATCAGCGCGACGGTGTAGGGGACATCTTGTTCGTAGCCGCTGGGGGCGTTGTAGACGGTTGTGTAGGAGTACACCTCCCCGCGTCCGCTAAACGTATAGTCGGTTCGCGCTTCTTTGCCGCAGGTGGGGCAGATGTCGCGTGGAGGGAAGATTTTCGCTCCGCAATGGGGACAAACTTCCCCGATGAGGGCGTAACGTTGTTTTTTGAGTCGCCAATGGCGTGGAATTTCCATAAGAAAATGCTCCTTTAGGCAGTTCGATACTTCAGACGCCCTTAGCCTACTGAAAAAAGACTATCAGGAACTATCAAAATCGAAAAAAGGGGAAACCCTACCCTTTCCCAACCGAACATGAAGGAAAACTTGCTACGATGAAATCGGAATGAAAGGACAAAAAACGATGACTCTCAAACGCATTCTAATCGTAGATGACGAGCCATGAAACGCGGACTGCTTTGCAGGGTCACGCGTGAGCGTTGGCTTTTGACAGAAAAAATCCCCGCGGGGCAACTTCCGAGGGGATTTTTTGTTTCACCTGAAGTGCGGCGTCATTTTGTTGATGCCTGCGCTTGTTTCTTTCGGTGGAAAATTTCCAGCGTGATGATGATAAGCCAAACGACGATACGAACGGTCATTGCTCGAAGGCTGTCTGGTGCGACGACATCGCCATAAGCGAATCGGATGGTCAGCAGGACGATGATATGCGCGGAGAGTGTGGCTATTGCCGCGCTGAAGGCGATGGACATATCTTTCCATAGCAGGACGGTGGTGACGAAAAGACTGATGACCCCGACGATTAGATTATAAACGGGGAGCCAGTCAATGACGTAATAGTCCATGATTTTTCCGAGAAAGACGACTTGTCCTCCCGCGAAAATAGCCATGCCTCCGATGATGAAAGACAGAATGGCTGCAATTTTGTTGAGTTTCACTATTTTCTCCTTTGTGCAAAGTAGTTAGTTTTTCTAACTAAGTATCTTGCGCAACAGTGAAATTGTCAAGTCAAATTTTCCGACGACAAAAAATTCGACTTTCGGTTATTCCGGCGGGAGTTTCAATTTGAAATTGTCGGGAGTGAGGGAGTCTTTCTCGAACATCTCGGTATGCAGCCCGCATTCGGTTTTCCCTTGCCCTGCCCAGCGTCCGGCGCGGTCGCTTTCGCCGGGGTTGACGGGGCGGGTGCAGGGTTTACATCCGACGCTGGGATAGCGTTCCAGCGGGAGGGGATGCCGGGGAAGCGCGTGCGCCTCGGCATAAGCCATCACATCGGCTTTCGTCCAGTTGAGCATAGGCGCGATTTTCAGCAGCCCGTCACGTTTGAATTCCAGAATCTTCGCGCGGGCGCGGGTTTTCGTCTGGTCTCGGCGGATTCCGCTAATCCATGCGCGAATGCCGAATTCACTCATGGCTTTTTGCATGGGCTGCACTTTGCGAATATAGCAGCATAAATCGGGGTCTTCTTGCGGGAGCGTTTTTCCGTATTGGCGGAGAAATACACTCCATCGAGAATCGGGATATAAATCTACGATGTTCAACGAGAGTTCGCGCTCCAACTGCTCGCGGAAAATCAACGTCTCCCAGAAGTGCATTCCCGTATCGAGGAAGAAAATGCGCATCTCAGGATGAATTTGCGAAATCATGTGCAGCAGAGGGACGCTTTGAGTCTGAAACGAGGAACTCGCCGCGAGGGCGGGACAAAAATGTTTCACCGCCCACGCGATAATCTCTTGGGGTGAGGCAGTTTCGAATTCGTTTGAAAGGCGTTCGATTTCTTCAGCCGAAAAAAGCATATCTTTCCTTTATGTCCCGCATTCTTATCGAGTTGCTGAATTATGGCTGCGGTGGGTTTTGAAAATACGTCGAGAGAATATCGGAATAATCTGTTTGGGTGTGCAGGTTCAGTATACTGAAAAAATCTTGCCCTGTAACCTGACGATGCGCGCCAAAATCGGCGTAATCTTTCAGGAATGCGTTGAACGCATCCTCTCCCACGCGTCCGCGAAGCGCCTCCAAGAAGAGCGCGCCGCGTAGATATACCGCGTTCGTGTAGTGCCGAAAATCCCCGCCGTTGTAGATGGTGCTGTCTACCCATCCTCGCGGAGAAAACCAATGGACGCGGAAATTCCACCACCACTGAACCAGCGAGGGATAGGCTTCCTCGTAGAAAATGCGCTCGCTGTATACCGCCATCGCCTCGTCGAGCCAGGGTTCCATCGCTTGGTCGTTCCCGACCAGCCCAAACCACCATTGATGCGAGATTTCGTGGACGCCAATCGTCGTCAAATTGCCCTCGGGCGTTCCCTCGTACTCGTCGTAAAACATACTTCCCATGAAAATCAATCCGTCGTATTCCATCCCGTCGGGGAGGTCGGTTTCGACGAGGCTCAAACTTTCATACGGATACGGCGCAAAACGGCGCGAGTAAATCTCGATGGCTTGCGACGCCGCCTCCAGCAGCGCCTTCCCCGCGCGCTCGTGCCCGGCGCGGAAATAACTGGTGATGGGAATTCCATCCACTTCCGTCGTGAGGGAGTTTAAGGATGGGCTGACGGAAAAGACGAAGGTCCGCGCGGCGTCCAGGCGGAATCGCGTTTCCCCGGCGTCTTCTTTCGTGGATTCTGCCGCGCTCGCCGCGAGACCCAACGCCTTCCCTCCGTTTAGAAGGCGGAGCCTCACGTCGAAATCTGCCGCGTCGTAGACGAGATGTTCTCCGACGCCGGATGGGTTGTGCAAAATCCATCCTTCCCCTTCGCGGTACGGGACGATGAAGGGATACCAGTTGACGAGATTCAATTGTCCGCGTGTTTAGCCGAAGACTTCGCTCGCGCGTTTTGGCGGAATGTGGAGGGTGTAGGTTATCGTGAGCGAGAGTGTTTCTTCCGGTGCGAGGGGCGCAGGGAGGGAGAGAAGAAGGCGGTGTCCTTCGAGTGCGTAGGTTGCAGGCGCGTTTTCAAGGAGGATATCGTCGAGGAAGAAAACATCCGCGCGGGCGTTGGGTTCGACTGCGAGAAGGATATCCGTGAGCGTGTCGGCGGTGTGGTTGACGTAGAGAATTTTCTCTTGTACTTCGAGGGTGCGCGCGTCGTAATCGAGTACGGCGTCGAGGGTGTATTGTGTTCGCGGCGGCGGGAGGGGTGTCGGTGAG
>CAZDGZ010000054.1:0-12608 GCA_964505165.1 uncultured Anaerolineaceae bacterium | reverse complement strand
TATCACGCGGGTCGCCTGAAAAATTGCGTTTAGGGAGAAACGAGGAGGTACGCGCTGATAGGCGGGAGGGTTATCTCGCCGGAAATTTCCTCATACGAGAGAGAGCCTTCCCAATTTCCGTTTTCGTCCACTTCGCCGCCGCCCACCGGGATGACGTTCAGATAGGTTTCCTCCGGCGTATAGGTGAGGGTCTTGTTTTCGGAGGGGTTGACGACGACCATCCCTTTTTCGAACACGCGGAGATACAGCCCTTCCTCCGTTCGGGTATATGGACCGAGCGGCGCGCCTAAATCGAGCGTGTATTCGGGATAGTAAAGCAGCGAATTCGTCTTGACGTGCTCCGCGTCTGCCATCGAGAAGACGACGTTATCTCCGCTGACGAGGAGATAACTCGCGACCGAGAAAACGCGTTTTTGGATGTCCTCCGTGAGATTGGGCTGCTCCTTGACGACTAGAACGATGAATTTATCCGGGTGCCGCGAGACGAGTTCTATCGCGTTGATCCAAGCGGTTTCGCCGCCATACGTTCCGCGCGCGGGCTGGAAGCCGAAAGTTTCCCACATCGCGCCGTCCGTGTTCGCGAGGCTGTCTTCCGCGCCGTGCCGATTGTGAAGTCCATTGAAGACGACGATTTTATCCGGCAATTGAGATTTGATATATTTCAGCCCGTTCACGCGGTCCGTATACCATTGATCCAAATCGTAATCGTCGGGCATCACGCCATCAACGGCGGCAGGGTTGAGCCAGTGACTCGCGGAATCGATGAAAAGCCCATCGTAGTGATATTCGTGAATTTGCTGCGCGGCGGTGACGGCGTAATAATTAATCCAGTGATTCATCGCGTCCGGGTCGTTTTCGTCTACGAGGTCGCCGGGATTCATCAACCAGGAATCCCACACGGTTTTGATACGCGCGCCTTCTCTATGCAAGAACATATTTTCGTTGGCGTTGATATGTTCCCAATCGAATTGTGCGAATCCTTCCCACGTCCCTTGAATGGAACGATAGAGAATCAATTTCGGTTCGTGGATGACGGTTCGGATGTTCTCGCCGAGAAGCGGAGTCATGACATAATAGAAATTTTGATTCAGCACGGCGATTTGCTGCGCGCTCAAGGGACGCGTGACGCGTGCTCCGAGGAGGAAATTCTGCGACGTAGAAGGGAGTCCCGTTTCTCCCGTTTCGGGAGAGGGAGAGGCAGGCGGCAACTCGGTTTCTGCAATGACAGTCGGAGAGGGAGGCACTGCGGTTTTCGGCGCGGCGAGTCCGCAAGCCGTGAGAAAAAGCAGTCCGAGAATCCATATCTTTTTCATGAGAATCTCCTATCTATCGAAAGGAAACTTCAAGGAGAGGAAGACGCGCCCTCAAATGCCTCGTAAGTTTCCAACAAAGAAATCAGCACCTCATCTGTGAAAACACGGAAGCGCTGTACCATCTCGCGCCAAACCTCCGCATCCGAAACGCGGGAGTCTACATAGACATCCACCAATGCGGAGAGCAGCGCGTTCCGAAAGAACAAAAACGCGTGAACGGCTTCGATATGGGTCAAATGATAGCGGCGTCCGCGCGCCGCGTATTCATATCCCTGCGAGCGCGCCTCCGCGATGGCTTCTTCTTCATTCCCTGATGCGAGATACGCAAGAAATCCTTGCAGCAATGATTTTCCGCCCTGACGGTATTGTCGGCGCGCGTTCTCGTCCAATTTTTGATACCACCATGCGCCCGAAAAATTCTTCTCGCTGATGTGCACGCGCACTAAGCGGAGCAATTGCCGCGTCATTTCTTCGGGATTGGTGTCCTCGTGGCGGCGCGAGGTCATACGCCATAATTCGATTTCGCTCCGCCGAAAGCGGCGGTGCCCGCCGTCGGTGCGATACACGGGCAAAACGCCTTTATTCGCCCATGCCCGAATTGTTCCGGGGTGAACGCCCAGAAGTTTTGCCGTTTCACTTAACGAAAGCCATTCGCGTTTGGAATCCATGTGTTTTTTCGAAGCCTGCCAAAACGAAGAATTGAGATGTCTTCATTCTACACCATCTTGAAGCGTTTCCAAACAAAAAACCAACGCCGCTTTCCCCTCAGCGACGTTGGTCTTCTACGCGGGGTCCCTGCGCCCGCGTCCGGCAGGTATGGATATGCTAACTTATCGTAGCATATCCCTGTTGCCAAAACGTTGACAACGTTCCTGCTTACAAAAAGAGTGGTTGGAACTTCCGTTTTTTGAAGGCTTCAAAAGTAGGTTGAAGCACCGGTGCAACTTGAATAGAGCGTTCGATTTTCTGAAGATGTTTTTCGATATGCCGCATGGCTTCCGACGTGTCGCTTCCTCGCTTGCGAAGGATGTAGGCTTCGAGGCGCAGCGTATCGAATTCTATCCAGAACTTCGGCGTTTCGTCGAAAAGCGGAAGCAGTTGCCGATTCGTGAGCAGCGCTTTCTCTAAATTCCCTTGTTTGGCTTCGATTTTCGCGCGCAGATAGCGAATCAAATTCCCTGCGGCGGGGTTGAAATGTCCGCTGAGCAATTGACGAACTTCTTCGGCGTGGCGCTCGAATGCGTCGAACTCGCCGCGATGGACGAAAACTCTCAATTGTCTTGCTTTGGCAAATATCCAAATGCTTTTGACGCCCATTCTTTGGCTTTCCCGGAGCGTCTCTTCGATATAGGCTATGCCCGCGTCATCTCCCATGAGGGAGAGAGCATAGCCATAGCGATATTTCAATCCCAAAGTAACGAAATTCTCTCGTGCGTCTTTCATCCCCTCTTTCGCGACACTTGCAGCCAGAGGAATCGCCTCTAAACGGAGATACACATCGGCAACCAATTTTTGAGCCAGCGCGATGATTTCGTAGTGTCCCCATTTTTCTCCGATGGTTCGCGCTTCTTCCGCGTAATTCCACGCTTCGCCGATGAGACCCATTTCGAGGTTGTTGTATCCCGTATAGATATAGAGGTAGCCTAACATACGCCACGCGTCAATTCGTTTTGCCAACTCGATTCCTCGAGAGGAGGCATCCAGCCCGGCGTCATAATCTCCCAAGAGGTAATAGGAAAGTCCCAGCATCGCATGCGCCGCTACGGGACCGTAGGGCCAGCCTGCTTCGCGTGCGATGCGTAGACATCTCCGGGCGTAGTCCACTCCTTTATCCGGTTCGCCCATCATGCTGTAGACGAGCGCGATTTGATGATAGGCTTGCCCGCGCGCGCGGAGGAAGCATCGGTCTTTCGCGTTTTCCGGCAAAATTTCGAGCGCGTTTAGCAGGCATTCTTTCGATTTTTGGAAGCGGTTGAGCATGTATAGCAGGACGCCTTGATGAATACACGCGTTCGCCTCCGCGAGGCGATTCCCGCTGTCTTGAAGACGGCGGAGGGCTTTTTTCGTATATTCCAGTCCTTCTTGGAAGCGATTCGCCGCCATTGCGTAATCGCTCAATCCGTCCATTGCCCCGCCGGTCAAAAGAGGGCTGTTTCGCGCCTCTCCAATTTGAAGCAGGCGTTCGTTCAAATGCTTTAAGGTGTCGGCGTCGTCATTCTCGAATGCCATGAGGGTACGCAGGGAAAACAACTGGTAAATTTGCTCATCGGATAAATCCGCCTGAGAAATCAACTGTTCTGCCCTGTCATAGGCGCGCGCCGCGTCCTCGACGGAAAAGAGGCGATACGCATAATGTCCCGCGGCAACCCACGCGTCGAAGGCACGGGAAAACTGTCCGCTTTCCTCGTAATGATGCGCTAAGATAGCGGCTTTCTTTTCGCGGTCTTCGCCAAGTTGAGATTCCAACGCCTCTGCAACAGCGCGGTGAAGCGCGCGTTGGCGCGCACGGCTTAATTCGAGAAGGAGCGCATCGCGGATTTTCTCGTGGATGAAAACATAGGTTTCCCCGTCTTTCCACCGAATAAAGGAAGCGCTTTGGAGAAGGTCTATCGCATCCAGGATTTCTTTCTGGCTTTTTCCCAACGCGGCTTGCAAAATGGACATTTGAAATTGCGTCCCCTGAATTGCAGCGCAGGAGAGAACTTCCAACGCACTGGGAGAGAGCGTTTCCAACCGCTCTTGAATCAGACGGATAATGCTCGATGCAATTGCAGGGTTTTCGAGAATCTCCTCGCTTGTTTTCTCTGGATGCGAAATCATCGTTTTCAGCGTCTCGACGACGAAGAAGGGATTGCCGCCCGTATTCCTCGCGAGGCGTCGGAGGAAATCTTCCGATGGCGATTTCTTCAGAAGATATTGTCCGAGTTGCGCGATTTCTTCTTCGCTCAAGCCGCGCATATTCATTTGCCTCAGCAAGCGGGAATCCGTTGCCAAGACCAATTGATTCAAATGCGGATTCGGCACTTCGAGGCGCGCGGTGATGATGAGCATACCGGTTCGGGAGGAGAAAAACGACTCGCGCAGGAGATGCGAAAGAACGGATAGGGAGGCTTCATCCGCCCAATGTGCGTCGTCTACGACCAAAAGCAAAGGCTCTTGTTCCGATAAGGTGCTAAGAAGGTGGATGATGGCATCGAATATCGCGGAGCGCGCGTAGACTTTTTTGTCGAGGGTCGTTTCGGCGATTCGTCGAAGCGCGTCTACCTCCGGCAATAAAGCCGAAAGCGGTGCTGCCCATGAACGTGCCAGAGTCTCCCATTCATCCGGGGCTATGGAGGCGCGTAACGTTTCAATCCAGGGATGATAGGGAAGGGTTTCCTCCATCGGATGGCAGGAGAGCATCAACAATCTGGGAGGGGAAGGCAGCCGTTGATAAAATTCCTGTACCAGCCGGGTTTTCCCCGCGCCTGCTTCGCCGCGAATGAGAATTCCTCCGCCGGTATGGTAAACCCGATTCAAAACCTCGAGGGCTTCTTTCTGTCCTACGAATGGCGCGGTCATCGAGCGGCGCACGTTCCACTTTGCTTTTCCGTTTCCGTTTTTTCGCGGGGTTGTCGAGGATTTGATTTTCGCCGCGAGGTCGCGAATTTCCTCCGAGGGAACAACGCCCAACTCATCTAAAAATTTTTCCATCATCGCGTCGTAATGCCGACGCGCTTTGACGCGTTCTCCCAATTCAAGCAAAATTTCGAGAGTCTGTTTGTGTAATCGTTCGTTGTATTCATCCAGCGTAAGCGCCAGACGAAGCCAGTGGAGCGCGCGCGAGGGCGTATTGGATATGCGGTCGTGCAAAGCCAATTTTTCGAAGATGCGAACTCGTATCGCGTTCAATTCACGGGAAACTTCATCTTTCCAATGTTCCAATTCCGATGAAACCGACATATCGTGCCCGGCGATGAATTCATCTCCATACCAAAACCCGGCGGCTTTTTCGAGCCTCTCGAATGCGGGAGGAGGAAGCGGTTCCGCCGCGTCCCAATAGGTAAGGAATTTTTGCGCTTCGAGATACAAGCGGGTGAATTCTTGTTTGTCTACCCAAACGAAATCGCGATGGATAGAAATCGTTCCGAGATGCGTATGAATGGCGTTTGGCTCTCCAAGCGCGCGTCTCAGGCGGGCAAGCGTATAGCGGAGGCTGTTCCGTTGATGCTGTTCGAGTTTCTCCCGCCAAAATAACTCCCCCAGCCGGAAACGGGATACCGGCTTCGCTTCTGCGGCGAGGTAGAAGAGTAACGCGCGCGGCGCTCTTCGTTGAATGTGTAACAATTCCCCATCTCGATAGACGCGCGGTGGTCCCAGGAGATGAATCTTTATCATGGAATTATTCGCCGTTCTGTGTACTCTCGCGTGCAGCGTGCAAAATTTCGTGTGCAGAGCGCAGCGTGCCTTCGCCTACGCCGCCGAGCATTTGAGCCAGTTCCAAAAGGCGTTCGTTTTCTTCCAATTTTTCTACGCGGGTGAGGGTACGTCCGTTTTCGATGACTTTTTGGACTTGCCAGTGTTCATCGCCGAACGCGGCAAGTTGCGGAAGGTGAGTCACGCAGAAGACTTGATGCCGACGCGCGAGCGCATGTAATTTCTCGCCGACGACCAGCCCCACGCGTCCGCCAATCCCCTGGTCTATCTCGTCGAAGATGAGAGTGGGGATTTCGTCTGCTTGTGCGAGGACGTTTTTCAGCGCGAGCATCAGCCGGGAAGTTTCGCCGCCGGACGCGATTTTCGCGAGAGGCTTCAATCCTTCGCCGGGGTTGGGCGCGATGAGGAATTCCACCTTGTCCATGCCCGACGCGTCGAATGCCGCGCGCGTCCCATCGGGGAGGGGCAGCCCTGCCTCGTCCGGGCGAATCTGGAAATCCACTGCGAAACGGGCTTGGGACATGCGAAGCGCGGCGAGTTCGGCTTCCACTTTTTCGCCGAGAGTCTTCGCGGCCTCTTTTCGTTTTTGCGACAACGCGTTGCCCAGCGATGCCAGTTTTTCCAGCAATGCGGTTTCCTCTTTTTCCAGCGCCTCGATTCGCTCAGTCGCGTGGGTAATCGTTTCCAATTCGCGGCGGGCGTTCTCCGCGTATGTCACAATTTCTTCGATGGTGTCGCCATATTTCCGTTTGAGGCTGGCAATCGTATCGAGCCGCGCCTCGACCTCGTCCAGCCGTTCGGGACGAAATTCAATAGATTCGAGGTAATCGCGCAGATCTCTCGCGAGGTCGGTCAATTCCTCCAACAGCGCGTCGGAACGGTCTGCGCGGTCGGTTTGGGATGAATCGATTTTGGCGAGTGCGCGCAGCGATTGCGCCACTTGCCCGAAGAGGTCGGTAATCGCGGTGGATTCGGAAGACCCGTCGTCGAGGAGTACCAACGCCTGCCGCGCCAGCGTCGCGAGGGTTTCCGCGTTGGCGAGGCGGTCTCGTTCCTGACGGAGGCGTTCGTCCTCCCCCGGCTTCAGATTCGCCGCTTCGATTTCTTCCGCCTGATAAGTGAGCAATTCGATTCGCCGCTCGGAATCGGCTTGCGCCTTGCGGAGCGAATCCAGTTCGCTGCGCGCCGCGCGGAGCGCCTCGTAGGTCTCGTGGTAGCGCGAACGCAGGGAGGCGGTTTCCGCGTATCTGTCGAGAAGTCCGAGATGAGAGCGGGGATTGAGGAGCGAAAGATGCTCCGATTGTCCGTGAATGTCTACCAGCGCCGCGCCCAGCGATTTGAGCAGCCCCACATTCACGGTCCGCCCGTTGACGCGCGCCACGTTTCGTCCCTCGCGGCGAATTTCGCGGCTGAGGACGAGGTAACGCGGGTCGTCGAGGAGATCTTCTTTTTCCAGAATCGCGTGGATGGTCGCGCGTTCCGCTCCGTCGAGGCGGAAGACGCCTTCCACGAGGGCGCGCGGCGCGTCCGCGCGTATCATCGCCGCGTCCACGCGTCCTCCGACGAGAATTTCTACCGCGTCCAGCACAATAGATTTCCCTGCGCCGGTTTCCCCGGTGAGAATGATGAGTCCGGAATCGAATTGCAATTCCAGCGCATGAATGATGGCAAAGTTTTCGATGCGGAGTTCTCGAAGCATAGGTCAGAATTTGAAGACGATGCCGGTCAGCCGCGCGTAAAACGCGGGAACTGCCAGCGCAAGGTATACGACTTCCCACACGGCGGGGAGGAGCATGGGCGTCGTCAGTAATGCGCCGCCGATGCCAGCCTGATATACCGCGAGGAGAAAGGGAAGGAATGCTCCAATGAGTGAGGGCAGCCCGCCGACGATGAGTCCTGCGGTTGCCGTGCGGTGAAGCGCGCGGCTGTGATGATTTCGCAATGCCCAGCGCGTGAGAGAGGCGATAACGCCGCCCGCAAAGGGAGCGTAGAAAAGAAGCAAAAGTCCAAAGAAGAAGATACTCGCAATTGGAAAAACGAGGAGACTTGCCAAAAACGAGCCGACTGCCGCGAGGACGAATGCAATCACGAAATCATACCATTCCGTGAGTTCGTAGCGTTTCTGGAGTTCGCGGACACAATCTTTACAGCGGTAGCCGGTGGGGACGCGGATGGCGCACGAGGCGCAGATGGGTTTTCCGCAGCGGTTGCATCGAAGGGTGGTTTCTCTGTCGGGGTGATAGGCGCAATATAGAATTTCTTTGCTCATCGTTCCTCTCGTTTGTCCGCGTTCATGTGGACGCGGAGATTTCGATAAAAATAGCCGGGGTTCCCGAAACGGATGAATTGCGCGGTGTAATCGCCTGCTCGCACATCTACTCTATCTCCCTCGGTGAGTCCGATGGGCATTTGCCCGTCTACGCTGAGGACGGCGTTTTCACTGTGGATGGAAATGCTGACCGAGGAGCCTTCTGCGAGGACGACGGCTCTATCCACGGAAAGGTGCGGGGCGATGGGGACGAGGAGGATGTTCCGCAATTCGGGAGGGAGGATAGGTCCCCCGGCGGCGAGCGCGTACGCGGTGGAACCGGTCGGCGTCGCGGCGATGAGTCCGTCGGCGACGTAGCGGGTGAGGAGTTGCCCGTCTACGTTTGCGGTCAGATGGACGGGGCGGATATACTGCCCCCGGCTGACGACGGCTTCGTTCAGCGCGTGCCAAACCCCTTGCGTTTCTCCCGCGCGGATATGTTCGGTGCGAATCATCATCCGCTTTTCCACCCAGAAATCGCCCGCGAGGAGACGGTCGAGCATCTTTCGCCATTCGTTGCGTTTGACCTGAATGAGAAAGCCCAGTTGCCCCAGATTGATTCCCAAAATGGGGACATTGCTGGGCGCGCAGAGATGCCCCGCGCGGAGCATCGTCCCGTCTCCGCCGACGGCGATGAGCAAATCGAACTCTCCCGATTTTACGCGTCGGCGCAGGTCTTCGTTGTAGAGTGACCCTTTGGGGACATCCAATCCCTTTTCGTTCAGGTACGCGACGATGGCATCTATTTCATCGCTTCCTCGCGTCATGCGGGGATGGACGGCGACGATCATGCGTTTGGGAAGGAAAGAGTCGGTCATGGCGAAGATATTATAGCCGTTTTTGGTCGTTGGGATTGAGGAATTAGAGTCGTTGGTCGCAGTATTCTCGATAGCCGCATTTGCGGCACCGCGCGGGGATGTCGTGCGAGCGCGGCACGTCGGCGCGTTTCTCGTCGCGGCGCATTTCCGCGAGGATATCCAATAACGCGGATTCGAGTTCGGGGGTGTAGTCCACCGCGAAATCCCGATTGGCATAGTGGAGAATGCCGTAAGGCGGACGCGTGCCCATCGTCTTTTCGACGAGGAGGCAATAGGAGGCGAGTTGGAAGATATGCGAATCGTACGGCGCGTTCGGCGCGCGTCCCGATTTGACCTCGACGGGGATGATTTTTCCGCCGCGTTCCACGAGATAATCGGGTTTTCCTGTCAAGCCGAGCGCGGGGTCGTAGAGGGGTTTGTCCACGCGTCCCCATGCGCCGGTGTCGGTGTAGATGATTCGCCCTCCCGGAAGTCCCGTTTTCTTGCGCTGACGCGAAGAAATCCAAAAAAGGAGGAGTGCGAGAAGAAAGAAAAACGCCGCGAGATAAATCACAAGATTTGCACCGTACAATACGCCACGAGGAACGCGAGCGCAAGGAGCAGCAGAACCGCCGCGGCGAATCGAAAGAACCCGGCGAGCAGCACTTGTCTGCCGTGCCGAAGATGGATTTCCGTCCCCGCATCCATATTTGCTTGATTTGCAGATGCGATTCCCTGACGGCGGTACATCCACGCGCGGCGGCAATAGAGATATGTGCCGATTTCCGAAGAACGAATGACTTTTGACATCGAAGAGATTCTAACCGATATTTTGCCCGTGCGTTTATAATAGCGGCATGGACCTCTTCAAGTTTTATCATCCCGTCGTCGTTCGTTACGGCGACCTCGACCCGCAGGGACATTTGAACAACGCGCGGTATCTCACGCTTTTCGAGCAGGCACGCATTCACTATCTTTTGCATTTGGGGCTTTTTAAGAAAAACGAATCTTTCCTCGATATTGGGCTTATTCTCGCCGACGCGCATCTCACCTTCAAACGTCCGGTTCTCTTCCAAGACGAGGTGGAAATCGGCGTGCGGATTTCGCGTCTTGGTAACAAAAGCATGAAGATGGACTATCGCATGATAAATCCTCGCGAAAATGCGGAACTTGCGACAGGCGCGACGACTCTTGTCGCGTACGATTATCACATACAGAAAACCACCCCTATCCCCGATGCGTGGCGCGAGATTATCACCGCATTCGAGGGAATACCGCTTCGATAACATACCCCGAAAGGAGGGAGAATGCTTCCCGAACTGGATACGTCTTTTCTTCTGGATTTTCTCGCTCGTCTTCTTGACATCCCGTCCCCGACCGGATTTGCTCAGGATGCCATCGCGTTCACGGAGGAGACTCTCGCGGAACTTCCCGCGTTGACTCTGCGGAGGACGCGGAAGGGCGCGCTCCTCGCTCGCTGGGAAGGAGAACGCGGCGACGCACCGCGCGCGCTCACCGCGCATGTGGATACCCTCGGCGCGATGGTGAAAGAAATCAAATCCAATGGACGGCTGAAACTGACGAAAATCGGCGGGTTTGCGTGGAATACCGTCGAAGGGGAGGGATGCCTCGTTCACACACGCGGCGGGAAGACCATTCGCGGCAGTTTCCTCCTCGCCAAAGCCTCTGCCCATGTCTACGGGAGCGCGGTTCACGATACGCCGCGTGATGATGCCGAGATGGAAGTCCGTCTGGATGAACGCGTCTCTTTTGCAGACGAAACCCGCGCGCTCGGAATCGAAGTTGGGGATTTCGTCTCCTTTGACCCGCGCGTGGAGATTGTCAACGGATTCGTCCGCTCCCGCCATCTGGATGACAAGGCAGGAGTCGCCGCGATTGTCGCCGCGTTGTACGCGATGCACAAAGCAGGGAAAACCCCCGCACAGACGACGTATTTCCTCGTCAGCAATTACGAGGAAGTGGGACACGGCGCATCGGCGGGCCTGCCTCCTGAAGTCTGCGAACTGGTCGCGGTGGATATGGCAGCCGTCGGCGAAGGACAAGCCTCGGATGAGTTCCATGCCTCTATCTGCGTGAAAGACAGCGGGGGACCCTATCATCACGGATTATCCTCCCATCTGCGGAATTTGGCAGACCGCTACGACATCCCCTACAAAACCGACATCTATCCCTATTACGGTTCGGACGGGGAAGCCGCGTGGCGCGCGGGAGGCGATATCGCGGTTGCCCTTATTGGTCCCGGCGTAGATGCCTCGCATAATTACGAGCGCACGCATACCGACGCGTTGAATGCGACCGCGCGGTGGGTTTTGGCGTACCTTTTATCCGATTCTATGAAAAACGATTAAGGATGTGAACCGCATGAAATTCGATGCAGCGCTTTCTCCTATGTTTTTGCAGCATGTCCCCGAAGCCGCACGCGTCGCGGAAGCGATTGGTTTCGACGCGTTGTGGACGACGGAAACGCAGCATAATCCTTTCCTCCCCATTCCGCTCATCGCGGAGCATACGACGCGTCTCGAAACGGGGACGGCAATCGCCGTTTCGTTCGCGCGCTCTCCCGGCGACCTCGCCTATACCGCGTGGGATCTCGCGGCGCAGACGAAGGGTCGATTCATTCTTGGATTGGGAACACAGGTCAAGGGACACATCACCCGCCGTTTTGGGCTGGAGTGGCCCTCCTCGGTCGTAGGGAAACTTCGGGAGCAAATCGGCGCGGTACGCGCCCTTTGGGAAAACTGGCAAAACGGGACCAAGTTGAATTTCAGGGGCGAGTACTACAAGATTACGTTGATGTCTCCTTTTTTCAATCCGGGGCCTATCGAATATCCGCATATCCCCATTTATATTGCGGGAGTGAATACCGGCTTGGCGCGTCTCGCGGGCGAGGTATGCGATGGCTTCCACGCGCATCCTTTCAATTCGCCGCGTTATCTCCGCGAGGTGCTTCTGCCGGCTATCGAAGAGGGCGCGGCGAAAACGGGACGTAGCCGCGCGGATGTCGCGGTGTGCGCGACGGTTTTCGCGGTGACTTCGGACGCGGAGAAAGCCTTTGTCCGGCAGCAGATTTCGTTTTATGCTTCTACCCCTTCCTATCGCCGCGTGATGCGGCTTTACGGGTGGGAAGAGGTCGCGGAACGCCTTTCGGAACATGCGGCGAAAGGCGAATGGGGCGCGATGCCCGCGCTCATCACCGACGAGATGATGGCGGAGTTTGTCACCGAAGCCGAGACGCCTGCTGAACTCGCCGCCGCGCTCCATGAACGCTATGACGGCATTGCAGACAGGCTCGCGCTTTACACGCCTTTTACACCGGGCGAACGGGACGCGTTTTGGAAAGAACTTCGCCGCGCGTTCTGAGCGCAGAAAGAGAACTCCCCATGAACTTCGATGAGTATCAGCGTAAATCCCGCGCGACGGCGAAATACCCTGTCATTGGGCATCCGGTTGTTTATCCCGCGTTGGGGCTGCCGAACGAGGCGGGCGAGGTTGCAGGAAAAATCAAGAAGATTTTTCGCGACAAAGGCGGCGTTATCTCCGAAGAGAGCCGCGAGGCGCTGAAATCTGAATTAGGCGATGTCCTTTGGTATCTGGCGCAACTTTGTACGGAACTGGATATTTCATTGGACGAGGTCGCTGCCTATAATCTGGAAAAACTTGCCAGCCGCGCGCGCCGGGGCGTGATACGCGGCGACGGCGATTCTCGGTAAATTTCCCGCGCCGAACCTGTCGAGGCATACGCCGCGCATGTCG
>CAZDGZ010000053.1:1881-12612 GCA_964505165.1 uncultured Anaerolineaceae bacterium | reverse complement strand
CGAAAATGGCTGCGATTGGTGCGGGTCTGGCTTCTCTCTCAAGAGGAGATGACGCCCGAAACGCGTAATGCACAATGGGAACGCCTTCTCGCACAAGCCCGCGAGGTCTACGGGGCGCATGTCTCTCTCCCTCCGATGGACGCGCTAATGGGAAAATCTCCCGATGACGCGTTGAAATTGCTGCGTTCCTGGCTCGAACCTCCCATGATTTAGGTTTCGGAAAGGCTGTGTATGGCAAAGAAATCTTCTAGCGCAAAACAAATTGTCGTCTTAGTTTTTCTCGCGGTGCTGATTTGTGTGGGAATGCTTTTCTCTGCTGTCGGCGCGATTCGCGCGCGTTTTTTCCCGACGCCGACACCTTTTGCCGCGTCCCTTCCGCAGACGGCGGCGACTTCCTCCTCGTGGTGGGAAGTCTATTTTACCGACCCGACGCATATCAACAACCCGGATGATTTAAGCGGCTCTATCCCGGAAATTTTGATTGACTATATCAATCAGGCGCAGACGAGTATTCATATCGCCGCCTTCGAATTCGATTTGACTCCCGTCGCCGATGCGCTCATCGCTGCACATCAACGCGGCGTGGATGTCCGCTGGGTCACGGACGACGAACATGGTCTCGAAGCCGATGAGGATCCCGGCCGCGGGCAGTTCGCGATGCTAGAAAACGCGGGAATCGAAGTCCGCTCGGATGACCGGGGCGCGTTGATGCACGATAAATTCTGGATTTTCGATGGCAAAACGGTGTGGACAGGCTCGGACAATATCACCGTCAGCGCGAATTTCAAGCAGAATAACAATGTCATCGTTTTGCATTCGCCGGAAATCGCCGCGATGTTCGAGCGGGAATTTCAGGAAATGTGGAATGGGGAATTTGGTCCTCGTTCCCCTTCGACGGTGGATGAACAGTCGGCGGTCATCGAGGGGACGCCCGTACAAGTCCTCTTTGCCTCGGAAGATGATGTGATTGCTCATCTTCTTCCCTACATCGAAGCCGCGCAGACGAGTATCCGCTTTATGGCGTTTTCCTTCACGGAGGACGCGTTAGGCGAAGCCATGCGCGAACGCGCGGCAAAAGGCGTAGATGTCGCGGGGATTTTCGAGAAGGTCGGCAGCGATACGCAATATAGCGAGATGATTCCGTTTTGGTGCGCGAATATCCCTGTGCGGCAGGACGGAAATCCCTCTTTCATGCACCATAAAGTCATCATCGTGGATGCGGAGACCGTGATTACCGGTTCGTTGAATTTCTCGGATTCCGCCGATACGAGTAATGACGAGAATGTCGTGGTCTTGCAAAACGAACGCATCGCCGCGAAGTATTTGGAAGAGTTCAATCGTCTTTGGAAGGATGCCGCCCCTCCTTCTCTGGACGCGAACGTCTGCCCGTAGATTTTGCAGCGCCGCTTCTCCCCGTGAAGACTGAGCGGGGCTTCGGAAGCGGCGTCTTTTATTTCATCGTTTCAGGAGACTTCTATGAGCTTCAGCCATTTAGCACGTTCCATCGCGACCTCGCCAACGCTCAAGTTGAACGAGGAAGCGCGTCTCTTGCGCGAACGCGGCGAGCCGGTTATCCATTTGGGTATCGGCGAGCCTAAGAATCGCACCCCGATTACCGCGATTTTGAGTTCGGCGGCAAGGTTGAGCGACGGGAGCGTAAAATACGCTCCGACAGATGGAATTCCCTCGTTGAAAAAGGCGATTGTCCGATATATGGAGGAACATTACGACCGTATTGTTTCTTCGCGAAATATCATCGTGACAGAAGGGGCGAAACAATCCCTTTTCAACATCCTCTACACCCTCTGCAATCCGCAGGACGAGGTGATTGTCCTCGCGCCGTATTGGGTGAGTTATCCCGAAATTGTCAAGATGGTGGGTGCGATTCCCGTCATCGTCACGCCGGAAGACGGCGGGTTCGTCCCTCGTTTCGACGAAATCGAACGTTCCGTGAGTTCGTATACGAAGGCGATTATCGTCAACAGTCCGAACAACCCTTCGGGCGCGGTGTATCCTGACGAATTGATTGGGCAAATCGTCGAACTTTGCGAGCGCAAAGGGATTTACATGATTTGTGATGACATTTATCACAAACTGGTCTTCGATGGAAACCGCCCTTCGCCCGCGTATTCGTTTTCGACCAAAGATATCGAGGATTCGCATATCATCGTCGTCAACGGCGTCTCGAAACTTTATGGGATGACCGGATTTCGCGTCGGCTGGACGGTTGCGCCGAAGAAAATGGTGGATGTGATGATCAACGTCCAGGGGCAGACGATTTCTTGTCTTTCGCCGGTGGTGCAGGCAGCAGCGGAAGGGGCGTTGACCGGTTCGCAGACGATGGTCGAGACCCTCCGCCTGACCATCCAGAACAACCGCGATGTGCTGATGCAGGAGATGCGTTCCTTCACCGATGTCCGCTTGACGAAGCCGGGAGGTACTTTCTACGCGCTCCCGGATTTCAGCGCCTACCTCCGCGAAAGCGTGGCAAAGACCTCCGTCGAATTGGCGAATTTCCTCCTTCGCAAAGCGCTGGTCGTCACTGTGCCGGGGAGCGCCTTTGGCATGGAAGGCTACTTGCGCCTGAGTTATGCAGGCGATTTGAAAGGAATCACCGAGGGAATCGAACGCATGAAATGGGCGCTCGACCCCAACGCTCCAAACGAAATTTATATTGGCGATAGAAAATTGGTGAGGGACTGGCTATGAACAACATCTTCAATATCAAAACCCCTGCCGAAGGGCAGGCGGAAGCCATCCGCAGCGACTACGGCTTGGAAAATCTTGGCTTGACGAATCTCCGAAAGGTCTACTGGAATTTGCCGCCCGAAGCCCTTTACGAGGAAATCATCTTTCGCGGCGAAGGACGGATTACTCATCAGGGACCGGTTGTCGTCGAAACCGGCAAACACACTGCCCGCGCGGCGAATGACAAATTCATCGTCCGCGAGGCGACGACCGAGAAAAATATCTGGTGGAGCGAATATAATCGTCCCTTCAGCGCGGAAAATTTCGATGAGTTGTTCCGCCGCCTTCAAGGCTATCTTCAGGGGCGGGATGTCTTCGTTCAGGATTGCTACGCGGGCGCGGACGAGGAATATCGTCTGCCGGTTCGGATTATCACCGAAGAAGCGTGGCACAGCCTCTTCGCGTACAATATGTTCATCCAGCCGAAAACAGCGGAAGAATACCGCCGCCACGCGCCGGAGTTTACGGTCATTGCCGTTCCGAATTTCAAATCCCTCCCGCAAATTGACCAAACCCCCTCGGATACCTTCATCGTCCTGAATTTTGCGCAAAAACTGGCGATTATCGGCAATACGGGATACGGCGGCGAAATCAAGAAATCCATCTTCACGGTGATGAATTACCTTCTCCCTCTCGAAGGTGTGATGACGATGCACTGTTCCGCCAATGTCGGCGAGCGCGGCGATGTGGCGCTTTTCTTCGGGCTTTCGGGCACGGGGAAGACGACCCTTTCCGCTGACCCCTCTCGTGGTCTCATTGGGGATGATGAACATGGCTGGAGCGATAATGGCGTCTTCAATTTCGAAGGCGGATGCTATGCGAAGGTCATCGAACTTTCGCCGAGCGCCGAACCCCAGATTTACGCGTGTACCCAACGCTTCGGCACGATTTTGGAAAATGTGGTCTATGACCCTGTGACCCGAATCATTGACCTCGACGACCCGACTCTGACGGTCAACACTCGTGCCTCGTATCCGCTGGAATATATCGAGAACGCGGTTCTGGAAAAGAAAGCCGGGCACCCGGAAAATATCATTCTTCTCACCTGCGATGCTTCCGGGGTGATGCCGCCGATTGCGCGCCTTTCCGTTGAGCAAGCGATGTACCACTTCATTTCCGGCTATACCTCGAAGGTCGGCGGAACGGAAATTGGGCTGCGCGAAGAGCCGGAAATCACCTTTAGCGCATGTTTCGGCGCGCCATTCATGGTACATCATCCGTATTACTACGCAGATTTGCTGAAACGGAAGATAGAGCGTCACGGCGCACAATGCTGGCTGGTGAATACCGGATGGGTGGGAGGCCCCTACGGAATCGGCAAACGAATTTCCATCCGGTATACCCGCGCGATGCTCAATGCAGCGCTCAATGGCGAATTGAACGATGTGGACTATACGACAGACCCGATTTTCGGTTTCGAAGTGCCAAAATCTTGTCCAGGCGTTCCCGACAGTGTTTTAGACCCCGCGAGTTCGTGGCCAAGCAAAGAAGAGTACGAGAAGAAATATCGTCAGTTGGCTGCGCGCTTTGTGGATAATTTCAAGAAATTCGCCCCCGATTGTCCTCCCGAATTGCTGGATGCGGGACCGAAACTCTAGCCTTTGTTGCGGAGCGGAGTCTTCTTTTGGGAAGACTCCGCTCCACATGTTTTTTTGGGAGATTTCTTGATGATGCAGGTCAAGGCACGTTATTATCCTTGGGCAGATTTTGTTCGTGTTCTCGCGACGTGGATGGTCATCCAATTGCACGTTTCTGGAAATTTGCTTTACAAGTGGGGAGATATTCATTGGCATTATTGGATGGCTGGAAATCTTTATGATTCCTCCGTTCGGGCGTCGGTGCCATTGTTTTTTATGCTAAGTGGCGCGCTCTTGTTAGGAAAACGAGAACCTTTGCATGTCTTTTTTCGCAAGCGTATCTCGAAGATCCTATATCCTTTTTTGTTATGGTCTTTTTTGTATTGGTTGTGGTTCTTTCACCTTCAAAGCGGAGACTATCCGAGTTTGAAAGATTTTGAAACCTTTTTGTTCTCCTTGCCTTCTAACCCGGCGTATTCGCATCTCTGGTTTTTCTACCCTCTTATTGGGCTGTACCTTTTTACCCCTCTTTTTCGTTTTTGGAATGGACAGGGTGCGAAATTGGAGCGCTATTATTTTTTGACGTTATGGTTTCTTTTGGGCCCCGTCATTCTTATAATAAAATATTTTTTGGGAGTGAATTTTTGTTGCTGTCGTTTTATTGATCTTTCCTTTGCTTCACAACCGGTTTTACTGGCTTCCGGTTATTTTTTTGCAGGATACATGTTGCGGGAAATAAAGTTAACTCCTCGAAGGGTTTTGCTGGCTGGGATGTTGTTTGGACTGATGATTCTTCTCACGGCTGCTGGTGTTTATGCTTTAACGGTACAGAGCGGTACCCCCGTTCTTTTTTTATATGATTATTACACGCCCAACATTGTTTTGATGTCGGCGAGTGCTTTTGTTCTTTTTCGCGCTGTGGGCGAATGGCTTTCAAAAACCTTTCCATCTTTTTTTGCTGCGACTTTTTCTCGTCTCGCACCACTTACTTTTGGAGTCTATTTGGTTCACTTCATGATTCTGGATACGCTCGCTGATGGTATAGGGGGCGTTAAAATCTCAGCGATGCGCTTGTTGTACCCTCGGTACCACATTGCTCCTTATTACAGTGTGCCGATTGCAACACTGGTGGTTTTTGTTTTATCGTTTTTGGTGACGGCAGTATTGCGGAAAACTCCTTTGCGAAATTATTTGGCGCCTTAAAAAGCATTTGTTTCACAATGCCCATGCAAGCATCAGCCCGAAGATGGCGATGAACAGCCCGATGTGAAGGAAGAAGTTTGTTCCGACAAGCCAGGCGCTTGGGGGAAGCAGGAATTGCAAAATCAGGTTGAGCGCGATAAAACCGAGTCCGATGAGGGGAAGCAGCCCTTTTCGCGTAGCCAGAAATTCGGATAAGTCATCGAGAAATTTGGAAAACCATTGCATTATTTCATCTCCTCTTCAGATGAATCTTGTTCCGCCGCGAGCCAGGGAGAGAATCTGGCGACGAGGCGTCCGGGAATCCGCCCTTCGATGTGTACGCCGCCGCGCGTATGCTCGATTTTTTCGATTTGTCCCGCTTCGTGGAAGAGCGAAATCAACTGTCCTTCTTGATATGGGAGACGTACCTGAATGGGAGTGTATGTCTCGTAGAGCGCTTCTTGGGTGAGTTCGAGAAGGTCTGCGATGCCTGTCCCTTTTCGCGCGGAGATGACAACCGAGCGGGGGTAGTCTCGGACGATTTGCGCGGCGCGTTCCGGGTTCGAGAGTTTGTCGGCTTTGTTGAGCGCGGTGACGAGGGGAATGTGCCCCGCTCCAATTTCTTCCAAGGTTCGCTGTACGGATTGAAATTGCTGAAGCGCGTTGGGATGGGTGATGTCTACGACGTGGAGGAGTAAGTCGGCTTCGGCGATTTCTTCCAATGTCGCGCGGAAGGCGGCGACAAGGGTCGTCGGCAGTTTTTGGATGAAGCCGACTGTGTCGGTGAACAATGCTTGATAGCCGCCCGGCAATTCTACGCGGCGTGTGGTTGGGTCGAGCGTGGCGAAGAGTTTGTCTGCAACGTAGACATCGGCTTTGGTGAGGCGGTTGAGAAGGGTGGATTTTCCGGCGTTGGTGTAGCCGACTAACGCGACGACGGGAATCCGAGAGGTCTTTCGCCGCGCGCGGTGTCTCATGCGGTGGGCGCGGACTTTTTCGAGTTCGAGTTTGAGCCGCTCGATTCGTTTGCGGATGACGCGTCGGTCTACTTCCAGTTGCGTTTCGCCTGGACCACGCAGCCCGACGCCTCCCACGCTGCCCGCGCGTCCGCCACCGCCTCCTGCCTGACGAGCGAGATGCGTCCACGCGCGGGTGAGCCTCGGGAGGCGGTATTCGTATTGCGCGAGTTCCACTTGCAGCATCCCCTCTCTGGTATGCGCGTGCTGGGCGAAGATGTCGAGAATGAGCGCGACTCGGTCGAGTATCCGAACGGATTCTCCGAAGAGTTTTTCCAATTCGCGTTGGTGTCGCGGAGAAAGTTCGTTGTCGAAGAGGATGATGTCTGCCAGTGTTTCTTCTGCGAGCGCGCGAAGTTCCTCCACTTTGCCGGAGCCGATGTAGGTTTTCGCGTTGGGGCGATTCATGCGCTGGGTGAGTTCGCCGACGACTTCCAGCCCGGCGGTTTCCGCGAGGAGCGCGAGTTCGGTGAGAGAATCGTCCAGAGAGAGAAGCGGTTCTTCGCCCCGAATCTCGACGCCAACGAGGAACGCGCGTTCACGCGGCGGGGCGGTCGGCTTGAGGGTGGGTTTTGTCATTAGGATTTTACGGAGTTTGCGGTATTTTTTTCTTGGAAAAGTTTGGCGATTTTCGTGTCGTTCGGTTCGCCGCGAGCGGGAAGGAGTACATGAAAGGTAGAGCCGGGGCATTTTTCTTCGTCATAGCCTTCAGATTCGACCCATATTGTTCCGCCGTGTGCTTCGATGATGCCCCGTGCAATGGGAAGTCCTAATCCTGGTCCCCCTCCTTTGAATTTGATTTTTCCGCTGGAGTGTAGGGAGGCTTGTCCCGTTTGCCCGAATTTCTCGAAGATGGTTGCCTGGTCTTCGGGAGAGATGCCGATGCCGGTATCCTCGATGGTGACTTCGATGAAGCCGGGGAGAGAGCGTCCGTCTATGATGATGTCGCCGCCGTCCGGGGTGTATTTGATGGCGTTGGTGACGATGTTGCGGAATGCCTGATACAGCCGCTCCGGGTCGGCGAAGATGAGTTCCTCGCTCCCTTCGAAATCCCGAACCTCGAGGTGGATTTTCCGTTTTTCCACCGCATCGGCGACTTCGCTTTTTAGCAGCCCAAGGATGTGACTCAGCCAGAGGGGCTGAAAGTTGAGGGAGAGCATACTATTGTCTATGAGCGAGACATCTATCATATCGTCCACGATTTCGCGGAGTCGGCGCACGCCGTTGTGTACTCCTTGAAGGAGGGCGTCCAGTTGTTCTTTCTCTTTTTCTTCCACGCGGGAGATTAAGTCGTTCATCATCGCGGTATATCCTTCGATGAGCGTGAGCGGCGTTTTGAGTTCATGGGCCGCGACCGCGATGAAATTGGATTTGCTCTTGTCGAGTCGTTCCAGTGTGCGCTGAACGCTGGTCAATTCGTTGGAGATGTACGTTACCCGCGCGTCCGATTCGAAGCGGATGGATTTCGCGATGGCGTAAGTGTAGACGGGCATGACCGCTGCGATGACCTCGAGGGCTTCATCGGGGGAAAGTTTTTCTCTGGCAACTTCGACGGTGAGAATACTGAGTTTCGTGAAGAGAGTCGCCATGTTTTGCGCGCCCTCTTGCAAATCGCTTTGGGTGGGGGAATTTGCCCAGTCGAAAAGCACAGGGTCTATCCACGAGGAATCGCCTGTGGAGATGGCTTGCCCGATGAGGTCGTAGAATCGTTCTAGTTGGTGGGTGAAGTTCTCGCGCACCCCTTCTCCGCGTGCGACATCGTGAGAGACGCGGTGAATCCAGGGGTGGCGAATTTGCGCGAGGAGTGCTTGAACGCTCATGGCTATAGTTTAAGCGAGAATGCCCGTTCTTTCCATAGAATCCACGTTACAAAAGCCTAACGATTCTCCAGCCATGCGAGCATGGTTGTGCCGACGATTTCGAGGCTTTGCGCGGAAACTTTATCGGGGGTGTCGGCAGTGGTGTGCCAGTAGGGGTAGTCGAAGTCTATGATGTCTACTGCCGGAATGCCTTTCTCCAAAAAGGGCGTATGGTCGTCCAGCATGCGGTATTTGGGTTGGGGGATGAAAACGTCATCGTATCCGAGTTTTGCCGCCGTTTTCCAGATGGATTCGGTGAGCGCGGTATCGGAGTTGCGTTCTTGGTAAATGTTCAAGTCCGCGTCGCCAATCATATCGAGGATGATGACGGCATCTGGATTTGTTTGGAGGGATGCGGCGAACGCGCGGGAGCCGAGAAGCCAATCCCAGTTTTCGATGCCGCCGCTGTCCTCTGCGTCAAAGAAGACGAGCCAAATATCCTCGGTTTCGGGAGGGAGGACGCGTGCCATTTCGAGAAGAACGGCAACCCCGGACGCGCCGTCGTTGGCGCCGGGCATCCCCTCGAGGCGTTTCGCTGGGTCTGGATCCTCGTCGGCGTAGATTCGGCTGTCATAATGCGCGCCGAAGAGGACGCGCGGCGGCGCGTCGCTGCGACGAGCCAGGAGGTTGTAGACGGGATGTCCCAACATTTCGCTTTGGATTTCTTCTACTGTCCATCCGGCGGCGGTGAGTTCTTCCCGAATCCATGCTCGGACTTCCGCGTGCGCGGCGGACCCCGGCGTTCGCGGACCCATGCGGCATTGCCGCGCGACATCTTCCCATGCGCGTTCGCCGTCGAAACGGGAGGAACGCGGCGGCGGAGGGCGTCTCGTGGCCATGTGGAGGAGGAGGATTCCCGCCGAAAGGAGGAGGAAACTGCCGAGAAGAAGAAATCCTTTTCGATGTGTCATTTTTCGTATCGTCGCTTATGGGCGTTGGGAACGAGGTGCGCGGAAAATTTAGAATCCCTCTTGGAGGAAAATTTCCATGGCCTGCCGCGCGCGTTGTGCGTATGCCGCGCCGCGTTCTCGTTTGCCGAGTTTTTTCCCTTGCGTTTCGAGAGGCGGGAGGATGCCGAAGTTTGCTTTCATGGGTTGAAATTCGCGGATGTCGGCGTGGGTGATGTAGTGACAGAGCGCGCCCAGCATGGTGACGCGGGGAAGGGTGCGCGGAGGCTTGCCTTGAAGGAGGCGCGCGGCGTTGCGTCCCGCGAGGAGCCCGGTCGCGATATTCCCCGCGTAGCCTTCGACGCCGGTGAGTTGTCCGGCAAAGAAGAGGTCTTCGCGTTCTCGGAATTGGAGGGTGGGGTGCAGGAGGCGCGGCGAGGCGATGAAGGTGTTTCGGTGCATTTCTCCGTAGCGGACGAATTCCGCATGTTCTAGCCCCGGAATCATCCGAAAGACGCGGCGTTGTTCTTCGTATTTTAGATTGGTTTGAAAGCCTACGAGGTTGTAGAGGTCGCCCGCGAGCGTTTCTTGGCGGAGTTGGAGCGCGGCGTAGGGGCGCTTGCCGGTGCGCGGGTCGCGCAGCCCGACGGGGCGGAGTGGT
The DNA here is from genome assembly GCA_964505165.1 of uncultured Anaerolineaceae bacterium. Taxonomy (GTDB): domain Bacteria; phylum Chloroflexota; class Anaerolineae; order Anaerolineales; family Villigracilaceae; genus CAZDGZ01. The sequence continues at coordinate 2,682 of CAZDGZ010000053.1, read as the reverse complement.
CCGAATGCGAGAGATTGAGGGCCGCGTTCGGCGATGATTTCGACGGGGAGGCATCCTTCGAAGAATTTATGCGCGCCGGCTTTGACTCCTTGCCGGACTTCTTCCTCGAAGGTGCGGAGGGGAATCCGCTCGGCGGTGACGAGGGCGTGAACGAATTTTTCGTATTCTTCGCGCGTGAAGGGGCAGTTGATGTAGTCGCCTTCGATTTCTTCGCCGCGTCCATAGCGGGAGGCGCGGAAGGCGATATCCATGTTGATGGATTCGCGCGTGACGATGGGCGCGATGGCGTCGAAGAAGTAGAGATGATTCTCTCCGGTGAGTTCGGCGATGGCGTTGGAGAGCGCGTCGGAGGTGAGCGGCCCCGTCGCGATGATGGCAGGGTCGTTGGGGATTTCGCGCGCTTCTTCTCGGCGAATTTCGATGTTGGGGTGCGATTCGAGTTTTTGGGTGACGAGTTGTGCGAATGCGTGCCTATCCACTGCGAGCGCGCCGCCGGCGGGAAGCGCGGTCTCTTCGGCGCAGGCGAGAAGGAGAGAATCGAGGCGGCGCAATTCGTCTTTGAGCAGTCCCGCCGCTCTGTCGGGGAGGTTGGACCCGAGAGAATTGGAGCAAACAAGTTCGGCAAGGTCTCCGCTGCGATGTGCGCCGGTGGTTTTTGCGGGGCGCATTTCGTAGAGGCGCACATGAAGTCCGCGTTGTGCTGCCTGCCACGCGGCTTCGCTTCCGGCGAGTCCGCCGCCGAGGATGATGAGTGTCTTCATGGGGGCAATTGTATCACCGCGATTTCTTCCTCGAAACCTT
>CAZDGZ010000053.1:0-1781 GCA_964505165.1 uncultured Anaerolineaceae bacterium | reverse complement strand
ATGGGAGGATGGCTCGCTGTTTATCGAGACGGAACGCTACACGTCAAAGCCCATTGGAATTGTCCCGCTTGTTTAGGACAAGTGATGCTTTTGGAGGAAGAAGAGATTCTTCAGACGATGCATCACTCCGGCGAGGGGATTTTCTCTTCGAAGGGAGACGAGATTTGGGCGAACTTCCCTCATCTGGACCTATTGGGCGATGCAGACGGCTGGGCGTTGCTTCCGTTGATGATTGGTCGGCGAATGGTGGGGGCGATGGCGCTTTGGAAAGATTCCGATTTCTCAGAAGAGGAGCGTATCCGCTTGGAGGGTATTGCCTCCCACATTACGCCCTCGGTCGAGTTGTTTGTCACCTTTGCGGAGATGGCAGACCACCTTCGCCGCTTAGCCATGCTCAACGATTTCGCGCTGGTTGTTTCGTCGGCGCAAAATTTGGGACAAATCGTCAAACGAGTTTTTGCGTTGTTGGCGCGCGCTTTCGGGACGGAGTTGATTACCCTCTTCCTCCTCTCGACGGACGAGCGCACGCTGCGCGAATATCACGGGAGAGGGGGCGCGGTTGTGTATCAGACCCTTTTCGTCGAGAATCACCCGCTTGCGGAATATATTCGCATGGGACAGCATCTCCGAATAGAAGATGTCGCGGCGGCTGATTTCTCGCCGATACACGAGGAGGCGCATACCGCGCTGCTCATCCCTCTGAAATATCGCGGTAAAGTTATCGGCGCGCTGGAATTGGAAAGCGCGCAATCTTCCGCTTTTACCGGTTATGACGAGAATCTTCTGGTTGTGATTGCCAGTCATTTGGCAGGATTGGTGGAATACGGACGCCTGCGCGAAGAGGCGGAAGCGCGGGCGCGGAATCTCGAAGCGATTCACGAGGTCATCCAGCAGGTCATCGGGTTGACGAATCTCGACGAAGTGGCTCAACTGGTTGCCGATTTGTTGGCGAATTCTTTTTCGTATGAGTTGGCTGTCGTCATGCTGTTGGACAAAGATACCCACGTTCTCGCTCGCGGTGTGGGCGGAGAACCGGCTTCCTACTTGCGAGAGATGCTGCTTCAATGGGGAAATCCTTTCGAGGCTGGAATCGTCTCTTATGTCTTCTCTACGGGGGAGAGTATGTTGGTCAACGATGTTTCTCGAAGTCCGATTTACAAGCCTCTCGAAGGATGGGACGCAGGTTCGGAGTTGTGTGTCGCGTTGAAAGACGGGGAGCGCGTTTTAGGCATCCTGAACGTGGAAAGCCGCGCGACGAACGCGTTTTCGCATAATGATTTGATGGCGCTGGAATCGCTGGCAGGGTTTTTGACAAGTGTCGTCTCTAGCGTAGACCGCTATCAGATGCTTCAGGAAACGGTGTCGAAACTTCAGAACGCACAGGTGGAACTTCAAAACCGGATTCAGGCGCAGCGTGCGGCGGAAAATCGCCTGATACAAGCGGCGAAATTAGCCGCTGTCGGGGAGATGGCTGCCGGAATCGCCCATGAATTGAACAACCCGCTGACGACGGTCTCCGGCTTTGCGGAACTGGTTTTGGAAGATATGCCGGAGGATGCGCCTCAGCGCGCAGATTTGGAGCTGATTCTGCGGGAAGCGCGGCGCGCGCGTGGCATCGTCCGGCGTTTGCTGGATTTCTCGCGTCAAAGCGAAACCGTACGCGTCCGCGCGGATATCAATGAAGTTCTCGAGGATGTTCTCTCTCTGACTCGTCACCTTTTCAAAACCAGCGGCGTCCGGCTTCGGTTGGCGTTCGAGAAAAACCTTCCTTGGGTTTCGAT
>CAZDGZ010000052.1:1739-12687 GCA_964505165.1 uncultured Anaerolineaceae bacterium | reverse complement strand
AGCGGGGCTTTGTAGATGTAGCCGGAGGCTTTAGGCTCCGGCGGGGGGTAGTTGGGATCTCCGCTGCCCGAGTAGCCCCGTTAGGGGCGTATGCCTCGGCAGGCTCGGCACGGCGTCGGGGCAAAATTGGCGAGTCTTCTTTCCCGCAAAGGGGATTTGTAGATTCGCGCGCGTGCGCCCTCTCCCAAAAGAACGATTCTCCTCCCCAATTTCTATGGTAAAATCATACCGACCAGTCGGTATGATTTTGCAGACTCCCCGGAAAGGATACTCAATGCAGCAACGCGGACAAGTTACACGCGCGCGGCTCCTCGATGCGGCTTGGAGCGCCTTCGCCGCACATGGTTTCGACGCGGCAAGCGTAGATGAAATCTGCCGCCGAGCAGGCGTGAGTAAAGGCGCGTTTTATCATCATTTCGATAGCAAACAGTCTATTTTCCTCGCACTTTTGCAAGAGTGGCTCGATGGTATTTATCGAAGCCTCGAAGCCGCGCGTGGAAAGGACCTGCAACAAACTTTTTCAGAGATGTCGGCACTGCTTCCCGGACTCTTCTCTCATGCAAATGAGCATTTGGCGCTCTTTCTGGAATTTTGGGCACAAGCGCGGCGAGACCCTCAGGTATGGGAGGCAACCATTGCTCCCTATCGCAGGTTTCAGGCTTTTTTCGACGATTTGCTGAAACAGGGAATCGCAGAAGGAAGTATCGCCCCTCACGAAACGCAGCGTATGTCGCGCGTACTTCTTGCACTCGCGGTGGGGCTTCTCTTGCAAGGCGCGCTTGAGCCTGAAGAGGAGAACTGGCAATTGACTGCGATGGAAGGATTAGCCGCGCTCGCACGCGGACTGCAAGAAAAAGGAGATAGTCAAGCATGAAATTGATTACAGGCGCAACAGGACATATTGGCAACGTCCTCACGCGCAAACTATGTGCACGAGGAGAAAAGGTGCGCGCTTTCGTCCTCCCGAACGACAATCTGACCCCTCTCGAGGGGCTGGATGTGGATATTGTCTATGGGGATGTTTTGGATGTCGAGGCCTTGCGGCGCGCCATGCGCGGGGTGGATACCGTCTTCCATCTCGCGGGCGTCATCTCTATTTTGCCGGGATCGCAGCCCTTCATGTGGCGCGTCAACGTCGAGGGGACGCAAAACGTCCTCGACGCGGCGGCGCAGGAATCGGTACGACGCGTGGTCTACACCAGTTCCATACATGCGCTTCGTCGCGTGCCGCACGGTTCGGTCATTGACGAAACGATTCCCTTCGACCCTGAAAATCCCTACGGGGCATACGATAGATCGAAAGCGGAAGCCAGCCTCCGAGTCCAAAAAGCGGCGGAACAGGGAAAGGTGGACGCGGTCATCGTTTGCCCGACAGGCGTCATTGGACCCTACGATTACCGTGTCTCGGAACTGGGCGCATTGGTGGCTTCGGCGGCGACGCGCAAACCGCAACTCTACGTTGATGGTGCGTATGATTTCGTAGATGTTCGCGATGTCGCAGAGGGAATCCTCGCCGCCTCCGAAAAAGGGGAAACAGGCGCTCATTACATTCTTTCGGGACAAAAAATGTCCGTCCGTTACCTGCTGGAAACGATACGCGAAATCACTGGACGCGCGTTCGCGGCGTTTCGCGTGCCCCTTGTCCTCGCAAAAGCCGCGGCGCTGTTCACGCCTCTCTATTACCGCCTCGCGAGCGTCAAACCGCGTTTCACACCCTATTCTCTGGAAGTCTTGCGTTCTAACGCGGAAATCAGCCACGCGCGCGCAAGCCGGGAATTAGGCTATCATCCTCGCGCGCTTTACGAAAGTTTGTCGGATACCATTCGATGGTTTTTGGGAAGAATGGAATTGGAAAACAACTCTTTGTAATCCCCTCGACGGAACACGGCGAAGACTCTCCTGATGCTTTATGAGGGAGAGTCTTCGTTTTCTTTCGGTTCAGGGTGTGGGAGTCAACGTCGGCGTTGGCGTGGTTGTCGGCGAGGGCGTCGGCGTATACAGTTTCGCCAAGTGATTGCGTGCTTCCAGCCGCATTGCGGAGGGCATGGCAGATTCTGGAAGGTCGAGGAGGGCTTCCCAATCCCGCGCAGCGGAGGCGAGTTCATTGCGCCCCTCGTTGCAGGTCGCACGCCAATAATAGAGTTGCGCCCAATCTTCTTCGCTTTCTGCCAGCGGACGGCTGTGCTCCACTTGCAAATAGCAATCTCCATAATGTTCTTTGAGGACATCCACCCGCGCCAATCCGATGCTTGCCTCGAAAGATTTGGGGAAATACATGAGCGCGGCTTTCAAATCCATTTCTGCACGGTGGATATCTTTCAATTCCAGCGCGGCAAGTCCTCGATAGAGATAGGCCTCGCCAAGCGTCCGCTGTAACAAGAGCGCCTCGTTGAGCGTTTCGACGGTTTTTTCATAGTCTCTTAGTTCGTAATAGGCTTTTCCCAAAAGGACGAGGGCTTTCGGGTTTTCCGGTTCGTATAAGAGATAGGTTTCCAGTGCATCCGAGGCGTTTGCCCAATCGCCGTCGGATTCGTAGGTTTCTCCTAACAGGAGATAAACATCCAACATCGTAATATCGAGGGAGTAGGCTGTTTGCGCCGCCTCCAGTGCTTTGTCGTTTTCGCCCATCGCGAGATAGGCTTCGGCGGCGTAGAGATTCGCCAACGCGGAATCCGGTGAAAGGGCGAGGGCTTTGTTCACGTCCTTGAGAGCATCTTCCGCGCGGTTGTGGTCGAGGTAGTATTTGGCTCTCGCGAGGTAGGCTTCAGTGAAATCGGGAGATTTTTTGATGGCTTGGTTGAGATAGGATTCGATGTTGGCTTCCGGGTTGCGAAGCGAGAGCGCGATGGCTTGTCCAAGATACGCGGGACCGAAGTTCGGGTCTACTTTGATGGCTTCTTTGTAGGCATCGAAGGCTTTTGCGTATTCGCCCATGAAGCGATAGGCTTCCCCGATGTAGTAATAGGTATCCGCTCGGTTGGGTTCGAGGGTCGCGATTTGCTCCATCGCGGCGATGACTCCCTCCCAATCTCCTTTTTCGTAAGCGGTGTGCGCGGCGATGTTGTAATCGTGACTCTGTACCGACCCCGGTGTCTGGACGTAAAGAGGCGTCGGCGTGTATGTTGCGGGAAGAAGCGCCCAGAGCGGTGTAGGACCGGCAAAGGTGGGGGTATTTTGGGGTTTCGCGTTAAGCGGTGTGGGGGTACAAGTAAACGTGGGGGAGGGCCCAGGGGTCACGGTCGGGAGGCGAACCGTTTGCCTCCGGCGGGGAGAGAGCAGCCCGTAGGCTGCGAATCCGCAGAGGAGAATACCGGCGAAAATCAATCCTGCGAGACGAAGCGCCGCGTTTCCTTTCAAGGCTTTGAGACCGAAAGGACGTTCTTCCTCCTCTTTCACCTGCTGGGCGAGTTCCTCATCCCATAGTCGGGGATGGTCCAACGGGAATGGCGCTACTTCTTCGTTGAGGGGACGCGCACCGAGCAGCACCAGCCCTCGTTTTGCCGCGGCGTTCTCCGGGTCAAGTTTGAGCGCCGTTTCGAGGCAGTAGATTCGTTCTTTGGAATTCTCTACTGCCGCGCTCATCCAGACCCAGTATTCGGGGTTGCTTTTATCCGCTTTGATGAGGCGACTGAGGAGGGATTTCGCGTTCGCTTTGTCGCCTCGCCGCAACGATTCGATGGCTTCCTGAAGGAGAGTATCTTCCACCATGCTTTGAGTTTAGCACAGGCTGAATTTCGCGGCAAGTGAACGGCGCAGAATCAAAAAAGCCCCGCGCAGGCGGGGCTTTGGAGAGAAACGAGAGGATTAAATCCAGCCGCGAAGTTCCATCGCCTTGACCACGCGTCCGATGGCAACCATGTAGGCTGCATCGCGCATGTAGACGTTTTCTTTTTGCGACATTTCGAGGACCGCATTGAAGGCTTGGGTCATCTTGGTGTCGAGTTTTTCGAGGACTTCTTCGCGCGTCCAGTAGAAGTTCATGTCGTTTTGGACGCTTTCGAAGTAGGATACTGTGACGCCGCCCGCGTTGCAGAGGAAATCGGGGATGTCGAAGATGCCTCGGCTCTTGATGACTTCGTCCGCTTCGGGAGTGGTGGGTCCGTTCGCGCCTTCCGCGATGAGTTTGACGCGATCGCTGATTTTCTGCACCGATTCGGCGTTGATTTGTCCTTCCAGCGCGGCGGGGATGAGAACGTCCACGTCTTTGGAAATCCACGCGTCGCCGTCTTCGATTTCGTAGCCGGCTTCGCGGGCTTTGGCTTTGTCAATGCTGCCGTATTGGTCGGTGATGGATTGGAGGAAGCGCGGGTCAATGCCGTCTTTGTGGCTGACGGTGTACGCCGTGCGGTCTTCTCTATCCCAGTAAGAGACGCAGGCGACTTTGCCGCCGAGGAGTTCGATGAAGCCAATCGCGGCGTATTGTGCCACATTGCCGAACCCCTGGATTGCCGCCCAGGATTCTTTGGGATCCATCTTCAGATGTTTCATCGCCTCGCGGACGGTGTAGATGACGCCGAAGCCGGTCGCTTCGGTGCGTCCGAGCGAGCCGCCGCCGCCGATGGGTTTGCCGGTGATGACGCTGGGGGTGTATTTGCCGACGAGTTTGGAGTATTCGTCCATCATCCAGCCCATCATCTGCGGGGTCGTTCCGACATCAGGAGCGGGGATGTCTTGGCGGGGACCGATGTTCCGCCACATCTGGTCAATCCAGCCTCGGCAGAGGCGTTCTTTTTCGCTGGTGGAAAGCGTCGCGGGATCCACGATGACGCCGCCTTTGCCGCCGCCGAGGGGGATATCTGCAACGGCGCATTTCCATGTCATCCACATGCCAAGAGCGCGGACGGTGTCCAGCGTTTCGGAGGGGTGGAAGCGGATGCCGCCTTTGTGCGCGCCGCGGGCGTCGTTATGCTGCACGCGGAACCCGTGAAAGACCCGAATCGTGCCATCGTCCATCCGCACAGGGATTTGGAAAGAAAATTCGCGTACCGGTTCGCGCAAAATCGCTCGAATTTGTGGGTCGAGATTGAGAAGGTCGGCAACATGGTCAAATTGCTGTTGTGCCATCTCAAACGCATTAATCGTGCTGCTCATTTTTTATCACCTCTTGTTTTTTTGTTGGCTGAGAAAAGATAAACGGGCACCCCGGTACGGGAGCCCGCTACACATAAAGGAATATGTCGCATGAGGTATCATACGGTTTCACCTTAATTGCTTCTACCTTACCTGTATTTGTGTTTCCTGTCAATAGAAAACTCTCATTAGTTGGAGATGACTTCTCTCCATGTTGAAAAGGGCGGAAAAATGCCCCAGGCGGGAATTGAACCCACAACCTACCGCTTAGGAGGCGGTTGCTCTATCCGTTGAGCTACTGGGGCGCGCGCCCATTATAGCATTTTCTGGGAGAACACCGGGAGGGCGAACACGCCTCGCGGTGATTTGATGGAGGGGGTCAGGCAGGGGAGCGAATCGTCCTTGACGAGGCTCCTCCCTCCCTGTATAATCGGCGAAACGCTTCGGGAGGAGTACGCGGCCGAAGCCCTGCCAGAGACGGAACGCCAATTGGCTGAAAGCGTTCCTCAGGAACCCGCCGCCGAAGGTCGCCCGAAGGTCGCTGCCGAAGAAATCGGATTTTCCGAGAGTAGAACGGCACGGGACGCGCCCGTTACCGCGCGAGCCGATGATAGTCGGTCTTGAGCGCGCCGCATCACGCGGCGAACCGAGGTGGTACCGCGGAAGGAATCGCCCTTTCGTCCTCAGGGACGACGGGCGATTTTTAATTCTTGCGAGGAGAACACTATGACGCGCGATATTCCAAAAACTTATAATCCGAAAGATACCGAACCCCGAATTTACGAATTCTGGGAGAAACACGGCTATTTCAAGCCCTCCAACGACCCCAACGAACCCGATTTCGACCCGACCAAAGAGCCGTTTGTCATTTCCATCCCGCCGCCCAACGTGACCGGCGAACTGCATCTCGGACACGCCATGTTCGTCAGCATGGAAGATTTGATGATTCGCTATCATCGCATGAAGGGATACGCCGCGCTTTGGCTCCCCGGCACCGACCATGCCGGAATCGCCACGCAGTTGATGGTGGAAAAGGATTTGGCGAAGGATGGACTCACCCGCCGCGATTTGGGGCGGGAGAAATTCCTCGAACGCGCCTGGGCCTGGAAGGAGAAATACCACGACCGCATTGTGGGACAGATTCGCCGTTTGGGAGCCTCTTGTGACTGGAGCCGCGAACGCTTCACCCTCGACGAGGGCCTCTCGAAAGCGGTGCGCGAAGCCTTCGTGCGCCTCTACGAAAAAGGGTGGATTTACCGCGGCCCCCGCCTCATCAACTGGTCGCCGGGGCTGAAGACCGCCGTCTCCGATTTGGAGGTGGAATACAAAGAGGTCGAGGGCAAACTGTATTACTTCAAGTACGAAATCGAAGGCGAGGAGGGCGCGTACATCCCCGTTGCCACAACGCGCCCGGAGACCATTCTGGGCGATACCGCCGTTGCCGTTCACCCGGACGACCCGCGCTATCAGCGCTTCATCGGCAAGAACGCCCTCGTCCCCATCCTGGGGCGTCCTATCCCCGTGATTGCAGACGAATATGTGGATATCGAATTCGGCACCGGCGCGCTCAAAATCACACCGGCACACGACCCCAACGACTACGAAATCGGGGCGCGGCATCATCTCGACCTCATCTCCATTCTGGACGAGGAGGCCCGCGTCAACGAAAACGGAGGCCCCTATCAGGGGCTAGACCGTTTCGAAGCCCGCAAGAAACTTTGGGAAGATATGCGCGCCGCGGGGCTGGTCATCAAAGAAGAGCCGTACCGCCATCAGGTCCCCGTTTCGCAGCGCGGCGGAGAAATCATCGAGCCGATGATTTCGACTCAGTGGTTCGTCAAAATGGATTCGCTCGCCGCGGCGGGGTTGAAAGCCGTGCGCGAAGGCAAAATCCGCATCGTGCCGGAACGCTTCGAAAAGGTGTACTTCAACTGGCTGGAAAACATTCAGGATTGGTGCATCAGCCGACAACTTTGGTGGGGACACCGCATTCCGGTTTGGTACTGTGACGACTGCGGCAAAGAGACCGTCGCCCGTGAAGACCCCGCCGTCTGCGCGCATTGCGGCTCGAAGAATATCCATCAGGACCCGGACGTGCTGGATACCTGGTTTTCCTCCGGGCTGTGGCCCTTTTCCACGCTCGGATGGCCCGAAGAGACGCCCGATTACCGCTATTTCTACCCCACCTCCATCATGGAAACCGGCTACGATATTCTTTTCTTCTGGGTGGCGCGGATGATTATGATGGGGCTGGAATTCACCGGCACAGCGCCTTTCCACACCATTTACCTGCACGGGCTGATTCGCGACGAACACGGGCAGAAGATGTCCAAGACGAAAGGCAACGTGATTGACCCGCTCATCGTCATGGATGAACTGGGCACCGATGCCCTGCGTTTTACCCTCCTCGTCGGCGCGACGCCCGGCAACGACATGAATCTCAGTCTGAAGAAGGTGGAAGCCAACCGCAATTTCACCAATAAAATCTGGAATGCGGGACGCTTCGTCATCGCCGCGCTGGGGCAGGTGGACTCCGCGCCGGAAGGCGAATCCGCCGACTGGACTCTCGCCGATTCCTGGATTTGGGCGCGGCTGCAGGACCTCATCCGCAACGTGGAGCGGCTTTTCGCCAATTTCCAATACGGCGAGGCGGGACGCCAGATGTACGATTTCTTCTGGGGCGAATTTGCCGATTGGTACATCGAAATCGCCAAGACTCAACTGGCGGAAGGCGGCGCCCGCGCGTATCGGACGGCGGAGACCCTCGTCCGCGTTCTCGATACGAGTTTGCGGCTGCTGCACCCCTACATGCCCTTCGTCACCGAAGAATTGTGGGGACATCTGCGCGGCGCGGTGCTCGATTCGCCGCTTGCCCCTCTCGCGGATTCCTGGCCGGAGGCGCTCATCATTGCGTCTTTCCCTGAGCCGCGCGAGAAAGAGGCGTGGGAGGATGCCAAAGTCGCGGATTTCGCGCTTTTGCAGGAAGCCGTCCGTGCCATTCGCAACCTGCGAGCGGAGAAGAATATCAAACACAGCCAGCGTCTGCCCGCCATTGTCGCCGCCGGAGAAAAATCCGCCCTCTTCGCGGCGCAGGCTCCGGTTTTGGCGCGTCTCGCCGGATTGGACGCCGACGCGCTGCGCGTGGAAGCCGAACTCCCCGAAAAACCGGAAGGGCATATCGCGCTGGTCGCCGGTTCGGTGGAAATCTATCTTCCTCTCAGCGGGATGGTGAATCTCGAAGAGGCGCGTGCCCGTCTGGAAAAAGAACTCGCGGAAGCCGAGAGCCAGATTGCCCGTCTGGAAAAACTTCTTGCCAGCCCCTTCGCGGAGAAAGCGCCGCCGCCGGTGGTGCAAAAAGAGCGAGAAAAACTCGCGGCATACAAGGAAACTGCAGAAAAAATCCGAGCGCAACTTCAATAAGAATAGGACTTACGCAGTTGGTCGTAAACTCCCTCGTTTTCATGTCATGGCGAGCCGGGGGAACTGCGTAACTCCTAAAGAAATTTCACTGCTGCCTGTCCTTGCGAAATGCTGAACGCGGCGCGGCAATCTCCTTACTACGAGACCACCGAACGAACGATGAGATTGCTTCGCCGCGTCATGGTTTGGGATTCCCTTTCTTTCGGCTCTTTCCTGCAAATCCGAACTTTATGGGATAATATCTTTACCGGTACGTTGTGTACCTTATTCGCACTCCTGTTGAGGATATCCAACAATCGCCCCGTTGCAAGAGTTGCCTCTGCCTCTTGTGTATCCGAACCTGACGGATTGTCTTCAATAGACAGGAGGTTGGGTTGTATCCGCATCGTGTGTTTCATACACTCGGACGCAGAACAACGGGAGGCAGGACGTGGCATATAAATTGACCAGCAGAACGAATATCGCGGCAAACAAAAAAGGGGAGTTTTCTCCATCTCAGCAAAGGGTGCTACAAGAAGAGGGCAGAAGTTACCTGAAACTCATTCTTGCAACGGTATTCTTCGCGATTCTTTTGCTCGGCGTAATTTTCTTTTTTGTCTTTGGAGGAGATTTTCGCCTTCTACACGAGACCGCGTTCTTGCGCTTGATGGCGCTTCTTGCCATCGTTCTGGCAATACCGGCGGTTTTTCTTTCTCTCAAAGGGTTCTTCTATACCCATCGTATTGCCAAAGACTTCGCCGAAACGAATATCGTCGCTGTGTCTGGAGAGGTCGCGTGGAAGCGCGGTTTATTTCGCAGTGATTATATTGCCTGCACCGAAGAGGGACGCCCTCTCAAGGTTCTGCTGGATGAGCCGTTATCTCTCTCGCCCGGAACTTATACGTTTTATTTTTTAGGACGCGGGAAATGGCTTCTCTCCGCTGAAAAGATTAGCGCCGAACTTAGCGATTTTCTTCCCGCGTTGAAAGATGTCTTTCACTTCACGCAAGAGGATTTGGCGGCAAACCGTGAGAAAAGGATGACGCAGCGTCAGGCGCGGCAACTCCAATTTCGCATGGTCAAAGCAATGGCTCGCGAAGGTTGGTTTGTCACCATCACTTACGGGGCGTTGGGGGCAATGGGGCTTGGGCTGGCGGCGATAATTTTTCACTTGCATTTCTGGGTATGGGTTCTCCTCTCGTTGATTTTCGTTGCGGAGATGTGGTGGATAAAATTGCGCAGATATATGAATTCGACTTCGCCCTGGCAAAAAGACTGGACGGAGAAACGCGTCAGATGCGGCAAAAATCTGGAAAGAGAAGTCAAGAAAGTAACCCATACTCATTGGGATAGACAACGGGAAAAAGTGGTCAAGACTACCCGCACTTTCTACCGTCTGAAACTCCCCGCCGCGCGCAAGGTGTATCCGAGCAACCGAAGACAATTTAATGCGTTGATGAAGATAAGGAACGTCGCGTATACGGCGTATTACGCGCCTCATTCGAGAGAGTTACTTTCCGTAGAAGCCGTTCCTGTTTCGCGTAAATCGGACGCCGAAACGCCTCCATCGCCGACTCGCTAGTCCGTGCGAAGGGGCGGATGGCGTCTCAGGAACAAAGATTTTCGTTTTCAGGAGAAATGCGGATGCAATGGCAATCTTATTTTCAAGGAAAAACCATCGTCCTTACCGGCGGTTCCAGCGGAATCGGGTTGGCGATGGCGCGCGAGTTATCACGGGCGGGCGCGCGGCTGTGGCTTTTGGCGCGCCGCGAGTCGCTGTTGAAGGAGGCGATTGCCTCGCTGGAAGGGGAAACGGGACATGCGTACCTTTCCGTTGATGTCGCGGACCGGAATCAGGTGGAAAGGGCGGTCGAACACATCCGCCGCGAGAGCGGCATCCCCGATATGATTCTCCACGCGGCAGGGATTACCCATCCCGGCTACGCGGAGGAGATTCCTTTCGAGACATATCGTCGTTTGATGGAGGTCAATTATCTCGGCGTGGCGAATCTCAATGCCGCGTTTCTGCCGGAGATGATTTCTCGCGGGAGTGGTCATCTGACGCATTTTTCTTCCGTCGCGGGATTCATTGGCGTTTTCGGCTATGCGGCGTACGCGCCGACGAAGTTCGCGTTGCGCGGGTATTCGGATGTATTGCGCTCGGAGTTGAAGCCGCGCGGGGTACGGGTTTCGATTGTGTTTCCGCCGGATACCGATACGCCTTCGCTACGGGAAGAAGCCGCGTTGAAGCCTTTCGAGACGAAGGAAATTTCGGGCGCGGGCGGGCTTCTTTCGGCGGAGAAAGTCGCGCTGGAAACGCTGCGCGGGATGGCACGCGGCAAATACTTGATTTTGCCCGGTTTCGAGAGCAAGGTCATTTTCGCTCTCAATAATTTGCTTGGTGCAGGGGTGTATCCGGTGATGGATTTTCTCGTGACGCGCGCGATACGGAAGAAAGAAAGCCTGCGAAGACGAAAAA
>CAZDGZ010000052.1:0-1639 GCA_964505165.1 uncultured Anaerolineaceae bacterium | reverse complement strand
TTCGTTGATATAATACCCTCTATGAAAATCTTCCGCGCGCTGCTCAAAGCCATGCGTCCCAAACAATGGGCGAAGAATATCTTCGTTTTCGCCGCGTTGGTTTTCGATAGGCAACTCACGCATCCCGACTCGGTGCTCCGTACGCTCGCGGGGGCGGCGCTTTTCAGCCTTCTCGCGAGCGCCGTTTACCTCTTCAACGACATCGCCGACATCGAATCCGACCGCGCGCATCCCTCGAAACGGAATCGCCCGATTGCCTCCGGCGCGCTTCCCGTTAATGTCGCGTTCGGAGCCGCTGCCGGGATTCTTCTCCTCGCATTACCTGCCGCGTATATTCTTTCCCCTTCCTTTGCGGTCATCGCACTCATCTACCTTTTGCTCAATCTCTTTTATTCGCTGCGGCTCAAACATATCGTCTTGTTGGATATTCTCATCCTCGCGTCGTTTTACGTCATCCGTGTTGCGGCGGGGGTCGCGTTGATTCAAGTGGAGAGATTTTCTCCCTGGCTCTACATTTTCACCACTTTTCTCGCGCTCCTCATCGGCGCGGGTAAACGCCGGGCGGAACTCTCTCAACTCGCCGCGAACGCAAATGCCCATCGCCGCGTCCTCGAGGGCTATACCGCCGAATTTCTCGACCAGACCATTACCCTCGCTGCGGGCATGACGATTATCACCTACAGCCTCTATTCCTTCTCCGCGCCCAATCTCCCGGAAAACCACGCGATGATGCTTACCATTCCCTTCGTCATGTACAGCGTATTGCGCTATCAATACCTTCTTCAAGTCAAGGAAATCGGCGGCGCGCCCGAAGACGTGGTACTCTCCGATAGGCCGCTTCAAATTGCCGGCGCGCTTTATGCCGCCGCTGTCCTTGCCATTTTCTATTTCTCGAAATGACTCTCGCAACCGCACCCGGAAAAATCATTCTCTTTGGGGAACATGCTGTCGTCTATGGGCAGCCCGCGCTTGCTGTTCCCGTGATTCAGGTCCACGCGAAAGCGGAGGTTTCGGATTCGGACCGACCCGGCATCTGGTTCCGCGCCCCCGGCATTCATCTGGACGAAACGGAACGCGCCGCACTGGATCCCCGCCATCCCCTCCGCGTGGCAGCAGAACTCGCCCTTTCCGCGCTCCCTCCTCCCGAAACCCCGCGAAAAAAAGGATTCCGCGTCCTCATCTCCTCCAGCATTCCCATCGCATCGGGACTAGGCTCCGGCGCAGCGGTGACGGTTGCATTGGTGCGCGCGCTGACCGCGCATGTGGGGCTTCCGCTGCCGGATGAGAAAGTGAACGATATCGCCTACGAGGTGGAAAAAATCCATCATGGAACTCCTTCGGGCATAGACAATACCGTGATTGTCTATCAACAGCCGGTTTTCTTCATCAAGGGGCAGTTACCGCAGCGATTTTCCATCGCGCGTCCCTTTACGCTTGTCATCGGCGATACCGGAATCCCCGCCCCGACGAAAGAAGCCGTTGCGGACGTGCGCCGCCTGCGGGAGGAAAATCCTCGCGAAACGGGTATGCGTTTTGCCGCCATTGGCGACATTGCTCGAAACGCGCGTCTCGCCCTTGAAAACGGAGACCTCGATTCTCTCGGCGCGCTGATGAATGAAAATCACGCGCATTTGCAAGC
>CAZDGZ010000051.1:0-13042 GCA_964505165.1 uncultured Anaerolineaceae bacterium | reverse complement strand
CTGGTTTATCAACTCTACGGGCTGACGGAGGATGAAATCGCCATAGTGGAGGGGCGCGCCCCTGCGAAGAAGTGAAAGAACAAAAAAAGACAGAAATGAACATACCAAAATTACTGTAAAGATTTAGAATGACGCGTTGGGAGTATCACTTGTTGGACAGAATACGTCAATGGCTCCCCTCCTTTCTTTTGAAAATCCCTCGCGGGCTTTGACAATCCCTCCCTCCCGTGCTAAACTACGGGCGACGTTGGCGCTCTCGCACGGGAGCGCTTTTTTATGGGTTTGTTCATGAGAACCGTTTTTTTTGACCGACAGACAAATGAATTGAAGATGATTGACCAGCGCCTCCTGCCGGAACGGTTGGAGGTGGTCGGTTTTCGCCGCGTGGAAGAGGTCGCGGAGGCGATTCGCTCGATGACGGTACGCGGCGCGCCGGCAATTGGCGCGGCGGCGGCTTTCGGGCTGGCGCTTGCCGCCCTCGAATCGGATGCGCGGGAGGTGGATACCCTCCGCGCGGAATGCCGCGCCGCGGCGGATATGCTGAAGCGTTCTCGTCCGACGGCGGTGAATCTCGCGTGGGCGTTGAATCGGATGCTCCGAGTTCTGGATTCTTTCGAGGGCGACGCGGCGGCGTTCCGAGCGGCGGCGCTGGAGGAAGCGCAGCGTATCGCCGACGAAGATGTTGCCGTGAACAAAGCGATTGCCGCGCACGGCGCGACTCTCATCGAAGATGGAGATACGATTATCCATCATTGCAATACGGGCGCGCTGGCTACCGTAGATTGGGGAACAGCGCTGGGCGTCATCCGTTTTGCCCATGAACAAGGCAAGCGGATTCATGTCCTCGTAGACGAAACGCGTCCCCGTCTACAAGGGTCCCGCCTGACCGCGTGGGAATTGCAGCAATACGGCATCCCCTTTGACATTATCAGCGACAACGCGGCGGGCTATTTCTTGCATACGGGACAAGCGCAAAAAGTCCTTTTCGGCGCGGATAGAGTCGCTGCCAACGGCGACGTGGCGAACAAAATCGGCACATACATGCTCGCACTCGCCGCGCGGGATAACGACATCCCCGCCTATTCGGTCGTCCCCACCTCGACGA
This sequence comes from uncultured Anaerolineaceae bacterium, assembly GCA_964505165.1. Classification (GTDB taxonomy): domain Bacteria; phylum Chloroflexota; class Anaerolineae; order Anaerolineales; family Villigracilaceae; genus CAZDGZ01. The sequence goes on along the minus strand of CAZDGZ010000051.1, from coordinate 11,937 downwards.
TTGACCTCTCTTTGGCAAGCGGAGAGGAAATTCCCATCGAGGAACGTTCTCCTGACGAGGTGTTATCTATTCAGAGAGACGGACGCCGCCTTTCGCCGGAGGGCGCGTCGGCGCGAAATCCTGCCTTCGACGTGACCCCTCATCGGCTGATTACCGCGATTGTGACGGAAAAAGGCATCGTATATCCGCCTTTCGATTCCGGGCTTTCTTCGCTTCTTCGAGAGGAACGAGTATGAAAATTCTCCTAACCGGCTCTATTGCCTACGATTATTTGATGACCTTCCCCGGCAAATTTCAAGAACAAATTTTGCCGGAACGCTTGGCTTCGATTAGCCTTTCTTTCCTCGTCGATTCGATGACGCGGCAGCGCGGCGGCGTTGCGCCGAATATCGCGTACACCCTCGCGCTTCTTGGCGAAACCCCGCTCCTCATGGGGACAGTGGGGCAAGATTTCAGCGATTACCGCGCCTGGCTCGATGCCCGCGGCGTGGATACCTCGTTGGTGAAAGTCATCGAGGAGGATTTCACCGCCTCGTTCTTCGCGACGACGGATTCCGTCAACGCGCAGATTGCGAGTTTTTACCCCGGCGCGATGGCGCGCGCGGCCGAACTTTCCGTCCTCGACGCGGACTCGCCGGATTTGGTCGTCGTTTCCCCGAACGCGCCCGACGCGATGACGAAATACGCGGAAGAGTGCCGTCAGGCGAAAATCCCGTTTTTGTATGACCCTGGGCAGCAGGTGGCGCGTCTCGATGGAGAATCCATCGCGAAAGATATGAAAGGCGCGCGTTTCCTCTTCATCAACGATTACGAGTTCGATTTGATTTGCAAGAAAACCGGCGCGACCCTCGATTCGATATTGGACGAGGTGGAGATTCTCGTCGTGACGCGCGGGGAGAACGGCGCATCCATTTACGCGGACGGGAAGGAAATCTCGGTTCCTGTCGTGCCGCCTGAACGAATTGCGGACCCCACCGGCGTGGGCGACGCGTTTCGCGGCGGCTTCCTCGCGGGCTATGCTCGCGGCTTCGATTGGGAATTATGCGGACAAATAGGCGCGCTCGCCGCGACCTATGTGCTGGAACAAAACGGTACGCAGAATCACGCGTACACGCGCGGCGAATTCGTCTCCCGTTTTCGGCGCTATTTCGACGACGGCGGAAAACTGGATGTTTTCCTTCGATAAGCCGTCGTTTATTTCATAAGGAGTTTTTTCAATGAGTGATTACGATATCAAAGACATCAATCTCGCCGAAGGCGGGATGCGGCGTATTGATTGGGCGGAACGCGAGATGCCCGTTTTGCGCCTGATTCGAGAACGTTTCGAAAAAGAAAAGCCTCTTCAGGGCGTGCGGATTTCCGCCTGTCTTCATGTGACGACCGAAACCGCGAATCTCATGCGGACTCTTCAGGCAGGCGGCGCGGATGTCGTTCTCACCGCGTCGAATCCCCTTTCGACGCAGGACGATGTAGCGGCTGCGCTCGTGAACCGCTACGAAATTCCGGTTTTTGCCATTAAAGGCGAAAGCAACGAAATTTATTACAAGCATCTGGAATCGGCGATTGCGCACAAACCCCAAATGACGATGGACGACGGCGCGGATTTGGTTTCCACCATCCACAAAGCCCATCGTGACCTTTTGCCCGACATCATCGGCGGCACGGAAGAAACGACAACGGGTGTGATTCGTCTTCGCGCAATGGCTGCGGATGGCGCGCTGCAATTCCCCGTCATCGCCGTCAACGACGCGATGACCAAACATTTCTTCGACAACCGCTACGGTACGGGGCAGTCTACGATTGACGGAATCATCCGCGCGACGAATGTCCTTCTCGCCGGAAAAGCCTTCGTCGTTGCGGGATACGGTTGGTGCTCGCGCGGGCTGGCGATGCGTGCTCGCGGCATGGGCGCGAACGTCATCGTCACCGAAGTGGACGCGCTCAAAGCCCTCGAAGCCGTGATGGACGGCTTCCGCGTGATGCCGATGATGGAAGCCGCGAAAATCGGCGATATCTTCGTCACGCTGACGGGCGATATCAACGTGATTGACAAGCATCACTTCGAAGTGATGAAAGACGGCGCAATTGTGGCGAATTCCGGGCATTTCAACGTGGAAATCAACATCCCCGCGTTGGAGGAAATGGCGGTCGGCGAACCGCGCCGCGTGCGCCCCTTCGTAGACCAATACGAACTGCCGGATGGACGCCTGATTCACATCTTGGGCGAAGGGCGTCTCATCAATCTCGCGGCAGCAGAGGGGCATCCCTCTTCCGTGATGGATATGTCGTTTGCGAATCAAGCATTGAGCGCGGAATATATGGTGAAACACGCGTCGGACTTGAAGAAAGTCGTCTACGGCGTGCCGGAAGATATTGATAGAGAAATCGCCCGCCTGAAACTCGACGCGATGGGCGTGAAAATTGATGTCCTTACCGAAGAGCAAATTCGCTATCTCAACTCCTGGGAAGAGGGCACATAGCCCTTTTTCTCTCTCCTTTTGTGGCAGCCTGAACGAAATGTTCGGGCTGTTTTTCTAGGGAGATGCTCTCTTCCCGACAACTTTCTCCGCGAATGATATAATTTCCTAGGCACAAGAACATTAGTTAGGTCGTTAGGTCGTTTCGTAGTTAGGAGATTGCCGCGCCGCGTTCAGCGGCTCGCAAGGATTGCCAGCGGGCTTATCCGCAGATAGTTTTTCTTCGATACGTTCAGTAGAAAACCAAACAAGGATGGAACATGGAAATTCAGTGGACCACAATAGAAATGATTGACGAAACCGTCGCCGCGATTCGCAAACGCACTGACCTCGCCCCTCGCGTAGGGGTCATTCTTGGCTCCGGCTTGGGCGCGGTTGCAGACGCGGTAGAAAACGCGACGGTTCTTCCTTTTGGTGAGTTACCGCATTGGGCAGTTTCCACTGTCAAGGGGCACGCGGGACGCCTCCTTTTAGGAACGTTGGAAGGGCAGGATGTTTTCCTAATGCAGGGGAGAATTCACTTCTACGAAGGATATACGATGGCGCAGGTGACGTTCCCTATTCGTGTGATGCAGCGCATGGGCGTGGAGATTCTCATCGTCACGAATGCGGCGGGCGCCATCAATCCCGAATATGTTCCCGGAGATGTGATGCTGATTACCGACCATCTCAATCTAATCGGGATGACGGGGATGAATCCTTTGTATGGTCCGAATCTGGACGAGTTCGGTCCCCGATTCCCGGACATGAGCCAGGCGTATGATAGAGACCTTCGCGCGCTTGCCTTGCGCGTCGCGGAGGAGGCAGGTGTTTCCCTTCATCAAGGCGTTTATGTTTCCCTGAGCGGTCCTTCTTTCGAGACGCCGGCAGATTTACGCTTCCTGAGAGTCGTCGGCGCGGACGCGGTCGGGATGTCTACTGTCCCCGAAGTGACCGTTGCCCGACATGGAGGCACGAGGGTGCTGGGACTTTCAGGAATCAGCAATAAAGCCAATTTGGATGGGAACACCATCACGACTCATGCCGAGGTTTTGGAGGCGGGGAAAGTTATCGCGCCGAAAATCGAGACGGTTTTGCGCGGTGTGATGAGGGCGTTGTAAATCCAATGGTTGTCGTGTACCGCTTTTTGGCGGACTACGCATTGCTGATTTTCTTCTTCGTGTTCGTCGGCCTGCTTTTTGCGGGACGCGCGTTGTGGCGCGCGTGGCAAGAGAAGAAAGTCGCAGTGTTTGGCTTGGAACGAGATATCGCCCATCGCCGGCTTGCCCGCTCGATTTCCGCGCTGGTGCTCTTCCTCGCGATAGGGCTGGGAGAGTTCTTCATCGTCGCGTTCGTAGTCCCCGCTCTTCCCTCCGATTTCCTTTCGGAGACGCAAATTCTTCTTGCCACGCCGACGGGGACGATTCCTCCCGAACAGGCGACGGCGTACGCGATGACTCTTTCCGCGATTCCTGCGGAGATGGGAGAAGGGTGTTTCCCGGACTCGTTGTACATCTCCTCGCCGTCTCCCGGCGACGCGGTAAAAGGGATTGTAGATTTGGTCGGAACGGTGGATGTGCCGAACTTCGGGTTTTATAAATTCGAAATTGCTCCCGAAGGGCAGGACACCTGGGCGACGATTTACGCGGGGCGAAGCGTGATTCACGAAGATGTCCTCGGTCGTCTGGATACGGGAGAACTTCCGGTCGGGAATTATCGCCTTCGTCTCGTTGCAACGGATAATCAAGGTGAATCTCTGCCTCCGTGCGAGATTCCAATTCGGGTGACGAATGAAGAGTGAATTTCTTGTGCGTCCTGCAATTGCGACGGATATTCCCCGCTTGATGGGGATGGATCACGCGGTGTTGAGCGAATATGTCTGGCAACTCACGCTTCAGCGGAAGAATGGCGAGATAGCCGCCGTGTTTCGGGAAGTGCGGCTTCCCCGCGCGGTCTCTGTGCCGTATCCGCGTGATCCTTTTGCCCTTGCCGATGTGTGGAAACGCGGCGCGGAAACCCTCGTCGCCGTGCAGGAGGAGGCTCCGGTTGGATATGTTCGGTTTTTCGGGCAGGAATCCTCCGGCGCGGTCTGGGTGACGGATTTCGCCGTCCTGCCGGAGACGCGCCGAAGAGGCGTCGCGATTTCCCTTCTCCGCGCTGCCGAGGATTGGGCGCTGACGCGAGGGTACGAACAGATTTTTTTGGAAATTCCCTCGAAGAACCATCCGGCGATTTCGTTGGCGAGGCGTCTTGGCTTCGAATTTAGCGGCTATAACGACCATTATTATCAAACGCAAGACGTGGCGCTCTTTTTTGGAAAGAAACTTTAAGGAGATGCCGCGCGTCGCTCTGTTGTGACGCGGTAGAGGATGATGTTTAACGGTTGGAATGACGGCTTTTTTGTGGGGATACGCACCATTGACGAGATTCTTACGGCTGGCATTGCGATTACAGCCTTCTCGTTACTTTTCTACGCGTTGACGTTCAATTTGCGCGACCGTGTGGCGCGCTCTTTTGCTATCATTTTGCTTTGTGTTGTCATCGTCTTCTCTTCCGAGGCGCTGCAAACTACGGATCTCCCGCCGCAAGGGGTGGAGTTGTTGCTGCGCCTTCAATGGCTTGGAATCGTCTTTCTCCCCGCGTCTTATCTTCATCTTTCGGATGCCATTCTCTCGACGGCAGGGCGTCCCTCTCGCGGGCGGCGGCGATGGGCTATCCGCGCAACTTACGCGCTTTCGACGGGATTTTTGGTTTTGCACGCGCGGGGCGCGCTAGTCGGCGCGTTTGTCTCTGACGGGATGCCTGTTCCGTATTTGCAGCGTACGGTGTGGACGACGATTTTCACCCTGTATTATGTGGCTGCGATGGTATGGGCGGGTGTGAATTTTTTGCGCGCGTACCGCCGAATGCTAACCCGCGCAGGACGCCGCCGCATGATTTATCTTATGGCGGGCGCGACGGCTCCCGCGATGGGGTCGTACCCCTATCTTCTTTATGGCTCTGCGCCTGCCGCGAAACATCCCCTTTTGTTTTGGCTGACGGCAACTTCTGTCAATTTTCTCGTCGGCGGGCTTGTGGTGGTGATGGCGTACGCGGTGGCCTTTTTCGGCGTCTCCTCGCCGGATAGGTTGGTGAAGAGCCGTCTTTTCCGGTGGATTTTGCGGGGTCCGGTGACCGCCTCCGTGACGCTGGGGACGATGACGATTGTCCGCCGAGCGGGAGAGGCGTTGAGCGGCGGCGCGTATTCCGCGTTTGTCCCGATTACCGTCGTAGGAATGATTTTGTTGATGGAGCATACCATCACACTCGCCGCGCCTTTCCTTGAGAGATGGCTTTTCTTCGGTGGAGACCGCAGCGAACTCCTCCTTTTGCAGCGCGTGGAGGAGCGTTTGTTCACACGCGGCGATTTGCGGCAATTCCTCGAGGCGGCGCTGGCAGCGATGAGAGACCATCTTCAATCGCCCTCTGCATTCCTCGCGGCGCTGGATGAAGAGGAGATTTCTCTCCTCGTTTTTTCCGGGGAACGAGAGTCTTTGGAAGGCGCGTTATTGTCGAAAGCCATCCAAGCCGCGCAGGGAGAAAACGGCATACGCCCGAAGAGTTTTTCGTGGGGGGCATATCGCATCCTCCCTCTTCGCGGAGAGGATGCCGAAACAGGCAAGGAAATTCTTTTGGGCATTTTGGGAGTCATTCTCCCGGAAACCGCTGTATTCGATGATGCCGCGTGGGCGCTGGTGTCGCGGGCTTCTCTCGCATTGGAAGATAGATTGGTGCAGAAGAAACTCTTTCGCTCGCTTCAGGATTTGCAGCCGAAAATGGACGCGCTCCAACGCTGGCGCGCGGTGGGGAGGTATGATAGCAAAACCGGCATGCTTTCCGATTCTTTCCCGCCGGAGGCAGATTTGGCGCATTGGGTGAAAGATGCGTTGAGCCATTATTGGGGAGGTCCGAAATTGACGGATAACCCCTTGATTGATTTGGAAATTGTGCGTCAGACCGCGCCGCAGCATGACGGAAACGCCGTCAACGCGCTGCGAGCAATTTTGCGGAAGGCGGTAGACCGTACCAAACCGGAAGGAGAGCGGCGATTTACCACAGAATGGGTTTTGTACAATATCCTTGAGATGAAATTCATCGAAGGCCGAAAAGTCCGAGAAGTTGCCTCGCGCTTGGCGATGTCGGAGGCGGATTTATACCGAAAACAGCGCGTGGCTATCGAAGCGGTTGCGAAGACCGTGATGGAAATGGAAGCGAATGCGAAACGAAATGGAGAAAAGGAGAAAAAATGACCTCTTCCCCCGAATTGGAGAATGGATATTCTTCCATCTATGAGGACGAGGGGTGGTGGCGTTCTATTTTATTGGAAGAGCGGGGCGCGTCGAAACCGGCTGCGCGTTCCCCGAAAAAGAAAGAGACGAAAAACTGGGAAACCGCGATGCACTGGTATCAGCGGGATATGTCGGTTTCGCTGACCGTGCATGGATATAATCGCGGCGGTTTGCTGCTTTCCGGCGAGGGCGTGAGCGGTTTTTTGCCGTATTCTCATCTTGTGCAGAGTTTTCCCACGCGCGGGGCGCGCGAAGAGACTCTTTCCCGGTATGTCGGGCGGCGGCTTCTGGTCAAGGTTATCGAATGTGTGCCCGAAGAGGGACGCCTGGTCTTTTCGGAACGCGCGGCACAGTCGGAAGATGGACGGCGAAAGGCATTGCTCGATTCGCTTTACGAGGGACAGCAGATTGAAGGCGTGGTGACGAATATCACCAAGTTCGGCGTTTTCGTGGATTTGGGCGGAATGGAAGGGTTGATTCATATTTCCGAATTGTCGTGGAAGCGGATTACCCATCCGAAGCAGATTCTTCGCATGAATGAGCGGGTGAACGTTCAGGTGTTGAAAATTTTCCCAGAACGGTATCGCGTGTCCCTGAGTCTGAAGCGCCTTCAGGAAAATCCTTGGGAGCGCGCGGAATCCATGTATCCCGTTGGAGATGTTTTCGACGCGACCATCACGCGCATCCTTCCCTATGGCGCGTTTGCTCGTCTTGAAGGAGGGTTGGAGGGGTTGATTCATGTGTCGGAATTGCCGATGGCGCGCGGAGAACGAATCACCTCGTATCTCCGCGAGGGGCAGAGGGTGCAGGTGCGGGTGCTGCGCGTCGAGCCGGAACGTCAGCGGTTGAGTTTGCGGTTGGAGTCGAAATGATGGCGAAACATTCCCCTCCGCCTGAGCCTCCTCGCTCGGAAGATTTCCTAGACAAACTCGCGCGAATCAATTTGCATTTCGGGCGTTTCGCGCGGGATGTGCTGGGTATCTTCTTTCTCTTGGTCGCGCTGCTTTCGCTTTTGGCGCTGTGGGGGCTGACGGAAGGCACGATTCTTTCTCCCTGGGTTGGGTTTCTCCGCCTGTGGCTTGGATGGGGAAGTTATCTCTTCGTCCTTTCGCTGGGCGCGGCGGGGTTTTTGACGATGCGGCGCGGAGAACGCGTGCTTCACTGGGGAAGATTGCTCTGGCTGGAGACGGCGGCATTTCTCACCCTCGCGCTCTTTGCCTTTTTGGGCGGCAACCTTCTTTCGCGCGCGGAGCAGGGGCTGGATGGCGGCCGTTTGGGATGGGGATTGTGGAAACTCTTCACGATTCTCTTCCCCTATCCTTGGGGAATTGTGGTGTTGATTGGGGGATGGGGATTTGCGGTGATGAGCGGATTCGGATTGTGGCGCGGACTGGAGACGCTTTTGCGTCGAGCGGCCGGAGAAGTCGAACCGGAAGAGGAACCTGACTCCGTTGTTTCGGCGGAATCTGAACCGGAGCATGTTCCCGCTCGAAAGAAACCCGCCCGGAAACTTCCTCCCGAATTTCGGAAGTCGCTTGCCCCTCCGCCGAAAGAGTCGGAACGTCCTGCGAAACCGCCTCCGAGAGATTCTTCGCTTCCGCCGTTGTCGCTTCTCCCCTCCGGCAGCGCGGCGCGCGTGGATGAGCGTACCATCAACCAAACGGCGGGTCTCATCGAGAAAACCTTGTCGGAGTTTGGCATTCCCGCGCGGGTGATTGGCTATCGTGTCGGGCCTTCGGTGACTCAATTCGCCGTCGAACCCGGCTTTATCGAGAAAGCGCCAAACGGCGACGATGCGCAGCGGCTGAAAGTGCGCGTGGCGCAAATTGCCTCGCTGCAAAAAGATTTGGCGCTCGCGTTATCGGCGCAGCGTCTTCGCATTGAAGCGCCGGTGCCGGGGCGCTCGTATGTGGGAATTGAAGTGCCAAACGCGCAGGTTTCCGTCGTGCGTCTGCGCCCAATTTTGGAGTCCGAGGCTTTTTACCGCGTAAAGTCGCCGTTAGCCATCGCGTTAGGGCGGGATGTTTCGGGGAAATCGGTGGTTGCAGACCTCGCGGCGATGCCGCATCTTCTCATCGCGGGAGCGACAGGTTCCGGCAAATCGGTGTGTATCACCTCGATTGCGGTGTGCCTCGCGATGAATAATTCCCCGGAAAATCTCCGCATGGTGATGATTGATTCCAAGATGGTGGAACTCATCCGCTTCAATGGGCTGCCTCATCTCTACGGCAAAGTGGAAACAGACATCACGCGTATTCAAGGCGTGCTTCGCTGGGTTGTTCAGGAAATGGAACAGCGTTACAAATTGCTGGAACATTCCCGCTCTCGAAACATTGATACCTACAACCGGAAAATTCTCCGCACGAAAGAGGGGCGTCCTCTTCCGAAGATTGTCGTCCTGATTGACGAAATGGCGGATTTGATGATGCACGCGCCGGACGCGACGGAGTATAATCTGGTGCGCTTGGCGCAGATGGCGCGCGCGACGGGAATCCATTTGGTGATGGCGACTCAGCGTCCCAGCACCGATGTCGTGACCGGTCTCATCAAAGCCAATTTTCCCGCGAGGATTGCCTTCGCGGTTGCCTCCGGCGTCGATTCCCGCGTGATACTCGATACATCGGGCGCGGAAAATCTTCTGGGCCGCGGCGATATGCTTTTCCTCGCGCCGGATGCCTCGGCTCCGCTTCGCGTGCAGGGCGTGATGATGACGGATAGAGAAATCGAAAAGGTCATCGCCTATTGGCGAAAAGCCGTTCCGCCCTCCTCCGCCGCGCCGCCTTGGGAACGTCTGCTTTTCGAAGCGGATAAGGACGAAGATGAGAAACTTATTGAAGATGCCCTCGCGTTGATTCGGAAATCCCGCCGCGCGTCTGCTTCGTATCTTCAACGACAGTTGAGAATCGGGTATCCGAGAGCGGCGCGTCTTCTGGATACGTTGGAGGAGATGGGCGCGGTAGGCCCTTCTCGCGGCGGCGGGCGCGACCGCGATGTTCTCCTTCCGCCCGAAGACGAATCGGAAGAATGATATTTCTCTAGCCGCATGATTTATTTCTGAGTTCATCGAATATATCATGTGCCTAGATAATTTTTTTCGCTTATTGCGAGAAAGGACAAGATAGTGGAACAAAGTATCGAGCGCAAGAAAACGACTTTTACCGACCTCCTGCGCGTATGGTTCAAATGGATTTTGGAGCCGATTGCAGGTTTTCTTAATCGTTTGGGGTTGATGCCCAATACAATGACGTTACTCGGATTGGCGGGGAATGTCTTCGGCGCGGTGCTGATTGCCCGCGGAACTATGTTTTGGGGAGGGCTGGTGGTGCTTCTCGTTGGTCCGATAGATGCCTTGGATGGAACGATGGCGCGTCTGCGGGGCGAACCCAGCGATTTCGGCGGCTTCGTGGATTCTGTGACCGATAGATATTCCGAATTAGTCATTTACGGCGGGCTGCTTTATTACTTCTTGAGTTTGGGAAAGACGACGGCGGCGTTCCTCGTTTTCGTCGCGGCGGCGGGGTCGGTGTTGGTCTCGTATGTCCGCGCGAGAGCGGAGGCGCTGGGCTTCGAGGCGAAAATCGGCGCGCTGACGCGGGTGGAACGCTATTTGGTCCTTGCTCCTGCGTTGGTCTTCGACTATCCCGTTGTCGCGATGTGGATTATTGCCATTTTGGCGAATTTCACCGCGTTGCAGCGCATTTGGCACGTCCGCAAACAGGCGCGGGCTCGATTTGCTTCAACTCTTGGAGAATAGGATGCCTGAAGGATTTTATATCGGTTCGTTTTTCGTCCGTTTTTACGGAATCGTCATTATGGTGGGCGCGTTGGCTGGTGGATTTCTCGCGCAGAAAGAAGCCGAGCGCAAAGGACACGACCCTGATACCGTCTGGGATTTGATGGTGTGGCTGATTATCGGCGGAATCGTCGGCGCGCGGCTTTGGCATGTTTTCACCCCGCCGCCCTCCTCGATTGCGATGGGGATTACAACGAAGTATTATCTGACTCATCCGTTGGCGCTCATCAACACGCGTAACGGCGGATTGGGGATCCCCGGGGCGGTGATGGGCGGCGCGCTTGCGTTGTATCTTTTCACGAAGAAACACAATCTCTCTTTCGGCGCGTGGGCGGATTTCGCGGCGCCGGGGCTTGCGCTGGGACAGGCGATTGGGCGATGGGGAAATTTCTTCAATCAAGAGTTATATGGCGCACCGACTAATCTCCCCTGGAAGTTGTATATTGACCCCGTGCACCGCCTTCCCGGATTCGAATCCGTTTCCTATTATCATCCTCTCTTTCTCTACGAAATGCTGTGGAATTTGGGGAATATGGCGGTGCTGCTGTGGCTCTCGCATCGCTTGGGTGATAAACTCAAGAACGGCGATGTGTTTCTTGCGTATCTTGTCATCTATCCGATTGGGCGCTTTTTCTTGGATTTCCTCCGCCTCGATGCCTCGAGAATTGAAGGCGTGAACGCAAATCAGACGTTGATGGTGATTGTCGCACTCTCCTCGATTATTGCGTTATGGTGGCGGCATCGGATGAATCGGGCATCGGAATGAGTGTACAATCTGGATGACTTTTGTCTTATTGACGATGGGTCTTCCAGAGACTATGCTCAAAACGATGTTCCCCTAAAGAATAGGATGCGTTGTTGTGATAAAAACGGAAAACCTTAGCAAGCAATTTGGAGATTTCTGGGCGGTAGATGGCGTATCTATTACCGTGCAGAAAGGGGAAATCCTCGCGCTGCTTGGGCAAAATGGCGCGGGAAAAACGACGACCATCCGCATGTTGGCGGCGCTGCTTCATCCGACGCGCGGCTATGCGCTGGTTGCAGGGTATGATACGCGCCGCGAGCCGGAAAAAGTTCGTGCATCGGTCGGAGTGCTTACCGAACACCATGATTTATACGGCCGCATGACTGCGTGGGAATACCTGGATTTTTTCGGAAAGATGTACGGTCTCGATAAAGAGACTCGCAAAAAACGCTCCTCCTACCTTTTGGAGCGTTTCAAATTGGCAGATGTGGCGCATGTAAATATCGGAAAGTATTCCAAAGGGATGCGGCAGAAACTCGCGTTGGCGCGGGCGCTCATCCACGAACCGCCGGTTCTTCTCTTGGATGAACCGACCTCGGCGATGGATCCCGAAAG
>CAZDGZ010000050.1:0-13165 GCA_964505165.1 uncultured Anaerolineaceae bacterium | reverse complement strand
ACACATTCGCGCGGGGATTGCTTCGCCCCCTGCGGGGGCTCGCAATGACATGGGCAGGTATCTCGTGTGCCCTCCGTTTCTCTATAACGCGAAAAAAGCCCCGGCAATGCCGAGGCTTTTTGGCGAACCGAAATCCTTTATCCGCGTGCCATGTTTCGCAGGACGGTGTGCAAAATGCCCTGATTGCGGAAGTATTCCACTTCCATTTCGGTGTTGAGAAGGACAGTTGCTTTGAATTCCTTGACAGCCCCGTCCGCCGCGCGCGCCCGAATGGTGACGACGCTTTGAGGGGGCATGTCATCGTGTAATCCCACTATATCGTAGGTTTCTTCGCCGCTCAACCCCAGCGTTTGGGCATTTTCGCCGGGCTGGAATTGGAGGGGAAGAACCCCCATGCCCACGAGGTTCGAGCGGTGAATTCTCTCGAAGGATTCGGCGAGAACCGCGCGGACGCCGAGGAGAATCGTCCCCTTGGCAGCCCAGTCGCGGCTGGAGCCGGTGCCGTATTCCTTCCCCGCGATGACGATGAGCGGGACGCCTTCTTCTCGATATTTCTCCGCCGCGTCGAAGATGAAGGTCTTTTCTCCATCGGGGAAATGACGCGTATACCCGCCCTCGACGCCGGGGACGAGTTGATTCTTCAATCGGATATTCGCGAAGGTGCCGCGAGTCATCACTAAATCGTTGCCGCGCCGCGAGCCAAAGGAGTTGAAATCTTTGGGCTGTACGCCGTGCGCCTGCAAATACTTTCCGGCAGGGCCATCGGCAGGAATCGCGCCCGCGGGAGAAATATGGTCGGTGGTAATCGAATCCCGCAGCAGCGCCAACACACGAGCGTTGCGAATATCTTCCACAGGAGGAATATCCAGCGTAAGAGTCTGGAAGAAAGGCGGATGGTGAATGTATGTGGATTCGTCGCTCCAGTTGTAGAGATCCCCTTCCGTCACCTCGATAGCGTTCCACAATTCGTTGCCTTCGAAGACACTTGCATATTTCTCGCGGAACATATCGGATTTGACGTTCTCGGCGATGGTATCGAGAATCTCTTGCGTGGAGGGCCAAATGTCTTTCAGGTAGACGGGTTTGCCGTCTTTGCCGATGCCAATTGGCTCGGTCGTCAGGTCAATATCTACCGTTCCGGCAAGCGCATAGGCGACGACCAGCGGCGGCGACGCGAGATAACTTGCCTTGACCAGCGCGTGAACGCGTCCCTCGAAGTTTCGGTTGCTCGACGTGACCGACGCGACGACCAAATCTTCGCTGGTGATGGCTTTCGCGACCTCGCCGGGAAGAGGCCCGGAGTTCCCGATACAAGTCATACACCCATAGCCGACGACGTTGAAGCCCAACTCCGCCAGCGGTTCGAGAAGCCCGGATTGCTTCAGGTATTCCGTCACCACGCGGGAGCCGGGAGAAAGGCTGGTCTTGACCTGCGGTTTGGTCTTCAATCCTTTTTCGAGGGCTTTTTTGGCGACCAACCCCGCGCCAATCAGCACGGAGGGATTCGAGGTATTGGTGCAGGAGGTAATCGAAGCGATGACGACCGCGCCGTGTCCAATTTCATAGGAATCGCCGTTGGCGTTCACCTTCGCGACGCGTTTCGTCTCTTCCGGGGTCAAACCGAAACCGTGCAATCCTACCTCGTTGACGAGGGCTTTCTGGAATTCCGGCTTCATCTCGGAAAGCGGGATTCTGTCCTGCGGGCGTTTGGGACCTGCCAGCGAGGGGACGACGCTCCCCAAATCCAATTCGAGGGTATCGGTGAATTTCGGGTCAGGCGTATTCTCGTCACGGAACAAACCCTGCTCGCGGAGATAGGACTCCACGCGCTCGATGGTCTCGTCCGGGCGTCCCGTCAGGCGCATGTAGCGGATAGTTTCTTTGTCTACGGGGAAGAAGCCCATCGTCGCTCCGTATTCGGGCGCCATGTTCGCGATGGTGGCTCTATCGGGGAGGGACATGCTTTCCAGTCCGGGACCGTAGAATTCCACGAATTTGCCGACAACGCCTTTTTCTCGAAGCATTTGCACGACGGTGAGTACCAAATCGGTCGCGGTGACGCCGTCTTGCAATTTGCCGTAGAGTTTGAAGCCGATAACATCGGGAAGGAGCATGTCAATCGGCTGCCCCAGCATGGCGGCTTCGGCTTCGATTCCGCCGACGCCCCAGCCCAGGATTCCCAGCCCGTTGATCATCACCGTATGCGAATCCGTGCCAACGAGCGTATCGGAAAACGCGGTCAATTCGCCGTTGACTTCGCGTCCCTGGACGATTTGTCCGAGGTATTCGAGATTCACCTGATGGATAATCCCTGTCGAAGGCGGCACCACGCGGAAATTGTCGAAGGCTTGCTGCCCCCATTTCAGGAATTCGTAGCGTTCTTTGTTGCGCTGAAATTCGATTTCGACGTTGCGTTGAAGCGCGTCGGGCGTAGCAAAGAAATCCACCTGCACCGAGTGGTCAATGACCAAATCCACCGGCACGACGGGATTCACCTTTTTGGGGTCGCCGCCGAGACGCGCCATCGCGGAACGCATCGCTGCGAGGTCTACGACTGCGGGAACGCCGGTGAAATCCTGCATGATGACGCGGGAGGGCTTGAAGGGAATGCCGGGGCGGTGTTCCGCCTGCGGCGTCCACGCGGCGATTCGCTTCACATCTTCTTCGGTGATGCTTTTTCCATCACATTGCCACAGCGCGGATTCAAGCAGGATTCGGATAGAAAAGGGAAGTTCTTGCAAATTCGTCAATCCGGCTTTTTCCAACGCATCCAGGCGGTAAAAAGTATAGGTCCCGTGCTTCGTCTTGAGCGTATCACGGGCATTGAAAAAATCTTGAGCCATTGGTTTTTCTCCTTTTTGGGATAAAGCGGCGGAGTTTCTGCCGCTTATAAGCGTTTACATCCAAAGTAATTCTAATGCTTTTTTGAAAGATTGGACGAGGGATTCGCGCTCCGTTTCAGACAAAAAGGCAGCGTTTGCCGCCGCCATGACGCGTTCTTTGAGCGCGTCGAAAGGAACCCCCAAAACTTCTTGGGCAATCTGAAATTCTTCGCTCAACAAAATGCGCGAAATGCTTGGGTCGTCGGTATTGATGGTCACGTTCAACCCCGCGTCCATCATGCGCGGGAGAGGATGGTCTTCCAAACGCTTCACGACGCCCGATTGATAATTGCTGGTAATGCAGACTTCGAAGACCGTGCCGCGCTCCTGTGCCATCGCTACAACGGAAGGATCCTCCATGATTCGCACGCCGTGACCGATTCGCTCCGCCCCAAGGTCTTCTATCGCCTCGCGGATATTCTCTGCGCCGCCCCATTCCCCCGCGTGTACCGTGATGCGCAATCCCGATTCGCGCGCCTCCCGAAAAATGGGCGCAAAGGGTTTCGCGGAAAAATCCGCCTCGTTGCCCGCTAAATCCAACCCGACAATTCCATCTTGCATATAATCGGAGGCAAGCCACGCCACCTGTTCCGCCAATTCGGGGCCTTCGTGGCGGTTGACGCTGGCAATGAGCCGAACCTTGATGCCGAATTCCTCCGCCGCCTCGCGCGCGCTGGTACAAACCCACGACATCACATCATGCAGCGGAAACCGCTCCGCGCGGCTCAACGCGACCGGCGTAAACCGTAATTCGAGATAACGGATATTGTCGCGCGCCGCGTCTTCTACAGCCTCGCGTGTGACTCGGTGAATGACGTTGGGCGAACGATAAAACAAACGCAGCGTTTTGAATTTCTGCAAGAAATTCGAAAACGTAAACGGCTCTTCATCTTGCACTTGCACCAAATTACTCAACCGCAAAATACTCGCCGGGACCGTGACGCCATGCGAACGAGCGATATCGAGCATTGTCTCCAAACGCAGCGATCCCTCCAAATGGCGGTGAAGTTCCACTTTTGGGAGAGCAACGAAGATATTTAGAGGAGCGGTAGGGGCTGTCGAAGGCATCCGATACCCTTTCTACTAATGCCGTTTCCGTTTTTTGTGGCGTCGGCGTCCCTTTTTCTTAGGCTCCGATGCGGGAGCAACTGCGGCAGGGAGGGATTCCGCTGCGGCAAACGGCTCCGCGCGGAAACGACGCGGCTGATACGCGAAAATGCGGCTGATGACCTGCGAGCGAATATCCGCCATCAATTCCTGGAACATCTCCGACGCGCGGCTCTTGTACTGCACCAACGGGTCGCGCTGTGCGTAGGCTTCCAGTCCGATGGAAACGCGTAAGGCTTCGACGCGGGTCAAATAATCTACCCATAATTCCGTAATTGCGCTGAGCAAAAGTTGGCGGTAGGTTTCGTTGAGATGATACTCTCCCAGCGCCTCGATGAGCGCATCCCGTTCCGCCTCCGAAAGCGCGGCGGGAGCATCTTCAGGAGAATGCGCGCCGCCGTTCGATTCAAATAGAAACGCGGCAGCCGTTCCAAACTCCGAGAGCGTTTTCGCCGATTGAAGACGCTGATTCCATTCCATTTCGCCCCACGCGCGGCGAAGCGCATCCCTCGCGCCCTCCAGATGGTCCATGACATCATCCAAGAGGGAATCCGCGTCCTCGTCCGCGAGAAGTTGCGCGGCGAGATAGACATAGTCCACGCGGGTATAAGCAATGCGGATTTGACGATGCGTGCGCGAATCGAACGCGGCGCGAGCGCCCTGCGCCAATCCCATCAACAAGCGAATCTTCTCCGCTTCGCTCCCCGCCGCCGCCTGATTCTGCTTAAGCGCGGAATCCAACTCCCGAAGAATCTGCCCATTTTCGCCCGTCAAGCGTTCCCGCTGACGTTCCATGAGGTCCTGCGCGGCATCGAAAATAATTTGCGAACCTTCCTCCCAAGAGGCGAGGTCGTTTTTATCGAGATTCAACGATTCTCCGAGACGGCGTTCCACCGCGCCGAGGAGCCGCGTGAGATTGAGAGAGGAGAGATAGCGTTCTATCGCCTCGCGGAGATTCTCCTCGATTTCGTAAGGATCTTCTGCGAGGAGACGCAACGAAGCAGAATCCAATCGCAGCGGCACGCGGACGAGTGCAATGAGTTCGCCGAGAATCTCTTGCGGGCGGCAAATTTCCTCGAAATTGCTTTGCACTTCGAGGAAGGTATCGAGAATATCGAACCGTTCGCGAATCTGTTCTTCCAACGCGACGCTGGTGCGCTCGATAATGGAGTCAATCGTATAGAGGATATGCTCATGCTCAGCGAGGAGCGCGCGGCGAATCAGCGCGGGGATAGTCTCACGAATATCACCCTCTTTCAATTCATCGAGGAGGATGCGGTATGTAAAGGAAGGGTAAATCTCCTCGCCATAGGGGAAGGAGGGTTGTACGCCTTCCAGCCATGCGAGAAGCCGCCAAAGAGATTCTTCCTCCGCAAACGCCGATTCAACGCGTCGCTGCACTTCGGCGTAGAGCATTTCGTCTATATCTTCGCTGAGATTCTCTTTGGTGAAGACTCTATCCCGCTGGGCGTACACTTGCTCGCGCTGAGCGTTCAGCACGTCATCGTATTCCAGCAAATGTTTTCGCACATCAAAGTTCGCGCCCTCGACGCGCTCCTGCGATTGCTCGATGATATTGGCAACAAGGCGGTTTTCGAGAGGAAGAGAATCATCTACCTTGAGCCGCTGCATCAGATTGCTTACCTGCTCGCCGCCGAAGAGGCGCATCAGGTCATCTTCGAGAGAGAGGAAAAAGCGCGAGGAGCCGGGGTCTCCCTGACGCGCGGCGCGTCCGCGTAACTGATTGTCAATGCGGCGGGCTTCGTACCGCTCCGCACCGATGACGTGCAATCCGCCGACGGCCTTCACATGCTCCATTTCCTCGAAGTATTGCAAGAAAAAGCGGACTTCGGTTTCGTAGATTCCGTATTGCGAAGAGTCCATTTTAAGGAGGGCTTGGCGGCGCTCTTCGAGAGGCATATCGTAAGGGTCGCGGTATCCGTTTTTGCGAAGAACGCGGTTGACCGAAGCGACGACCTCTTCCGCGAGTTCGCCGCCGAGTTTGATATCTACGCCGCGCCCTGCCATATTCGTCGCGATGGTCACCGCGCCGAAGGCGCCCGCCCCCGCGATGATTTGGCTTTCTTCCGTATGTTTCCGCGCGTTCAAAACCTGATTGGGAACGCCGCCTTGAACGATGGCTTTGAGCCGCTCCATGTGTTCAGGCGCGAGATTGAGAATATCCATCAAAACGGGAAGATTCGCCTCGTCTGCCGGGTTGATGGATGCCATCCCAAGAGGACGCGCGAATTTCCGCAGCATGGAGGGCGAAAGTTTTTCCAATGGTTCGTTGAGAGGGATGAGTTCCTCGATGACGCGTCCGTCTTCCTCTCGGTCATTCGCATCCAGCCAGCGGCGGCGGATGAGCATTGTCTGGAGAAGGCGGCGCACAGGTTCGGCGCGGAGCCGTCCGGAGAGTTCCTCCGAACTTTCCACCGAGGTCGTCCCGATGAGAAGCGGGCGTCCCTGCGCGTGGAAGCGGATGATTTCTTTGACAATCGCGCGGAGTTTGGCTTCTTTCGTCCGATAGATGGAATCGGGGTAATCCTTGCGCTTCCACAATTCGGGCGCCGCGTCGGGGGGCGCGCCGCGTCGGACGTAGTAGGTGTATTCGTAGCCGGTATCTTCTTCTTTCGCTTTACGGGCTTCGTAGACGGCGTTGGGTCCCATCGCCTGATATTCCAGATTCATCGGAATCGGAAGTACATCCAGCCCGTAGATTTCATCGAATTCTTCCGCTTCAGTGACGGCGGTACCGGTCATGCCCGAAAGTTTCTCGTACATGCGGAAGTAATTTTGCAGCGTGATGGTCGCGTAGGTGATATTTTCCGGCTCGATTTTCACGCCCTCTTTCGCCTCGACGGCTTGATGCAGCCCATCGGACCATCGGCGTCCCGGCATAAGGCGTCCGGTGAATTCGTCCACGATGACGACTTTTCCGCCCTGCACGAGATAATCCTTGTTGCGCTTGAAGAGATATTGTGCGCGAAGGGCTTGTTCCAAATATCCCATCAGCCGCGCCTGTTCGGGAGTCACATCTTCGGGGCGTTCCGGGTCGCTGAGAGGCTGCCCAAGAAGTTCTTCCACATGGGCGATTCCGATTTCGGTAAGTGCAATCGAACGGTCGCGTTCGTTGATTTCGTAATCTTCCGGCTTCAGTTGTTTGACCAGTTGCGCCATGCGGCTGTACCATTCAAGATTACCGCTCGCAGGTCCAGAAATGATGAGGGGCGTCCGCGCTTCGTCAATGAGGACGTTATCCACCTCGTCTATGATGGCGTAGTAATGCCCGCGCTGTACACGGTCTTCGAGACGCATCGCCATATTGTCGCGGAGGTAATCGAAGCCAAATTCGTTGTTCGTGCCATAGGTGATGTCGGCAGCGTAGGCTTCGGCTCGCGGCACCATTCGCAGATTGTGCTGGTCTTCATGCGTGGATTCGCGCGAGGGGTCGTAGAGAAAGGCTTTCTTTCCGTTTTCCGTCGCGGCGGCCATTTGGAGGATGCCGACACTCAATCCAAGAAAATGATAAATGGGTCCCATCCACCGCGCATCGCGGCGCGCGAGGTAATCGTTCACCGTGACGAGGTGGACTCCCTTTCCCGTCAACGCGTTGAGATAAAGCGGCAGGGTCGCGACGAGGGTTTTGCCCTCACCGGTTTTCATCTCCGCGATCGTGCCTCGGTGCATCACGATTCCGCCGATGAGTTGCACGTCGTAATGGCGCAAGCCGATTGTTCGCTTGGAGGCTTCGCGCACAACGGCAAAGGCTTCGGGCAAAATCTCGTCCAATACGTCTTGTTCCGCGTCGAAGCGTTCGTCAGGGTCTTCGATACCCTCTACCGCGTCGGCAATACGCGCGCGAAACTCGTCCGTTTTCGCGCGAAGGGCTTCGTCGCTCAACGATTCGAAAGAAGGCTCCAGCGCGTTGATTTCCTCGACGAGTCCGCGCAGCGCCTCGATTTTTTTCTTGTGGGGGTCGCCCCCGAAAACAGTCACCAGTTTTCGAAGCATAATAATCCTTTCCGAAGGGCGATTATAGCACAGGGGAAGGCAAAAGGCTTGACCCGCTTCGGGGGACGTTCTACAATGAGGATACTCTCGAATGCCTCTTTCTCAGGAGATTCCCATGACCGATTACCTCTTTCGCGGCACGTTATCCGAACTCGACCCGGACGTATATGAATTGACGCGTCTGGAAGCCGAGCGTCAGTATCGCAAGTTGATTCTCATCCCCAGCGAGAGCCAAGCGCCGCTCGCGGTGCGCGAGGCGCTCGCTTCCGCGTTTCAAAACATCTACGCGGAAGGGTATCCTGATGAGGACACCCGACGAATGCGCGAAGAAGAAATTTTAGACTACCCCACCCGACTCGCGCATTACCGCCGTTACTCCGACCCGCGCTATTACAAAGGCGTGGAATATGCGGATGCCATCGAAGCCCTCGCCCGCCGCCGCTGCGCCGAAGCCTTTGCCGCAAATGGCTTCGATGCAGATGAAATTTACGTCAATGTGCAGGCGCTTTCGGGCGCACCCGCGAACAACGCGGTCTATCATGCCCTTGTTTCTCCCGGCGACACCGTGATGGGGATGAATTTGCTGCATGGCGGACATCTCTCGCACGGCTCTTCCGTCAACCGCTCCGGCAAGTATTACCACGCAGTCCACTATGCGGTAGACCCCGAAACGGAACGGATTGATTACGATTCGGTTCGCGACCTCGCGCTGAAATATCGCCCCAAACTTATCATCGCGGGATACTCCTCCTATTCATGGATTCCCGATTGGGCAAAATTCCGCGAAATCGCGGACGAAATCGGCGCGTACTTCCTCGCGGATATTTCCCATATTGGAGGGATGGTCGCGGCGGGAGTCGTCCCCTCTCCCATAGGATACGCGCACGTCGTTACGACAACGACCCACAAGACTCTGCATGGGCCTCGCGGCGCGGTCATCATGACGACAGAACGCGCCCTCGCGCGAAAAATAGATAGAGCCGTCTTCCCCGGCGAGCAAGGAGGCCCCCATCTTCAAGTTTTCGCCGCCCTCGCGCTGACCTTCAAACTCGCACAAACCGAACAATTCCGCGTTCTCCAAGAACAAACCATCAAGAATGCTGTTGCAATGGCGGCACGCCTCGCTGAACGCGGCTTCCGAATTCCCTTTGGAGGGACGAACAGCCATCTCCTCAACGTGGATGTCACCACCATTCAAGGCGCGGACGGCGCAACTCTCAGCGGCGACCAAGCGGCTCGAATACTGGACATTGCGGGAATCGTTTGCAACCGCAACACAATCCCCGGCGATAAAAATTCCCGCGACCCCTCCGGCATCCGCCTCGGGACGCCCTGGATTACCCAACGCGGATTCGACGAAGCGAAAACCCGCGAACTTGCCGACATCATCGCCGACATCCTCCTCGCGTGCGAACCGCATTTCGTCGAAACGCCGCGAAAAGGACGGCAGCGCCGCGCCAAACTCCCCTTCGACGTTCTCGAGAACGCGAAACTGCGAGTGCGCGCCCTCGCCGAAAGCGCGGGCATTGATTTCGAACCTTCGTGGCACGGCTATCCCCACTTCTATTATCGGGACGACAAACCCGAAACCCAAGAAGGCTGGACAGCCTACGACCTCGAAGGCGACCGCGTGCGGCAATTCCTCGATTACGCGACCTCCGCCGATATTTCAGCGCTTGCCATTGACGATTCGCTTCCGGTTTGCATCGAAACCCCGGAAGGCACGGTGGAAGGCTCGCTGACTTGCCTTGCAGAAAGGCAGTATCGCCTCAGCATCCCGACCTTTCAGGCAGGGCTGGTTGCCTCGTGGCTGCGAGATTTATCCGACGGCTATGTGCGCGTGGATGAAGATGTCACAATTCGCATCCCTGGACCTGTCGTCGTCCGAGAATCATCTGAACCTCCCGTTCAAGAAAATTGCGAAGAACCGCTGGTAGTCTCGATGGCAAAAGGGACAAACAAACCCTGGTTCGTCCGCATGCCGAAAGACAAACGCGGCGAGGCGCTCCCCGATTTTTCGTGGGAAGAAAACGCCCCCAAGACCCTCCGCCGGACTCCGCTTTATGAAGTTCACAAAGCCCTCGGCGCGAAACTCATCCCCTTCGCGGGCTGGGAAATGCCGGTTTGGTATCGCGGCGTCAAGGAGGAACATCTCGCCACACGGAACGCTGCCGGGCTCTTCGACGTGGGTCACATGGGCGTCTACGAGGTGCGCGGCGCGGAAGCCGCCTCCTTCCTGGATTCCGTCTGCGGAAACGATGTCGGCGGATTGCGCGCGGGCGAATCCCTCTATACGCATTTTCTCACGCCCGAAGCCGAAGTCATTGACGATACCCTCGTGTACCGCCGCTCTCTGGACGCGTTCCTCGTTGTCGTCAACGCCTCGAATGACGACAAGGACCGCGCGTGGCTCGAAGCCGTCCGCGATGGAAAAGTCCGCATAGACGCCGCGCGCCCCTGGGCGCGGGTCTACGGCTACAACGCAGACATCGTCAATCTTCGTGACCCGAAAGCAGGCGACGCGCAACGCATTGACATCGCCCTCCAAGGACCAAAATCCCGCGAAATTCTCCTCGCCCTCGGCGCAGACGACGAAACCCGAAAACGCGTGATGCGCCTGAAACGGACCCAATTATGCGACGCGGCTCTCGGCGGCTTCGATTTAATTGTCTCACGGACGGGATATACAGGCGAGAAGATGGCATTTGAGTTATTCGTTCATCCCGAACAAGCCGTAGATTTATGGAACGCGTTGCTGAAAGCGGGCGAACCCTTCGGGCTGAAACCCGTTGGGCTGGGCGCGCGGGATTCC
This sequence comes from uncultured Anaerolineaceae bacterium, assembly GCA_964505165.1. Lineage (GTDB taxonomy): Bacteria > Chloroflexota > Anaerolineae > Anaerolineales > Villigracilaceae > CAZDGZ01. The sequence goes on along the minus strand of CAZDGZ010000050.1, from coordinate 2,350 downwards.
CTCCGCACCGAAGCGGGACTGCCGCTCTATGGGCAGGAAATGGGCGTCGGCTCCGGCAAGCATGGACACCGCGATTTGGGCGTCGGCGAAGCGGGGTTCGGCGCATACGTCAAAGGATACAAACCCTGGTTCATCGGACGGGAAGCCTTCCTCGCGCGCGAGCGGGAACGAAAGAGCGTCGTCGTCCGCTTCCGCTTCCAAGAATCGGGCGTCCGCATGGCGCACCCCGGCGACCCGGTAGTGGACAAACGAGGCAAGGTCATCGGATGGGTAACGTCCTGCGCGATTGATTCCGAAGGGATGCTCACCGGGCAAGCCTTTGTCCCCTTGAAATACGCAGCCGAAGGGACGCCGATATTCATCTATCAAGGCTCTCCCAAGACGACAGCGCCCGCGCCCTCGGAAATGAAACCCGGAGACAAAACCACGCTTCCCAGCGCGGCAGTCGTCCTGCGGAGGTTTCCGAAGTTGTAGATTTTTTCCACAAGATGGATATTGAGAAGAGATAAATAATTCCCCCCACAAAAAAACGCCCCACACGAATTTCCAGATCCGTGTGGGGCTAAATTTTCGCTATGGAGCGGGATTCTCTTGATATTTATAGACAGCCCATCCTCGCAACTCTATCCCGGTAGGAGGATAATGTTCTTGAATATAGGTAATTTTTTCTCTTATCTCATCTGACGAAACAGGAAAATCATACATTGGCGTTTCTTTGTTATGGGTATCTATAATTAATTTCGGTTGGTGTTGGATAATATTATCCAGAAATTCTACAACCATTTGTTCGTTCGTATAGTTTTCTTTATAAAGTGGGTATTGATAAACAAAACGGGTCGGGCTTCTTCTTTGAGTGAAGAAATTTATACCAGAGTCTGCGCCCCATAGCAATACATAATCTTCGGATTTCGTTGTGGACAAAATATACTCCACGGCTGCCTTATTGCCCACTTTCCTCAAGGCGAAGACCTGTTTTCTATATCCTGAGTAACCCTCCCACAAGAAAACCATGAGGATGGCTACTACAAAGATACGTTCTGTCATCCTCGACTTCTGCAAGAAGGAAATGCGAGAAAAGAAATACCAAAATACAACTCCCGAGAAAAAGGCGAGAACGGGAAGCAATGTCATATAATAATGAGGATACGAACGTCCAGAAATGCTTGTGAGAAGCACCTCAAGGGGCAAATCAATCAAAGCAATTATTACGAGCGAGTGGCTCGCGAAATCATTCTCTTTGAAATACACAGAGGCTAACGCCAAGAAATACCCTATCAGCGCAAATTGAAATAGTCCCATCCATGTCAGAGGGGCAACTCCCATCAGGATAGAAAATAATCGTGCCTTATTTCCCACCGAGGCATAAACGAAATTATAGGCAAATGCCGCATCCCAAAACTGGGATAGAGCGTGATGATATGCAAAGTACACAACAAAGCCTAAAATAATGATAGCAACGCCTAAAAACATCAGGAAAAGTTCTTTTACCAACCGGCTTACCTGTCGAGAGCGCAACCGCTGAAAGAGTAAATACAGCCCAATAGCCAGCCAAATTCCAATAGAGACTTGCTTAGTCATAAAAACTACGCCCCCTAATAAGCCAATTAAAAGCCAACGTATCTTGCTCCCAGTGCTATCAACATCATAGACGAGGGCTAAGGCAAGGAACTGCAATGGCAAAGTATATTCTGTTGTTAAATTTCCACCTTGATAGATAAACTCAAACGTTAGCAACCACAAGGTTGTACTAATGACAGCAGTGGCAAGCCCGAAAGACTTTTTAAGTAGCCGAAACCCAACCCATGTCGCCACAAGCAGAAACAAAAACTCGAGAAACCAAACTCCCCATCGCGAGCCTTGCCCTAAAAATAATCCCAGTGCATTGATGAAAAAGATAACAGGGGGCTTGTGGTCCCATACATTCAAATATGGTACATCTCCATTCAACATGCGCCATCCCATATATAAAAATACCCCCGAATCTCGATATGTCAGTGGCATATTCGATGGGCTAGACGGATACAAAGCAACCAATACGCCGCCTGCAATGAGCAGTTTTTCTCCCATCCATAAGAGGATTTTTTTGAATTTTTTCATGGACTCTATTGCGCCTCTCTTAAGACTCTTCTTGCAGCAACTCAATTTTACTACCATTCGAGTTTGGCTTCGCCTAAAGGAATTTTGGACAAACAAAAGATGCGTCTACTCTGTGATAGACAAGAGAACAATCGGTTCCTAGGTGAAAGAGAAAATAACGCCAACCCTTTCTGGGTAAAGGCATATGAAAAAAATCCGTCTCCTGTGAGAGACGGATTTTTTCGTACAGTCAAGAAAATCTATGGCGTCAAGC
>CAZDGZ010000049.1:0-13268 GCA_964505165.1 uncultured Anaerolineaceae bacterium | reverse complement strand
AGACTTTGTCAAAATCGCACCTGCTTACTCACGGGGCAAAGTTCCGGTCAGATACAGCCGCGAGGTAGATGCAGTTCTTTTTCACACCCGACTCATAATTGCCACGGATTCTAATAACGCTCTTCCAAACGGTACTATCGTAAATGTATGTAGCCTTGAAATCTTTCCTTTTCCTATCGGTTCATCACGGTGTTCACATTCTACTGCGCCAAATCTCTCCAAGATGTACACCACCATCCGCTCTATCGAACTTTGTAAAAGCCTGTCGGAATATTGACTGTCCGGAGCGCCCCAAAACAACCCTGTTTTCTCTATCAACACGCCAGCGAATTTATCCATGAATATTTTTCTGCCTGGTTTCAAAGAAAGTAATTCCTCAAGCACATAGTAATTGAAGAACTGCGGTAATTTGTCCCCCATTCCTGAAAATGGGTAGGCTATCAGCCAATTCACTCCATACCACCACACCGTCAACAAATACGAAACTTGCCGCAATGGGTCTATATTCAGAAATCTCTCTCCATCCTTTGTTAGTCGCCAACGACGCGCAGGTGCAATATCCAACAATCTACCCGCTTTGGCTATGATATGTAGAAAGTAGAGAGACCAGACGTCCGCTTCACTTCGAAGTTGATATACCCTATCCCCGATTGATTCATCTAACACCGGTGGATTGACAAATTCCGCCGTTACTTCCCGCACCATTTTTAACGGCATATTTCCTGTGCTTTGTGTACCAATCACTTTATGATCGTTTACAAATCTAAGCAACGTGATCATATCGCGAAGTAAGGGTAATTCTTCCGCGATACGGATCATTTCATTGGTGCGATAGTGCTCCATCCACACCAAAAGCCTTTGCTCTAATTGCTCAACTTTTCCGTCCATGTTGCTAATTTTACCCGGCTAATGCCCGACTAAATGGTACACTGCACCTAACGGGTGGCTCAGCGGCGCAGGCATAAAGCTCTAGCACACCAGAACCATTGAGAGCAAATTGCGCCGCCTACCCTCCAAGCGAAGCGAGGTCAGGTGCAGCCGGAGTTGTGTGGCTAGAGGATACGCTACTTCGCGTTTTTGCCTTGCCTAGACCGTGCCTGTGTCAAAAATTCAGGTCAAGGCAATTCAATCAACCTCCAATCTACTACATAAGAAGGCACAGCCTCGCCAATCTGCCTAAAAAAATTACTAACTTTCCCGGTTTTTAGGTCAATCAACAATCCGTCCCAATCAATGATCTGGTCGCCGCGTGGTGACCAGAAGATACGAGTTGTTTGGGATGGGTATGCCGGTTGATATATAACTGAGCCATCAAAAACGTTAATCGCACAAAACCGGGTTTCTGTCTTATTTGGCGAACATAAAAAGCCAACAAGCCTTCCGTCTGGAGACCATATTATCTCTCCAAAAGCAAACAAATTTGTTCGCATATCTACAAACCTTTGCTCGTCCGTTATACCGGCAATGCTGACGCTGGCAACACATAGCGACGAGTATTTGCCTTCTCCCGAACATACATATACCACTTTATCTTCGGTTGGAGAAAAATAGAAATCTCCTAGATGTGCGGGCAAAGGTGTTGTTTTTTGACTTAAGTCTGCTAATACATTTTGACCAATCCACTGTATCCAAAAATGCCCATGTTTGGAGATACTTAAGAAATTCCCTTTGCCAATTCTGTTGAAAGAGAGAGTATTGATATTGAGCGAATATAGAAAACCATAATTCTCTGTATTGCTGAAGACATTTACCAAGATGATTTCGTCATTCAGCCAATCCACTTCTTTTATCTCGAGATCAGGATACTGTCTGGCATCAAGCACTTGGTGCATATTGCCACCTATCTCATCACCCACCCATATTTGAAGCGAAGCAGGCGGCAATGTATGAAATAGCAGGTACTTACCTGAGGGCGACCAATGTTTGGCCACCAAGCCTTTTCCCACTTCCCATTTCTCGCCTGTATCCGTATCTACGATCCAATTGGTAATTGCTTCGGGGGATTGATAGTTTGTATAGAGCAACAGTGAGTGATATGAAGTAGCGGGCTGATGGAAAAACAAATAAGCCGTTGCACTCATTGCCAATATGGCAAATAGGATAACTGCTATAGCAAAGATTTGATTTCGAGATGACATACCGTACAACCAAAGACTCACTCCAAACGCAGAATCACCCTCAAAAGACCGCTCGACCAGGCGGTCGGGTTGAGCGACATGTTAGGCGGCCTGCGCTCCGTAAACCGAACTACTAACGCTCACTGACTCTCCACTCGATTGCTGTGTCCTGTCCTCAGCATTCTCTCGCTTACTCAACATATGGCGGGTACAACTCGGACGGGGGGGTCAAATCACCCTCCATCTCTTTTGTCTTCCCATAGCCCCACCTGACCTTGATCCACTCGCTCCCCATCAACTCCCAATAAAATACTTCACTCGTATCACTGTTGTAGAGCCAGACACGATCCTCTTCATCCCAAATCCAGTACACTTTCAAGTTCCCAACAAACTCCGAAGCGTTGTCCTTGTATAGTTGTCTCCCCTGCCTATCAGAGATAGTGACTTTCCAAACTCTTGCATTATAGCCTGCTCTTTTCTCAATCGGAACTGTCAGTACAAACTTCCCGCTTGGTGAGGTCAATGGCTGTCTTTGGTTCGGCGGCGATGTGGTCTGAGAACAACCAGAGGAAGTGAGCAATGCCAGAATCCATAGCAGTAATATCTTGTACCGTTGAGTAAGCATTAGAAACCTTTCAACACCATCGCAACGTGCTTCGGTAGGCCGCCCAACGTGTGTTTCACCGGCGGGGCGGCGCGAATCCTGACGCGGCTTTGCTCTGAACCAGATGCCTAAAAATCGCGCCGCTTGCCATTTGCCGAAAGCGGGGTGGGGGAATGTATGGCTGCACAGGGCGTTATTGGGAGATTCTCCAAATATCGCTAACGATAAATGTTTGGAAATCGCCTATCTCTTGCAAGAGGCGCTCATCAGATTTCATAATCGGGCGGGGATCTACGTAATACACCCCGTCTAACCTATTCAATGCAACTGTATATCCAAGAAAGTGATTGGTTTTGAAAGTGGAGTTGACTCCAAAAATGCTATTTCCATATTTCCGGCTACTTTTTGCTCTTTGTACGTCGTGAAGGAAAATAGCAACTACTGGGATTTCTCGTCCCAAGAGACGAGTGAGCATAAACTTATCCAAAAAGATTTTGTCAATTCGATCTTTGCTGGTGGTTTTCACTGAGCCAATCACTTCTGATGGGTGAAGATATGTTGTTTCAGAAGTGATGATGGCTTTGTCTCGCGAGAATACCAAATCTAACTCGTATGACATCTTATACTTCTCTTCTTCATAGCCTGGAATTGGGATATGAAGGGTGCGAGATTCGCAAGAAAAGCCAATGCCTTGAATCACCAACTTTATCAAAGTCTCAAAAAGTTGGCCTATTCTTTTTCTCGCTTGGTTCGGGCTTGTAAACGAATCTCCAATACAACCTATACTTTGCTGAGTGGTGTATATTACTTTGTTAATCTCGCCCGATTCAAGATAGTCTTTCACCCCTGGAATCGCTACAATTGATTCGCCATGTTTTCGTAAATCTGCAAGGAAATCGTAAAACCGCTCCCATGCCCGTTGCAACTCCACATCTGATTCAATGAACAAATTCATGTTAATGGGACGCGTAATTTTGTAACCAATCTCTTCGCCGTACTGATAAAAGATATACGTTGCGTCTTTTGGCGATACAATACGCGTTGGCTTCAGAGAAGAAATTGTTGCCAAAAAAGAAGTAGATATTTTGATGTAATCATCCAATGTTGTGAATGCTTCTTTATCTTGTACCGATGCTTGCAAATCTTCGATTGCTATAGGTTTCATCTAATAGATTGTCTCCTGCGGGCGTTCTGAATATCGTATTCTATCCATTTTTCAATGGGCCAATCTTCGACCCTTTCAATACGATCTACAGCCCATTCCAAATACTCTGTGGAAATATCACACCCCTTCCATCTTCGTTTCAACTGTTCGGCAACGACCAGAGTTGTACCAGAACCAGCAAAAGGATCCACAACTATATCGTGTGGGTTGGATGATGCTAGGACTAACTTCCTTATCAATTCTTCAGGTTTTTGTGTGGGATGGGGAGTTTTTTCCGGCATACCGTTATTAAGTGTAGGAATTTCTATAACATCACGAGGCTTCGCTCCCTTATGGTGTGGCTTCCATGTGTGAGATTTTCCATTACCGTATTGACTGCTCTCTGCTTGAGGATGTTCAGGGTATTTCAAAGTGTGCTTTCCATAAGGAATTCGCACGTCATCCACGTTAAACACAAATTCTCTACTCTTACGAAAATGTAAGACGCTTTCATGAGAGCGTCCCCAATCTTTTCGAAGATTGGCTTTATTCTTGTAATGCCAGACAAGCCACCGACACCCAGAAAAGTATTTCATTGCAGGTAACTTCAAGTCTGCTAAAATTTCTGAAAATCCGCATACATATAGAGTCCCATGTGACTTAAGGATTCGGGATGCTTCACGAATCCACTCCAACGACCATTCTACATATGCTTGTTGCGACTCGAATGTGTCCCATTCCGCCTTTTTTATGTTATAAGGCGGATCTGCAATAACCAAATCCACCGATTGCGTTTCAATGGACTTAAGCCATTCGATTGCATCACCTACCCATATTTCGCCATGCGGATGTTTGTAGAAAATCTGCGGTTTCTTCGAATGAAGCAAGCCCGAATCGATTTGGCTGCGCGTACCAACATACATTGGCTGGCCGAAAAACTGCGGCACAGAAGTATTACGGCGATATTCAGATGAATGCTCTTTAACTTGGCCGTGTTTGGATTTAGGCTCCATGCTTGTATTATACCTGGGTTCTTAAAGCACTGATGCAACATCCCTGCCCAACGTCGCCTTATATCTTGCAATCGTGTGGAGAAAACATTCTCCTAAACCATCAATCCGATTATAGCATATCGCTATAATCGAAAAACTAGACCATGCTCAATCCCCAATCTCTTTGGAAAATTCTCCGCGCAAAGGGTATAATGAATTTATGACTGATGAAGAAATTCCCCGCAGAAAAATAGCCATGCTCATTGATGGCGACAACGCCCAAGCCAGTCTTCTGCCGCAAATGCTTGTGGAAGCCGGAAAATATGGGCAGGTGACCGTCCGGCGAATTTACGGCGATTGGACGACTTCGAGCATGAAATCGTGGAAAGATGTGCTCAATTACCATGCCGTTCAGCCGATTCAACAATTTCGCTACACCGTTGGAAAAAACGCGACAGACAGCGCGATGATTATTGACGCAATGGATATCCTCCATTCCGGCGCGGTAGATGGATTTTGTCTCGTGTCGAGCGACAGCGATTACACTCGCCTTGCTACCAGAATTCGCGAGACGGGCATTTTCGTCATGGGGATTGGCGCGAAGAAGACGCCAAAACCTTTCGTGAACGCGTGCGATGTTTTCGTCTACACTGAAAATCTGGATACGGAGAAGAAGCGCGCCGAGGCGAAGACGAAACGTGCCAAAGCGAAGAAAGAAAAACCGGAACCGGAACCCGTCCCGTTGTTGAAGCAGGCTTTCGAGATGGCGGTGCGTGAAGACGGATGGGCTTCCCTCGCGATGATGGGCAATGCGCTTTACCAACTCGACCCCGCGTTTGACCCGCGCACCTATGGGCACAAACAACTTTCGCGTTTGATTACCAAATACAAAAGGTATTTCAACATTCGCAAACGAGAAACCAACGGATCCACCCTTTTCTATGTTCGGCTGAAAGAAACTGAGGACGAATAAACTTGGCATTTCCGCGCGGCGCTGGTATAATCTTCGCCGCTGTGTAAAACGCAGAACGACGCCACCGTAGCTCAGTTGGTAGAGCAGACGATTCGTAATCGTCAGGTCAAGGGTTCGACTCCCTTCGGTGGCTTTTCGCTTTTAATCCCTTGGGGGATGTCTTACAAGTCGGAAAATCGTATCCGCTTTTCTTCTTCAATCCACGCGCTTGCGGCGATGAGAATCTCCCGTTCCCGCGCGCGCATATCCTGATAACTGGAAATCGCGCGCAATGCTTCATCCACGAAAGCGGGATGGCACATGAGTTCCGCGGTGCCTTCTCCCTCCGAGGTCAGAATCGCGCGTAGACGCGATTCGGTTGCCGTCTCGCCGTAGAAATTCCCGAAGAAGCGAGTAGGCGCGCGAGGGGTAAATTCCCGCAGCAGCGTGGGCGCGGCGTCGCGTATCGCGTCTTGCAGCGGCGTGGGGACGATGTCGGGCGCGTCCGCTAGGGGGAAGCGGATGGCGCAATCGTATTCCCGCGCGAATTCGAGAAAGATGCGAAAAAGCGCGGGGGTGAAATAGGCGATATGATGATGCGCGTCGAGATGGTCGGGAGGGCGGTGGACGACCGCGCGGAAGGCTTCGATTTGCGCCCGCCATTCGGCGCGGATTTCGTCGGGATTCAGCGCGGAAAGGTGCTTCGTCTGCGCGGCGAGTCGGCGGAATTTTCCCGTTTCGTCTACCAGCGAGGGAACGCGTTTGGGCGCGAGGCAGGGATGTCCGGCGGTGAGAACGAGATGTACGCCCAGCCCGAGGCGCGGGGTTTCTTCAAGCGCGTTCTGGAGGGCGCGTGCCGCGTGTGGAAAATTCATCATCGCGGTCGTGGAAGTCACGATGCCGAGCGTGTGCGCCTCTCGGATGCCGCGCGAAACGCCGGGCGTGAGTCCGTAATCATCGGCGTTGATGATGAAAGCGTAGGACATCGCTCAACGGGTTTTGGTCACCTTGTGAAGACCGCGCGGACGTTCAGTATCCAGCCCCTTGGCGCGTGTCAATCCGTAGGCGAAAATTTGCGCCGGTAGAATGCTGATGAGCGGGGAGAGCCACGCGGGTATTCCTTCGGGAATCGGCAGCGGAGTCTGCGCTAATGCGAGGGCGGCGGGTTTATCCGAGACGACGATACACTCCGCGCCTGCCTCGCGTAGATGGCGGAGGAGGGTTTCCATCTCCGGGTAAACGACGCCCGACGGAGCAATGACCGCGACGGGGAAACCGCGTTCTACCAGCGCGATAGGTCCATGCAGAAAATCGGCGGAGGAATACGGCTCGGCGGTGATGTAGGTGAGTTCCTTGAGTTTGAGGGCCCATTCGAAGGCGGTGGCGTAGTTGTAGCCGCGCCCCAGAATGACGCATCGTTCCGCGTAGCGGTATCGTTCCGCACGCGCGGCGGTTTTTTCGGGATGTGAAAGGGCTTCCCGCGCCCATTCGGGAACGCGGGCGAGGGCATCCCACCGCGAGGAATCGTCTTCGAGCGCGGCGGAAAGGGTCGCGATGGCGAGAAGTTCCGCTGTGTACGTTTTCGTCGCGGCGACGGCTTTTTCCTCTCCCGCCATGAGCGGAAAGACCCAATCGGCGGCGCGTGCAAGGGGGGAATTTGGGTCGTTGGTCAGTGCGAGAGTTGGGCGGCGCTGCCGACGCGCCTCCTCCAGTACGCTCACGATGTCGGGAGATTGTCCTGATTGCGAGATGCCGACGACGAGCGCGCCCGCGAGGATAGGCGGCGATTGGTAGATGGTGAAGAGCGAGGGCGCGGCGAGCGCGACGGGGAGGCGGTTGTGCGTTCCCCATAGATAATTGGCGTACCGCCCCGCGTTATCCGAGGTGCCGCGGGCGGCGAGGAAAACGTATTGGGGCGCGGCGGCGCGGATTCCGGCGGCGATGTCTTCCGCGAGGGCGCGTTGTGACTGAAGCGCGCGCGCCAGAATATCGGGCTGAGAGAGAATTTCGGAAAGCAGGGACATGGCTTCAGGGAGTCGGCGGAATCCGCCAAGAAAGGAAAGCGATTCCTGCCGCGTTCATCGTAATTGTCGGCTCGTTGGTGACGTAGTCGTTCACATCATCGTGGTATACCGCCGCGTCACTTTGGAAGGGCGCGTAGATATCTTCGCCGGAGAGGGAAAGTCCCTCTTCCTCGAATGTGGCGCGTGGGACGGGACCCTCATCCCAAAAGCCGCGGAGTTCGACGCCCAGAATATCCGCGATTTGGTGATGAGGATGATGGGGATATGTCGTTCCCGCTCCGTTGACGAAGCAGACTCCCCAGGGATTGCGTCCGAGGATGTATGCCCCCTGTGCCAGCGCCATTGGACGGTAACGGTCGTCTCCGGTTAAATCTTCGTACCAAAAGGCTTCGAGGGAAGAACCGAGCATATCTTCGAAGACGCCCCAGAACATCGCCGGGCGCGCCGCGTCGAAGGGATTCTCCTCGTAAGCGCGGAGGACGGGGTCGAGGTCCGCTTGAAGGGCTTCGACCGCGCGCGGACGATACGAATCGTCGAGGCGGGCGAGTTCGTAATGTGCCAGTCCGTGCAAATTCGCCCAATTGATTTCCCCGCCGTTTCCGGCGTCCTGCGCGTAGCCAATACCTTCTTCGAGATAGTTTTCTTCGCCGGTGGCGCGGAAAAGTTCTGCTCCCGCCAGCGCCATATCGTCCCGCCATGTGGTTTCGTTGTAGAAGTCCGCCGGATTGGAGGGCTGTGCTTCGGGACGCGTCGCGCCGTATGCGTAGAGTTCGCGCGCGGCTTGGAGATATTTCGCCGCGAGCGCCTCGTCGTAGACGGGGGAGGCGGGGTCGCCCCAAATGATGGCTCCCATTGCCAGCGCGGCGGAGGCTTTTCCTGCTACGTTCGCGCCGCGTTCTTCGGGAAGGGGGAAGACAGGGCGCGTGTGGAAATGTTCGTCGTCGTATTCGGGCATGCGCCAGTGGTCGTGGTCGCCCGCGTCTCCGACTTGATAGTAGAGGACGCCGTTTTCCGCGTCCCACATTTTCAGAGTCCAATCCAGCCCGACGCGCATTTCGTCGAGGAAATCCGTTTCGGCAAAGGCTTCGGGATGGCGGAGGTAGGCGCTCAGCATGATATCCAGCGCGTAGCCGGTGGTGAGCATGAATTTGATGTAGTCGCCCGCGTCGTGCCAGCCGCCGCTCGCGTCTATCGTTCCGCCGCCGGGGAGACGCGCGTCGTCGAGGTGGCAGGGCGCATGGAGCGCGGGATTCGTGTCGCCGCATCGCTGGACGTGGAGAAATTGCAGCGAAAGCGGAATCAGCGCGGCGTAGGAGTCCGTTCCGATGAGGAAACGCGGCGAAACGGTATCTCCCAGCCGCAGGGTATACGCTCCGGGAACGGTAAGAGGGCTGAAATCCAATTCATAAAGATGAGAAAAATTTCCGTATGCTCCTCTATCCGTTCCGGTTTTTCCCGAAAAAACGGATTCGCCGGAGTCGTTCAGCACGTCGAAAGGGTAGGAATCCAGCGCCGCGTCGGTCAGGACGAGGGCGGTTTTCGGGTCTTCCGGCAGAAAGCCAATTTGATTCACGCGGAGGTAGACGGGAGCGGAGATTGCGGGAGGAGGCGTTTCGGAAGGGGAGGTGTGCGGGGGTGACATGGTTGGGGAAGATGGAGAGGTGCAGGAGGCAAGCAGGAGGATGAGGAGGAAAAAGGATTTCTTCATGTCTTTTGGGAGAGGGCGCGCGCGTTTTCGAGGAGGCGCGCGCGAAGCGATTCGGAGGGGAGGTACCCGGCGGTTTCCATGCCGAGGAGGAGCGCGCCCGCGGCGGGAGGCGCTTCGAGACGGACGAGGCGGGCGCCGGGCGCGAGTTCGTGGACGCTGGCGCGCATGGAGTCAATCATTTCGCCGCCGCCGTTGAACATGCTGCCGATAAGCGCGATATCGAATTCTTCTTCGGCGATGCCGATTTGCCGGATGACTGCTTTTGCCATTTCGCCGAGTTCTTGTCCCGCCCATTGAATGAGACCGCGCGCGACCAAGTCGCCTTCGCGGGCAGTTTGGAAGACGAGGGGCGCGGCGGAGGCGTCGAGGGTGTAGGTGCCGCGCATAAGCCCGGCGAGAAGGTCGCCGAGGTCTCGCGCGCCGCAGTATTCCACGAAACGAGGCGCGAGGGCGGTTTGGGGACCGCGTTGAGTCCATGCGTAGGCGAGGGCGTGCTTGGTTTTGAAGATGAGTTCGCTCGCGCCCGCGAATTCTCCCATTTCCACGCCGCCGCCGGTGACGCGTCCGATTCGCTGCCGGGATTTATCCCAGCCCCAGGCGTTGCATCCCGTGCCGGAGACAACCGCGACTCCCCAGCCGCCGCGCGCGCCGGCCAGCAGTCCCAGCACGGTGTCGTTGACGAGTTCGAGCGCGGCGTGGAGTTCGAGCGCGTCGAGGGCGCGAAGCAGCGCGGGACGGTCGCTTTCCCAGTCGAATCCGGCGATGCCGAATCCTGCGCCCAGGATTTCGCTGCGTCGAACTCCGCTTTGATGAAGCACCTCGTCGAGGACGAGGCGGGCGACGCGTGTCATTCCCTCGTGTCCGACCGAGGAGGGGTTTCCCGCGCCGCCGGTGGCGAAGCCGAGGATGCGTCCGCGTTCGTCCGCGAGGATGGCGTGGGTTTTGCTGCCGCCGATATCTATGCCGAGGAAGATGCTCATATTAGGGCGCGCTCCAAATCTCTTTGGCGGTGAAGTCCACCCAATAGAGGTCGCTCAAATTCGGAATGGATTCGCGGAGCGCGTTGCCGATGTCGGCAGGAGGATTTTCGAGGGCGCGCCACCAATCGGCATCGGAGCGGTAGCCGAACTGAAAGCCGACGGGCGAGGGATCGAAATGCGCGCCCCACGCGGCGAATTCCGCTTTCATCGCGTCGAAGGAGTCGAATCCCTGGCTGTCGTTTAGGAAGACGAGTCCCTCGCGCTCTGTGGGGGGCATTTTCTCGATGAGCCAATGTTTGACGAAGACGAGATATTCGGGATTGACGGCGCGTGCCGCCGCGACCCAGGCGGCGGCTTCTTCGTCCGTGACGGGTTTTCCTTCGTCGTAGGTTTTCTGCTGATACCATTCCACGTCCACGCCCGCGCCGATGACGCAGGGATGTTCGGCGTAGCGGCTCAGGATGAGATGAATCAGCGTCTCGACATCTGCTCCTCCAGGTTCGACTTGAAGCCAGACTTTTATGCCTGCCTCGTCGAAAGCCTGAAGGTAGGCTTCGTTGTCGTCGAGGGGGGCGAAGAGGATATTTTCGTAATCGCTGGATTTCTTCCCTTCGGGCGCGGGGAAATTGAGCCAGCAGTACCGCCCGTCTACGGTTCCTACAATCCAGACGAGCGCCGGCGACGCGCCCTCGAATCTGGATGCCATCGAAAGGGAGGATTCCGTCCACCACTCCGAGTCGGGGAAGGGGCGAATCCCGTAACTGGAGGCGCGCAATCCGGCACGAAGAGCCGGTGTTTTTTTGGCGCACGAGACGAGCAGTGCAGCAGCGAAGAGGATGAGGATAGGGAGGAGTTTCTTCATGGAATTGTGTCCGTGAAAAATTGCGGCAGGTAGCGCCGATGGGTTTCGAGCAAGTCGTCGAGCAGCGCTTCGATTTTGTCGGCGGGAGGTCCGAGCGGATGGACGAGCAGCGCCTGATATGCCGCATCGCGGTCGCCGTGAACGGCGGCTTCGACGGTGAGAAGTTCGTAGGCTTTGACAATTGCCAACAATCCAAAGGCGGCGGGAGGCAAGGGCTTCGCGGGGAGAGGGGTAATTGCCTCGCGTCGGACGCGGCTGGGAATCTCTACGACCCAGTCTTCCGCCCATCCTTCGACTGCGCCGTGATGCGGAAGGTTGACGACGTGAATTTCGTCCAAATCATTGTAATGCGCATTGAGAAGTTGTGTGGCGACGGTGGAGTAATAGGCGCCGCCTCGTTTCATCAAATCTTCGGGCGGTTCGGTGCGCTGCGGTTCGGCGTATTGCCGGAGAAGATCTTTCTCGATTTCGAGAACCTCTTCGGCGCGGGAGGGGGGCCAGGAGTCCTGCTCGGCGAGTTTCTTGTCGGTGTGATAATAATACTGAAGATAATAATTGGGAATCATCCGCAGCGTTTCGATGAGACGCGGCTCCCATTCGGGATTTTCGGACTCTCGCAACTCTTCGAGGTACGCGGCAAGAACCTCGTCCCAGATGTCTTCCCCGTCCACGAGGAAGCCGGAATGCCACGAGAGATGATTTAGCCCCAGGGTGATGAGTTGGGCGCGTTCCGGCGCGATATCTATCCCTCGGCGTTCGCGGAGCAAATCGAGAATCATCATCTTGGCGGTAATCGGGACATTGCAGACGCCCACCGAAGGCACGTCCGGCGCGTATTCTGCCAGCGCCTGCGTGATGAGCCCGGCAGGGTTGGCGAAGTTGACGAGCAGCGCGCCGGGCGCGGTTTCGCGCATGTCGGCGGCGATTTGCAGAATCACGGGGATGGTGCGGAGGGCTTTTGCCATTCCGCCTACGCCGGTCGTCTCCTGCCCGATGAGGCCGTGCCGCCGTCCGAGATATTCGTCCTCGCGTCGGGCAGCCATGTGCCCGACACGCAATTGAGTGATGACATACGACGCGCCCGAAACCGCCTCGCGCTGGTCGGTGGAGAGAATCACCTCGAAGGGCGCGCCTTTGGCGCGTACCATCCGCTGCGCGAATCCGCCGACAATCTTCAGCCGTTCCGCGTCGATGTCCATGAGCCAGAGTTCCCGTATCGGGAACATCTCCGCGCGGGCGAGAAATCCGCTGATGAGTTCGGGCGTGTAGGTCGAGCCTCCGCCGATGACCGTGACTTTCATCTCGCTATCCTTTCACGCCGGATACAACGACGCCTTGAATGAAGAGTTTTTGGGCGAAGAAGAAGATGATGACCGGCGGTAAGACCATCAAGAGGGACGCTGCCATGAGGAGATGTCCCTGCTTGGAGTAGAGAGCGTTGAAGGCTTCCAGTCCGAGCGCGACAGTCCAATGTTCCGGGCTTTGGAGGTAAATCAGGGGTTCGTAAAAGTCGTTCCACGCGTAAAGTATGGTGAAGATGGCGACCGTCGCCAGCGCCGGATAAGATTGCGGAACGATGACTTTCCACAAGATGCACCAAGGGGAGCAGCCGTCTATGATGGCGGCTTCGTCCAATTCTCTGGGGAGGCTCATGAAGAACTGCCGCAGGAGGAAGACATCCCAGGCATTGGCGAAGAAAGCGGGGATGATAAGCGGGTAGAGGGTGTCGTACCAGCCGATTTTTCGGAAGATGATGAAGGTGGGGATGAGCGTGACCTGCGGGGGAAGCATGACCGTCGCCAGAAGGACGAGGAAGAGCCAGTTCAATCCGGGCGCGCGGAACCGCGCGAATCCATAGGCAACGATGGTACAGGAAAGTACCGTC
>CAZDGZ010000048.1:0-13331 GCA_964505165.1 uncultured Anaerolineaceae bacterium | reverse complement strand
ATTCTCAAAAGCGGGGTTCTCTGGTATCTTTTGCCTGATGTTCCACATGGAGGAAGGCAGGCACATGAAGAGGTACCTTTATTTCACCGTTTTCGTGACCGGTATGACGACCCTCGCGGCGGAACTTTCCGCGTCGAGGCTTTTGGGCAGTGTCTTCGGGACGAGTAATCTCGTTTGGGCGGCAATTATCGGACTCATTCTGATTTATCTGACATTGGGATATTTCCTCGGCGGGAAGTGGGCGGATTCCTCGCCGCGTTTCGAAACGATGTACGGGATTTTGACGTGGGGCGCCCTCTCGCTGGGAGTCGTCCCCTATATCGCGCGTCCCATTTTGCTCGCGGCGGCAAACGCGTTCGACGGGCTGGAGGTCGGCGTGATGTTGGGCGCGTTCGTCGCGGTGCTGATTCTCTTCAGCATCCCGATTACGCTTCTGGGGATGATGTCGCCCTTCGCGATTCGGCTGAGCATCGAGGATCCCGCAAAAGCGGGGAAGGTTTCGGGGAATATCTATGCGATTTCGACTCTCGGCTCGTTTTTGGGGACTTATCTCCCCGTCCTCCTCTTCATCCCGACGATGGGGACTCGGAAGACCTTTCTCCTTTTCAGCGTGATTCTGCTCCTCGTCGCGCTCCTGGGATTATGGGTGAGCGGCGCGCGGAAGTCCGCGATTCGCTCCCTCGCGATGCCGATTCTCCTCCTCCTCTTTGCGTTTGGGATGCGGGGGAGCATCAAGAACACCCCGGGGCAAATCTACGAAACGGAATCCGCGTACAACTACATTCAAGTTCTTCGCACGGAAGGAAATCGAGTGGTTTTGCGCCTGAACGATGGGCAGGGGATTCATTCCGTGTATGACCCGGCGACTTTGGATTACAACGGACCTTGGGAACAATTTCTCGCCGCTCCGTATTTCAACGCGCCCGACGCGCTCGAACCTGTCCGGCGGATTGCGATTGTCGGCTTGGCGGCAGGGACGACCGCGCGGCAGGCGACGGCGGTGTATGGCGATATTCCCATAGACGGGTACGAGATTGACCCGAAAATCGTCGAGGTGGGGCGGACGTACTTTGGGATGACCATGTCGAATCTTCATGTCCACATCGAGGACGGGCGGTGGGGACTGGCGCACAGTCCCTATCGCTATGACATCATCGCCATTGACGCGTATCGCCCGCCGTATATCCCTTGGCACTTGACCACGCGGGAATTCTTCCAAATCGCGTATGACCATCTGAGGGAGGAGGGCGTCGTGGCGATTAATGTGGGACATCTTCCCGATGACCGCCGTCTCGTGGATAATATGGCGACGACTCTCGCGGCGGTTTTTCCCTCGATTCACGTCGTGGATATCCCCGCTTCGCTCAACACCATCATTTACGCGACGAAGCAGCCGACCCGCGCGGAAAATCTCGCGGCGAATATCGGCGTTCTCGCGTCGCGTGAGAATGTGCATCCTCTTCTGATGGATGTGCTGGTTACCGCGCAGGCAAATTTACAGCCTGGCTACGAAGAGGCGCAAGTCTTTACCGATGATTGCGCGCCGATAGAATGGGTGACCAACGACATGATTTTCCATTTCATTTTCGGAGGCGAGTTAGCGCGATGGCAAGAATGAAAACTCTTTTTTCGTGGGGCGTTGCGATTCTCGTCCCAATTACGTTGACCTTGTTGGGCGTGCGGATATTGCTGACGCCTTTCTTCCCGCGTTTGGTGTATCAAATGCCGAATATCGAACCCGACCCATACGGGATGACTCACGAGGAGCGGCTGCGTTGGTCCGACCCGACGATGCGCTATCTCATTCGCGATATGCCGCTTTCGGCGCTCGAATCGCTGCGTTTCGATGATGGTGTGCCGCTGTACAATGGACGCGAACTCCGTCATTTGCGCGATGTCAAGGAGTTGGCTCGCCGCGCGCTGCGATGGGGATATGCCGCGATGGGCGCGCTGATTTTGCTGGGAGGTCTCTCCCTGTATCGAAAGGAGATTCAGGTCTTCCTCCGAGGGCTGCGATGGGGAGGCTTTCTTACCCTGGGACTCGTCGCGGCGTTGGCGACTCTGGCGGCGATGGATTTCTGGACATTCTTTGCCGCGTTTCATCATCTTTTTTTCGAGGGCGAAACGTGGCTTTTCGCGTATTCCGATACGCTGATTCGTCTCTTCCCTATTCCCTTTTGGATTGATGTATTTCTCTTCGAGGGAATATGGGTCATTGGCGGCGCGTTGGCGCTGGCGTTCGGTCTGCGGAAAAAGGTGTCTGGGGTATAATTCTCGTTCAAGGTTCAAGGAGTTACGATGAGTGATATGTTTTCTTTGGAAAATCGAGTCTCTGTTGTGACCGGCGCGTCGCGTGGAATTGGACGCGCGATCGCGCTGATGTTTGCATCTCGCGGTGCGAAGGTTGTGGTCAACTATCGCAGCGAGGCGGCGCGCGCCGAAGAGGTCGTCGCGGAAATCCGCAATGCGGGAGGGGAGGCGGAGTCCTTTCAAGCGGATGTCGCCGACTTTCAGCAGGCGCAAGATTTAATCCAATTTGCAGTGAAAACCTTTGGCGGCATTGATATTCTCGTCAACAATGCCGGAATTACCCGCGATACGCTGATTATGATGATGTCGGAAGAAGATTGGGATGTGGTGCAGCGCGTGAATTTGAAGGGCACGTTCAACTGCTCCAAAGCCGCTGTGCGCCGCATGATGAGAAAACGCTACGGGCGCATCATCAATATCGCTTCGGTCGCGGGGCAAATGGGCAACGCGGGACAAACGAATTATTCCGCGTCGAAAGCCGGACAAATCGGGTTTACCAAAGCCCTCGCGCGCGAGGTCGCGTCGAGGAATATCACCGTCAACGCGATTGCGGCGGGATATGTCGAAACCGATATTTGGGCAAACGTGCCGGAAGACGCGAAAAACGCCGTGTTGCAGATTATCCCCTTGGGGCGAAAAGGTCGCCCGGAAGATATTGCCTTTGCCGCTTTGTTCCTCGCCTCGGAAGAAGCCGGATATATTACCGGACAAGTCTTAGGCGTGGATGGCGGGATGGCGATGATGTAACGAAGGAGGAGCAAGTATGGATACGAATACCCGTCCCCCGGGAAAAACAACGGTCGCGCCGGATGTGTTGATTCAAATTGCGCGCCTCGCCGCGCTGGATGTCCCAGGCGTGCATTCGATGGCGCAGGTTCTTGGCGGAGTCAATCGTCTTTTTCAGCGCGGGCGCGCGGATGGCGTGCGAATCGAAGTGGACGAGGATACCGTGTATACGGATTTGTACGTCGTCCTGAAGCAGGGAATCAACATCCGCGAAGTGAGTCGAAGCATCCAACAACGGGTCGCGCGTGCGATTCAAGAAATGGTTGGGATGCAAGTGGGATTTGTGAATATCCACATCGAAGATATCGCGTACGAGGCGGAAGACGAGGCGTAAATCACTTATGAAGCCGCGAACGAAGGCGCGCAGCCTGGCGCTTCAAGTGCTTTACGAGGTGGATGTGGCGCATCACCCTCCCGGAGAGGTGTTTCGGGAGCGTCTGGAAGAGATGCCCTTGAATGATACGCTGGCGGAATTTGCCCGCCGAATCGTTTTCGGGGTACTGCCCATCGCGGCGGAATTGGATGAAGTGATTGCCCATTACGCGCCGGAGTGGCCCCTAGACCAGATTCCCGTAATTGACCGAAACATCCTCCGAATCGCCTCCTGGGAGTTTGGCGTAGATGGAGAAACTCCCGTCAAGGTTGCCATCAACGAAGCGGTCGAACTGGCGAAGACCTATGGCTCCGAGAGCGCGCCGCGCTTCGTCAATGGCGTATTGGGAAGTTTAGCAAAACACAAAAACGAAATTCATCAGGCTGTTCACAGCGCGCGGAGCGAAGACTAACTCATGGAAATTCTCGGTATCGGCATGCCCGAATTGATTTTTATTGTTTTGATTGCGCTCATTGTGTTAGGTCCGAAAGATATGGAAAAAACAGGGCGCACCATAGGGGTATGGCTTAACAAAGTCGTTCGTTCCGATGTCTGGAGGGTTTTCCTCTCGACCTCCAAGGAAATCGGAAAACTTCCTAACAAGTGGATGCGGGAGACGAATCCCGACATCGCGAAATGGGAAGGTGATGTGAAAAAGATGGGAGATGCTTTCCTCATGTGGACCGGCGAAGCGGATAAAATCGAGACTCCTGCAAACTCCCCGAACGCGCCGGAGAAAACGGTCGAACCGCCCTCTGATTCTCCTGCTGAACGACAAGAGGAGCCTCATGCGTAAGTTCTTCACCGCGCTCAAAAATATCTTTTTGGCACCGTTCCGCTTTCTAAAGGGAGCGGTTTCGTTGACAAAGCGAATCTATAAGAAAATAGACCGGTTCTTGAACGAAGAGCCGGAGGAGCAGCCTTTTCTGGATGCGTTCTCGAACGCGATTCATTCGAGCGAGGAATTTTTCGAGCATGTGGAGGCGCTTCGTAAATACCTCTTTGCCGCGCTGATTACCTTGTCCATCGCGGTCATTCTCTCTTTTTTCTTTTCGAGGGATATTCTCGAATTCCTTGCCCGACCTGTCGGCGGGTTGGAGCATTTACAAGCCATCGAAGTTACGGAATCTATCGGCGTCTTCATGCGGATTGCGCTTTTTTCCGGCATCGCGATTTCTTTGCCCTTTGTCTTCTTCGAGATGTGGCTTTTCTTTGCGCCGGGGCTTCGTGTCCGCGCTCGAAAACAGTCCCTTGTCGGAATTCCGTTGGCGACCTTGCTTTTCATCGGCGGAGGGGCTTTTGCGTATTATGTGATGCTGCCGGCGGCGCTGCCTTTTCTCCTCCACTTCATGGATATTCAAACCAATCTGCGCCCGCATTCTTATTTCACCTTCATCACAGGCGTCATGTTTTGGATTGGCGTTTCATTTGAATTCCCTCTCGTCATTTTCGTTCTTACCTCGATGGGATTTGTAAAACCCCATGTTCTCAAAGAGCAATGGCGCTTTGCCATCGTGTTGATTGCCATTATCGCGGCTGCCATTACGCCGACCGTAGACCCCGTGAATATGGCGCTGGTGATGCTCCCCATGTCCCTGCTTTATTTCGTGAGCATTCTGCTGAGTTATGTGGCCTACGCGGGCCGAGAAGAAGAACGAAACGAATTAACCCAACGGAAAGAATCATGAGCATTTTTCATTCTATACGAAAAAGCAAATTGCCCCGCGCGGGGATATTCGGGATTCTCCTCCTCGCCCTCCTTGCGGGACAATCTTGTACCTTCTCCCTCCTCGATATTCCCGGATTTTCCCCTCCTGAAGGCAGCGGGACTCCGTCTCCAAACATTTCCACCCCGACGGCGACTCCGCTGCCCTCCGCCAAAGTGACATTTACCGTTCATTTGCCTTCTCCCGTTCCCGAAGGAGAGATCCTCACCATCAGCATTTTGGACGAGGTCACCGGCTTGGGCATCAACGATGTCCTCTACCCGATGGAAAAAGTAGATTCGCAAACGTACAAGGTTTCGCTGCTGCTTCCCATCCACTCGCTGATTAAATACCGATATGCGCTCAAGGGGAATATCAAAATCAAAGAGATGACGACTGCCGATGAAATCGTGCGCTACCGCATGTATTACGTCAACGGGGAAGCCTCCTTGGAAGATGTCGTTTCCGGCTGGGAAGGGGATTCGGCTTTCGGCTGGCAGACGGGGAAAATCGAAGGCGTGATCCGAAGCGCCGTAGACGGCGCGCCCCTCCCCGACATCCTCGTCGAAGCGGGCGGCGTCCAAGCCTTCACCGATTCCTCCGGGCGCTTTTCTCTGGAAGGGATTCCGCCCGGAATCCATACGCTCGTCGCGTATGCTCTCGATGGCGCTTATCAGATTTTCCAGCAGGGCGCGCAGGTTCAAAGCGGACTCGTGACGCCGGTGGAAATTTCTCTTGCTCCCGCGCCGAAGATGACGACCATCACTTTCTTGGTCACAGTCCCTAAAAATACGGTCACGGGCGCGCCGGTACGCATTGCCGGCAATCTGCTGCAATTTGGAAATACCTACAGCGATTTGCAGGGAGGGTTGAGCCTCATCGCGGACAGAATGCCAACGATGACGTTGATTGGCGAACGGCAATACAAATACTCCATCCAATTGCCCGCCGGAACCGAACTTCGGTATAAATACACCCTCGGCGACGGCTTTTGGAATGCAGAACACGACGCGGATGGGGGCTACCGCGTCCGCCGCCTGATTGTGCCGGAGACCGATACCATTATTCAGGATACTGTCGAAACGTGGCAGGCAGGGTCTTCTGCGCCGATTTTATTCGAGGTATCCGTGCCGGATGATACGCCCGCAGGCGACGTGGTGTACATCCAGTTTCATCCCTATATCTGGACGGAGCCAATCCCCATGTGGGCGATGGGGAATAACCGCTGGACGTATAAATTGTACGGTCCGTTCAACATGCTGGGTCATTTCGGATATCGCTATTGCCGAAACGCCCAATGCGGAAGCGCGGACGACGTCGCGACGACCGGAAAGAATTCCTCCGGGCGTCCGATTTCGACGAGCCTAACGCCGCAGGATATTCAGGATACGGTCACCGCGTGGAAATGGCTGGATTCTACCGAGCCGGCGACCATTGTCGCGGTGGCAGTTCAATCTCACGAACCGGATTTTGTCGCCGGCGTGGAACTGCTCCCCAATGCCTCCCCGAACTGGGTTGCCTTTACCTCTCAGGCGATGCAAAATGTTCAGGGACTTGGCGCGAATTGGGTTGTCTTGACGCCTACTTGGACCTTCAGCCGAATCTCTCCTCTCGTTTTTGCAGAACGCCCCGGAGATGACCCCTTCTGGGAGGATTCGGCAAAGATGATTTCGCAAGCCCGCGCCCTGAACTTGAATGTCGCGCTCTTCCCTCAGCCGAATTTCCCGGAAGATATGACGACGTGGTGGCAGAATGCGCCTCGTGACGGAATTTGGTGGGATGCGTGGTTCGAACAGTATCGCCAATTCGTGATTCATCATGCGGATATGGCGACGAAAGACAATGCCCAAGCCCTCATCCTCGGCGGCGATTGGATTTCCCCTGCCCTCCCCGGCGGCACGGTAAACGGGCAGCCCTCGGGGCTTCCCTCCGATGCAGCCGCTCGCTGGGAAATCATTCTCAACGACGCGCGGACACATTTCGGAGGAAAAATTTGGTGGGCGCTCCCCTATACACCGGGCGGATTGGAAAATCTCCCGACGATTATCGGCGAGGCGGATGGCGTCTACCTCCTTTGGGATGCGCCGTTGAGCGAGAGCATCTATCCGGCGAAGGAAGATTTGATGGCGGAAGCCGCGCGCCTGCTGGATGAAGAGGTCGCGCCCTTCCACGACTCCTTGGGGAAACCGGTCATCCTCGCGATGGCGGTTCCCTCCGTGAGCGGCGCGGCGACGGATTGTCTCCCCGCGAAGGAAGATACCTGCTTGGATTGGCGCATGCTCAGTCCCCCGAACGATGATTTCAGTGCCATCGAGCGGAATCTACAGTCCCAATCGGATATTTACGAGGCGATGCTCAACGCGCTGAACGAGCGGGCGTGGGTGGGCGGCATCGTAAGCCGGGGCTATTATCCTCCCGTCATGCTGCAAGATAAATCCGCTTCGGTGCGGGGGAAGCCGGCGGCAGATTTGCTTTGGTACTGGTTCCCTCGATTGTTGGGAATCCAGCGATAAATCCAAGCGACGCGTGATTTCTTGCGTCATATTTCCATAACAAAAAGACGGCTGCTTGTGGGCAGCCGTCCTTTCGTTTGTAGAGCGTTTTCGTTATTCTTCTTCGACCATCTTCCTCACACCGGGAAGCCAGAAGACAACGAGCAGAATCGTGCTCATAATCGGCGCGGGGAGGAACATGGAAAAGCGGTGCAGCCGAGCGACATCCGTCAGCCCGACGGGATACCCGCCGAACATTGCCACCGACGCGGCGAAAATGCCCATCGGGATTGCCCAGGATTTCCGCTTGAGAAGCGCGTAGATGAAAACTGCCCAGGCGATAGCGCCCCACCAGTTAATCATCTGTCCCATCGCGTACATGCCGGTCGCGAATCCCGGTTTGACGGTTTGATAGCGGGAGATGGAGCCGACGCCATCAATGAAGGTGAGGACGAAGGCCAATCCGCTGACGAATGCCAGCGCGATGATTTTCTTGTCTACGCCGCCGATGTAGGTCATCCCGAACCACAGAACCAGTGCGATGATGAAAATCGGCGCGGTCGGTGTCGGCATGCCGATACTGGCAGGCGGAATCATGGGGAAGAAACCGGAAAGGATTTGCACCGTCGCGGCTGCGACGCCCCAGCCCCATGCCCATGACTTGTTGTTGAGGAAGCCGTATAGCACCGTTACCCACAACGCGCCGGCTGCCATGCCAACCCATCCAAGCAGCGCGTAAACGATTCGCACCGTGAGCGCTTCATCGGGACGCCCGTCTAAAACTTTGCCTTCGACGACGGGAATGTAGGTTTTTGCCAGCAAGTAGAGAATGAGCAGTCCCGTGAGAATGCCAATCACGGCGAGGACGATGCCCGTGATTCTCTTATTCTTTGACATAGTTTTCAGCATCTTCCGTAATAATCTTCTCTTTGAAGTAAGGAACCATCGTGAAGATGAGCGTGCCGATAGCCAGAAGCGACCCGTAGAGGTAATCCAGCGTGCTGGTGCGGATGAACTGAGTCGGCGCGTCAATGGCCAAAATGGAGAACGTGGCGATAATGGTCATCCACCAGCCTTTTTTCTTCCCGACGGCGACCAACGGAATCGCGGCGAGCAAAATCGCGAAGCCAATCCAGTTCACTTCACCGAGCCAGTTGAAGAGCCACCACTTGAAATCGGGATAAAGCGGATAGGTGGGGCGAGTCCACATCTGGCGGCGGGAGCCAATACCCAGCGTGAACGAGTGAGTCGCGAGCATGCCCATGAAGGTCAACGCGGCGAAGCGTGCCCACCGTTCGGCTTTGCTGCCTTTGTAAAGGAAGATGAAACTCCAAAAACCGGCAAGCCCGAACCAAGAAATGACCATCGGGACGGGGAACCCGTCAACGAAACTGACGTAGGGGAGGAACATGAACATCCCGCCGATGGAGGGAAGCGCGAAGATGAACATATCCAGCGGATATACCCAGTCTTTGCCTTTCTTGAGTTGGCCGGACGTGACGATGAGGGTGATACCGCCGACGAAGATGACCGCGCGCCAAATGGGATAGAACGTATCGAAGAGCGTCAAACCGCTTTTGAAGGCGGGTTTTTCGGCAGAAACGACAAGCAATTTGCTAAGCACGCGCTCCAACGAGGTTTGTACGAGGAAAGGTGCAACACCAATCATCAATAACCCGATGACAATCGCAATATAGAACATCGCATTGCGATTTTTCTGAGAAACGTCTTGCATGAGAACCTCCTGAAAAGTGTAGTGTGTTTTAGGCGAACCAGAAATTCGATTCGAAAGAAAACGATTCTTTGCACTTGAACCATACACCCTCTTTCCTTAAAAGTCTTTAACGAAAGTTAAACCTCTTCCGAAAATAGCATTTCTTACGCAAGTTGGGTTATACTAGTGAGAAGAAAATCATACCAAACGAGGACTTTCATCATGGAGAAAAAATTCTTTGCACTTGGCGCTTTCTTAGCAGGCGTGGCTGTCGGTACGGGCGCGTACGGCGCGCATGGTTTGCATAAACTCGTTCCGCCAGAGCGATGGACGGCGTGGGAAAAAGCCGTCCGCTATCAGATGTATCATGCGTTTGCACTCATGTTCGTCGCTTGGGCGATGGTTCAATGGGTTCAGCAGGCAAAGAAACTTAATGCAGCGGGTTGGTCTTTCCTCGCCGGAATAGCGCTCTTTTCCGGCTCTCTCTACATTCGGGTCTTTACGGGGGATTTACAAACCGAGGGATTTACAGGCATCGATTCCGCTTTCCTTACCCCCTTAGGCGGGATATTGATGATGCTTGGATGGTTTCTTCTTGCCTGGGCAGCCTGGGAGGGAAATTCTAAGTGAACTCACTTGAAACTTATTTGAACGAAAATCCGATTTTTTCCACGCTCAACGCGGAAGACAAAAGACTGATACTGACGCAAGCCATCCCGCGTTCCTACCGCAAGGGAGAATGGGTGGTGCAGTATGGGGATGTTTGGGCGTATCTTTTTTGGGTGGAAAAAGGCGCGGTCACCGCTTTGAAAGAATCCTGCGAGGGGCGTACCCTTGTCATCGAGACGATTTTGGACGGCGAGATTTTTTGGGGCACCTCGTTTTTTCAAGTGGACGCTCCGATGCCGGTTTCTTTGAGAGCAGAAGAAGACACGGATCTCTTTCTTTGGCCCGCTGAAACGCTCAAGCCGATATTTTTCCGAAACGGCAAGATTTCATGGGAGTTGGCGCGGCGCATGGTGCAACGTATGTTACGCGCCAGCGAGGTGGTTGAAGAACTTGCTTTCCGTCCTATCTCCGGCAGGCTTGCACGGCTCCTTCTTACCCGATACAGCGGAAGCGATGGCCCCGTGGCCCGCGACCTTACCCTCGATGAAATGGCGGCGCGTGTCGGGAGCACGCGTGAAATCGTTTGTAGGGTGTTATATCGCCTTGCCGACGAAGGCATGATTCAAATCAGCCGCACCGAATTCTTCCTCACGGACGAAGAGGGCTTGCAAGAACTCGCTCTCAAATCAAAGGGATAACTCCCGAATTTTCCCATATGAAGGAGAAGAGATGAAGCAGCAAAAGACAGTTCGTATCCTTGCAATTCTCATCATCGTCGCGCTGATTTTCGTCGTCGGCGGAAACGCGTGGCTCAATCATTGGGCGAAACTCAATACCCCCAAGTCGTTTCCGCAGGTCGAAGGGGAGTTGACTTTGCCGGGGCTAGACGCGCCCGTAGATATCTACCGCGACTCGATGGGCGTGCCGTATATCTACGCGAGTACCCTGCACGACCTCTTTATGGCGCAAGGATACGTCCACGCACAGGAACGATTTTGGCAAATGGATTTCTGGCGTCATGTGGGCGCGGGGCGTCTTTCGGAAATGTTCGGAAAAGGGCAACTGGATACCGATAAATTCCTTCGTACATTGGGATGGGAGAAGACCTCTCAGGAAGAATGGGAAGCCCTCTCCGATGAGTCGAAATCCATCCTCCAAGCCTATACCGAAGGCGTAAACGCCTATCTGGAAGGGCGAAGCGGCACGGAAATCAGCCTGGAGTATGGCGTGCTGAAAGTCCTTAACTCGCACTACACGCCCGCCCCTTGGACGCCTGTCAACTCGCTCACCTGGGGCAAAGCGATGGCGTGGGATTTACGCGGCAATATGGGCTCGGAGATTCAGCGTGCCATTTTGCTCAAATCCCTCACCCCGGAACAGGTGGATGAACTCTTCCCGCCGTATCCGAAAGACCATCCCGTGATTGTGCCGACCATCGGCGAAAACGTTTCCGCTCCCTCCTCGGACGACATCGAGGCGGCGGCGCTCCCCGCGCTTCCTGCGCTGGAGGAGGTTGCCGACACCTTCGCCGCGCTGGACGTGCTGCTGGGTCCCGTAGGGGAGGGAATCGGCTCGAATTCCTGGGCGGTTGCCGGCTCCCGTACCGATACGGGGATGCCTTACCTCGCCAACGATCCGCATTTGGGCAGCCAGATGCCTTCGATTTGGTTCCAGATGAATTTGTTCTGCGAACCGGTGTCAGATGCCTGTCCCTATCAGGTCGGCGGATTTTCTTTCGCGGGGGTTCCCGGAATCATTATCGGGCATAACGACCATGTCGCGTGGGGCTTTACCAACGTAGGTCCCGATGTGATGGATTTGTACATCGAAAAAGTCAATCCTGAAAACCCAAATCAATACGAATACAAAGGGGAATGGCTCGACTTTGACACCCGCACAGAAACCATTGATTTAGGGAATGGCAAAACGGAGGAAATTACCATCCGTGAGACGGTTCATGGACCTGTGATTTCCGATGTCTATGGACCTCTCAAAGACGAGGACTTGGAGAAGGGCAAAGAACCTTTCCGCGAACAGGCGGGAATTGATTTGCCGGAAAATTACGTCATCGCGTTGAAATGGACGGCATTGGAACCGGGATCCGTCTTCGAGGCGATTTGGGGATTTGACAAAGCCTCCAACTGGGAAGAATTTCGCGAGGCGGCGAAGTCTTTCTACGTCCCCGCGCAAAATCTTCTCTATGCGGATACGGAAGGGAATATCGGCTATCAGATGCCCGGAAAAGTGCCGATTCGCGCGAAAGGCGACGGACGGTATCCGGTTCCCGGCTGGACGGGCGAATACGACTGGACGGGATATATCCCCTTCGAGGAACTGCCCTATGTCTTCAATCCGCAATCCGGCTATATTGTGACCGCGAATAATCAAGTCCCGCCCTGGGATTATCCCTATCTCGTGACGACGGATTGGGCATACGGATACCGGGCACAGCGCATCGTGGATATGATCCTCGCGGCTTCCGGGCCTATTGACATATCCTACATCCAAACGATGCAGGGCGATGACAAGAATCTCAACGCGGAAACGCTGGTGCCTGTCCTCCTTCAGGTTCATCTGGGTGACCCCGCGCTCGTCGAAGTGCGAGATATCTTGAAAGGGTGGGATTATCAGCAGACGATGGATTCGCCTGAAGCCGCGTTGTTCGAGGTGTTCTGGAAGAATCTCCTGCTCGATACTTTCTCGGACGATTTGCCGGAAGATTA
Source organism: uncultured Anaerolineaceae bacterium (assembly GCA_964505165.1). Classification (GTDB taxonomy): domain Bacteria; phylum Chloroflexota; class Anaerolineae; order Anaerolineales; family Villigracilaceae; genus CAZDGZ01. The sequence continues at coordinate 618 of CAZDGZ010000048.1, read as the reverse complement.
CCTTCCGTCGAATGGCTCGCGGTGGTATGAAGTCATGCGCTCGCTGGTACAGGAGCCGCATAATGCCTTCTGGGATGACAAAGAGACGAAAGATATCGTCGAAACCCGCGACGATATTTTTGCTCGCGCATTCGAGGACGCGGTGAAAGAAATCCGAAAAGAATTGGGGAAGGATCCCGCACAATGGCGATGGGGAGCGCTGCATACGGTCACATTCGAAAATCAAACGCTTGGAAAATCCGGCATCCCGCCGATAGAAAATCTTTTCAATCGAGGCCCGTTTGAAACGAGCGGCGGTTCTTCTATCGTGAATGCGACCGGTTGGAGCGCGACGAAAGGCTACAAAGTGAACTGGCTTCCCTCGATGCGGATGATTGTGGACTTGAGCGACTTGAACCAATCGCTGACCGTTCATACTACCGGAGAATCCGGTCATGCAGGGCATCCGCATTATATTGATATGGCGAATTTGTGGCGCAATATCGAGTATTACCCCATGTATTGGAATGAAGGGGATGTGACGACCAACGCGGAATCGCATCTCCGCTTGACGCCATAGCCTTTCTTGACTGTACGAAAAAATCCGTCTCTCACAGGAGACGGATTTTTTTATATGCC
>CAZDGZ010000047.1:0-13714 GCA_964505165.1 uncultured Anaerolineaceae bacterium | reverse complement strand
ACAGCCGCCTGCAAGATGTCCCTACCCGCTGCACGGATCCTGCGCCGATGAGCGATTCGCATCCGGCGGCGCAAGACTCCGATGTGTTTTCGCAAACGCATTTCACGCAGATGCTTATTTCCACGCCGCCGGATTCCGCGCTTCTCATCCTCGATTCTCAGGCGCAGACGATATTCTGGCTCGGCGTTCGCTCGCTCTCGCTCCAAACGCGGATACGCCCTCCTCTCGGCGACAAAAATCCGCTCGGAGACAAGCCTATCACCGCGATGACCGTTGCCCCGAATCGCTGGATTTTCCTCGCATCGGGGAATCGGGTATATTTTTCGATGGATACGCCCTGACACGCGTTCCTGCGTTTTTCTTTCGTAAGGAGGTTTTGCAATGAGTTCCTCTTCGGGTGGTTTCTTCTCCATTTTCTCGAGTCTCCTCGACTTGATTTTCGGGAAATCCGCACAACCTGCGCCGACGCCCTCCCCCTCCGTTCCGGCGGATAACGCGGATGAGCCCGCCCCTCTGCTCACGAACCGCGTGCTGCTGCTCATCTACAACCCCGTGATGGAGCCGTCAACCGGAAAACGCCTCGCCGAGCAGCAGGGATGGCATCGCCCGGAAGATTTGGTCACAGGATACGCGGCAGATATCCTTCAAGCGAGTAAAGGGATGGCGCGGTATGAAATCGTCAAGCGAATCGAGGTGGATGCGTTCCCCGTCAAAGTAGACGGATTCCGCTACACGCCGGAGTCGTATCTGAAAGTGCTGCGAGGCGAAATCCCGCCGCATACGCCGCAGGAAGCGGATTATCAAGCCATTCTCGACGAATTCGACATCCTCCGCAGCGTGGAACGGAACGAAATTGACGAGGTGTGGATCTTCGCCTTCCCTCATGCCGGATTATACGAATCCACGATGGGCGGTTCGGGCGCGTTCTGGTGCAACGCGCCGCCACTCAAGAACACCTCGCATTGTCCGCGCCGTTTCATTATCATGGGATTTTCATACGAGCGGTCGGTCGGCGAGATGTTGGAATCTTTCAGCCACCGCACGGAATCCATCATGGAAAAAACCTTCTCCCATCTGCACGGCGAGGAGAATTTGTGGGAACGCTTCACCCGTTACGACAAAATCGCGCCCGGAAAAGCGGAAGTCGGCACGGTACATTACGCCCCCAACAGCGAACGGGATTACGATTGGGGAAATCCGCGCTTCGTCCCCAGCAATTGCTACGATTGGTACAACTTCCCTCATTTCAAAGGCGACATCCGCGAGGTCAACGCGGCGGAATGGGGAAACGGCGACATCCGCCTTCATCATCAATGGTGGCTGAAGCATATCCCTCACGTTGCCGGACGAATCAACGGAATCCACAATGATTGGTGGCAATACATCCTAGACCCCAACCGAGTACAGGGATAGAAGAAAAGAGGCATCTACTTTCGCATCACCTTACGAAAGTGTCAATTGAAACCGCCCGTTTCTTCATCTTATTCCTGCTTCTCGCATGTAAAATAGGTTAAGGAGGTCTTTCCTCATTTTATGAGAAGTCGAAGATACGACGCCTCTCCCAAACGGCTGAAGCAATGGGTTATCTTGCTCCTTTCGTTTGGAATCTATGGGGTATTCGTCTGGAGTTACCGCACCGACCCCAACGAGATTATCACCTTATTGGGCATTTTGCCCGCGCTGGTTGCAGGGTGGATGTTCGGGGTTATGGCAGGGCTTCTCGGTGTACCGGCGACGTATCTGCTCACATTCATCATTTTGACTATCTCCGGTCACGGACAATGGGGGATGCTCCTCGCTTATTTCGAAGGGCTTTCTCCTTTTGCACTATTCTTCCGAGTCATCGGGATGTTGATGCTCGCGGCATTGATAGGATGGGGCAGCGACCATCTCCAAAATCTTGAAGCCGAACTCAGCCGCAACGAAAGGCTGGCAAATCATCTTTTGGAACGAGAAGAAAGTTATCGGGATTTCATCGAAAACGCGCCCGATTTATTTTGTACCCACGATTTGAGCGGGCAAGTCATTGACATCAACGGTGCGGCGGTCTCGATGCTGGGATACTCCCGCGACGCGCTTTATTCCATCCCGATTTCAAGTATCCTTCTGCCGGAAAAACGCCCTCTCTTCAAAGCATATCTTCGCGAACTCAAAACTCGCGGCGAGGCGCAGGGGTTGATGGCGGTGAAAACCCGTCAGGGAGAAAAACGGATTCTCGCCTATCGAAGCACGCTGCAAAAAAAGGAAAACGATTTCCCTATAGTGCGAGTCGTCGCGCGAGACGTGACCAAGGAGATCCACAAAGAACGAGAACACAAAGCGGAAATTGCCTTTTGGGAAAAACTCTCCAATGCAACGCGTACGGCGCTGAAGGCAGAAAATCTCTCCGCAATGCTTCAGGTGTTGGCGGAGAAAAGTGTCGAACTTTTCGAGGCAAAAAATTGCTATATTGCCATGTGGAACGAGAGAGCAAACCTCCTCGCACCCGTCGCCGCATACGGGACGGCAAAAGAGAAGTTCCTCTCGGAAGGGCTGAACGACGCACAGCACGCGTTGGCAATGGAAGCCCTCAATACGGGAAAAGTTCTTTTCCTAAAAGGAAGGGACGAAGAAAAAGTCCAAGATACCGGCATCTGCTTCGTGCTGCCGCTGATTACCGAAGACGAAAAATTGGGCGTGGTGATCATCGGCTACGAAGAGACGTGCGAATTCGATGAAAATCGCCTGGCACAGGTACAACGAGCGGCGGAACAATTTTCGATGACAGCGGATAAAATCTGGCTCCTCGACAAAGCGCGCCGCCGCCTGAAAGAGTTGAATGCGCTTCACACTCTCTCGCTGGCAATCAGCCGCATTTCCGACGAAAACGAACTTCTCGACCAATTGACGATAATTCTCGGAAAAACCCTGTATCCCGACCATTTCGATATTTTGATGGTAGATAAAAGCAAAACGCGGCTTATCTTCCACTCCGCGTATAAAGGATTGAGCGCAAAGCGATTTTCCATGCCGCTGAAACATGGAATCACTGCCCGCGTGATTCGGACAGGGAAGCCCGAACTCATCCCCGACGTATCGAAAGAACCGGAATATCTCGCCGCCGCCAAAGGGATGCGCTCCGAGGTCTGCGTCCCGATTACACTTCGCGGCGAAGTCATCGGTGTGCTCAACGCGGAAAGCCACCAAATCAACGCTTTCAGCGAAGAGGACGAACGATTGCTCATCGCTGCGGCGGAACAACTTTCCGTCGCGATCGACCGTCTCCGCGCGGAGGCGGCGCAACAAGCCTGGGCAAAACGGCTGCAACGCTCGAACGACCTCATCCGCGCACTCACCCACATCGCCGCTTATATGGAAACGGCAACCGACCCTCAAAAGGTGATGAGCCTAATGGGTATGAAATTGAAGGAATTGGGATTAGATACCGCCGTCCTCCTTCTGGACTCAACGTATCAGTTCTTCCAAATAAAATACCTCTCCTTCAATAACAAAACCATTGCCCGCCTGGAACGGTTAGGACGCATCAAAATTTCCGAATATCAAGTTCCTCTCGACCAATTTGCTCAAATTCTCAACGACGTACGAAAACCAAGTACCCCCTATTCCTTGACAACCGTCTCGGAGGCGCTAGAGAATTTCTTTCATGGACATTCCAAAGATTTGTTGGACCGCGCTATCCAAATCATCGGGCTGTCGCCGCAGCAAAAAGTGAGTTATTTCCCGCTCCTCGCACAGGAAAAATTTCTGGGGTATCTTTGGCTATGGGGAGATGATCTAAAGGAAGAAGACTTGCCCGCGCTTTCCCTCTTCGCGACTCAGGCAGCCGTCGCCATCGAGAACGCGCGGCTCTTCCTCGAAGTAGAAAGGCTCGCCGTCACTGACGAATTGACGAACATCAACAATCGGCGAAATTTCTTCAAACTGGCATTTTCGGAGTTCTACCGCGCGCGGCGGTACGCGCGTCCCCTCTCGGTGCTGATGATTGACATTGACCATTTCAAAAAGGTCAACGACCACTACGGGCATTCGGTCGGAGACTCTGTCTTGCAAGGAATCGCACAAATCTCGAAGTCCACGCTGCGAGACTTGGACATCATCGGGCGGTATGGCGGAGAAGAATTTGTGGTCATTCTGTCCGAAACGACACTGCAAGACGCGACCATCATCGCAGAACGTTTACGGGCGGAAATCGCGCAAAGCGGCATTCAGACATCGAAGGGAAAATTGCATATCACTGTGAGTATCGGCGTTTCCGGCGATAATGTGGAGGCAACCAATCTTCTGGAAATGATAGAATGCGCCGACAAAGCCATGTACGCGGCAAAACGCGCGGGACGAAACCGCGTGATGGTGGCGGGGGAAAAAGAATGCAACGCGGTGCGCGTGTAGGCTATTTCGGCGTCCAAATTTGATAAACGGCTAAATTCCCCTCTTTTCCGTCGGAATAGAAAGTTTGTAGAATCCGAAAGCCGCTTCGCTCCGCGAGGGAGGCGAGTTCTCTTTCGGAAAAATGATGGACGTACCGCACCCCTCGTCCGCCATGCCGCCAGTCGAGGAGATAATCCCCCTCGTCTACCGATTCGGCGTCGAGACGGACCTCCTCCCAGGGCTGAATCCGTTTTCGCAGCCGTTCGCTGTGGAGAAATTGCCACTCGGAATGGATGAATCGTCCGCCGCGCGCGAGGAGGGTTCGCACGTTTTCCAAAAGGCGCAGACGAATCTCCTCGCCCGGAAGATGATGCATCACCGCGAAGGCGGTCACGATATCCCACGCTCCGCCGAGGTCGCCCCAGAAAGCGGAGGCGATATCCGCTTGAAGGCAGCGGGCGGGGAATTCGCTGAAGGGCGTATCGGCTTCTTCGAGGAGGGGCAGGCTGAAGTCCAGACCGAGGTATTCGCCGCGATGATGCCGAAGGGCGAGGGCGCGGAGGAGGCTTCCATTGCCGCAGCCGATATCCAGAATCCGTTCTTCCCCTTGAAGCGTTTCGAGAATACGGGAAACGCCAGGCTGGATTTTGCCGCGCGTCGCGGAAAAGGCTTTTCCGAAGGTCTGGTAGAATTGACGATTGATTTCAAGAAGCCTGCGTTGGGTTTCTCGGTTCATGGTTCTATTATAGCGGTGTATTCGTGGTCAAGAAACAAGATTGGGTACGTTCTCGCGAGATGACGCCGGAAAAGCGGCGATTAGCGCGCGTCGCACTGGAAGAGGTGCGCGCGGGGAAACCCGTGCTGGACGCGCTCCGCGCGCATCCGCTAGCGCAAGGGGGGTATTTGGGAAAGTACGCGCTGGTGGCGGTGTATCACGAGATGGTGAACGCCGGAGAAATGCCGCCAAACCCCGCGCTGCTCGCGAAAATCCGTATGAAGCCGGTGCGGACTCTTTCGGGGGTGACGACGGTGACCGTGCTGACGAAGCCGTATCCCTGCCCCGGACATTGCGTCTTCTGTCCCGAAGATACGCGGATGCCGAAGTCGTATTTGCCGGATGAGCCGGGGGCGATGCGCGGGCTGGAACATCAATTTGACCCATACGCGCAGGTTGCTTCGCGGTTAGAGGCGCTAAACTCGGTAGGACATCCGACGGAGAAAATCGAGTTGCTCATCCTCGGCGGAACGTGGAGCGCGTATCGCCGCGATTATCAGGAATGGTTCGTGTCGCGCTGTTTCGACGCGTTGAACGAGACGCCAAATTCAGAGGAAACGCTGGCGGAAAAGCAGCGGCGCAACGAGACCGCGCCGCATCGGAACGTGGGACTGGTCATCGAAACCCGTCCCGATGAAATTACGCCGGAGGAGTTGCGCCATCTCCGTTTTCTCGGCGTGACGAAGGTGCAAATGGGCGCGCAGAGCCTCGATGATGAGATTCTCGCGAAGAACAAGCGGGGGCATACCGTCGCGGAGACGCGGCGCGCAGTGTCGCTTTTACGCGCCGCGGGGTTCAAAATCGTCTTGCACTGGATGCCCAATCTTTTGGGCGCGACGCCGGAGTCGGATAGGGAGGATTTTTCCCGTTTGTGGGAGGGGATTTGCCCCGATGAAATCAAAATTTATCCCACACAATTGCTCGAAGGTACGGAGTTGTATGAAATTTGGCGGCGCGGCGAGTATCGTCCCTACACCACCGAAGAATTGATTGATTTGATTGCCGACATCAAGACGACGATTCCGCGATATTGCCGCGTAAATCGGATTATCCGCGATATCCCTTCCGGGCATGTGGTCGAAGGGAACAAGCGCACCAGCCTTCGGCAGGATGTTCACCGCGAGATGGCGCGGCGCGGGACTCATTGCGAATGTATCCGCTGCCGCGAGGTGCGCGGAAAGCCCATCGAATCCGAGTCGCTCCGCTTCGACGATTTGGTATACGCCGCCGATTTCGCGGAGGAGCATTTTCTTTCCTTCGTCACGCCGGAAGATAAACTCGCGGGGTTTCTACGCCTTTCTCTCCCGTCAGAACATTCGCCGGATACGGGAATGGAGGAGTTAAGGGGCGCGGCGATTATCCGCGAGGTGCATGTGTACGGGCAGTCGCTTCCGGTCGGCGCGGCGCAGGAGGGCGCGGCGCAGCATACGGGACTCGGAACCCGTCTGCTGGACGCGGCGGCAGAGATCGCGCGGGCACGCGGCTTCCGCCGAATGGCGGTCATCGCGGCAGTGGGGACGCGGCGATATTATCTGGAACGAGGGTTTCGGCGGGGGACGTATTACCTCCTCAGGGATATAGCGTAACGCGGCGCTTCCATGTTAACCTTGTGGCAGATTTTTCTCCTTTTCTTGAAAATCAACCTCTTGAGTACCTCCGGGCCCGCTTCGATAGGGCTGCTCCATGCAGAGGCGGTCGGCACGCTGCTAACCGAATCTCAATTCATCGAGGCTGTGGGCATTTCGAATATCCTGCCGGGAAGCGAGGCGTTGAAACTCGCGATTTTCACAGGATATAGCGTCGCGGGGACGAGCGGCGCGATTGCCGCGCTCCTCGGCGCGGCATTGCCGCCGACGCTGTTAGTCTTCATCATCGTCGCGGCGCTGCATCGGGTACGCCGCGAAGCATGGATGAGTCACTTCGTCCGAGGGCTGACTCCCTCCGTCGCCGCGCTCATGCTCTTCGTCGCGTGGAAAATCCTCCAGAGCGGCACGACAGACTGGCGGATTATGCTCATTGCCTTTGGAAGCCTCGGCGCGTTCTTCCTCAAAGCGCCCGCGCCGCTCGTCCTGCTTCTCGCGGGCGCGGCAGGGAGTTTCCTCTTCCGATGAAACGAAAAAAAGCCGTTGCTGCATGGTTTCGATTGCTGTGGCTTTTCCTGAAGGTGAATTTGTTTAGCACCTCCGGGCCTGCCTCGATTGTGCTTCTCTACGAAGAAAGCGTTGATACGATGATGAGCGAGGCGCAATTCATCGAGGCGATTGGTTTTTCCAACGCGCTGCCGGGGAGCGGCGCCCTCAAACTCGCGATGTTCGTAGGCTACGAGGCGGGAGGAATTTCCGGTGTTTTCGCTGCGATTCTCGGCTCTATGCTGCCGCCCGTCTTCGCGGCATTTACCGCATTGATGTTTCTGGACTGGTTTCACCGCGCGTCATGGATGGAGGGATTTTTGAAAGGGCTTGCCCCCTCCGTCGCGATGCTGATGGTGTACGTCGCGTGGAAAATTTTTCGCGGCGGCGGTGCAGGGCGTTTGCAAAAACGGATGATTCTCATCGCCGCGTTGAGCCTCGCCGCATTCTTTTTGAATCTCCCCTCTCCGCTGGTCCTCGCGGGCGCGGGCATTTTAGGAGTGATTTTATTCCGATGAAAGAAAATTGGGTAATTGCCACCAACGGACACGAAACGACATGGAACGCGATTCTCTACGCGGTTTCTCTTGCGGAAAAGATGAACGCGTCCCTCACGCTGCTTGGAGTCGTGGAAAAAGAGGACGAAAAACATCCTTTGCAGGCAATGTTCAGCCGCGCGGTGACTCTCTTCCAAGAAAAAGGCATTTCCTACGAGTTGCAAATCGCGCATGGCGCGATGGAAGAAATTTTAGGCGAAAACGATTGGGAAAATGCCTCGTTCCTTTTCATCAGCCCGCTAGGACGCCCTTTCGCGCGGCGGCTTCTGGTGGGACGCTCGTTTCGCGCCATCATGGAAAAAATCCCCGTCCCGTTGTTTTACGTCCGCGAGGCAAAACTATCTACCGAGAAAATTCTGGTCTGCCTCGGAGGGCTAGGCTACGCGAGCAAAGCGGAGGATATCGCGCTGAAAATCGCCAAAGCGACAGAGGCATCGCTCACGTTTCTCCATGTCGTCCCGCCCGTCGAATGGGAATATCCTCCCGCACGAGATATCGAATCTCATTGGAAGCATCTTCTGGAAACCGACACCCTCCCCGCGCGGACGCTCCGCCGCGCGCTAGATTCCGCGCGCCAAGCCAATATCCCCGCCCGCGCGAAGGTGCGTCACGGTTCAGTTGTGGATGAAATTCTTCTGGAAATTCAAGAAGGCGCGTACGACTTGGTATGTATGGGGTCGCCTTATAGCCCTCACAGCCTGCGACATTTCTACGCGCCCAACGTGACCGCAGAGGTCGCGGAAGAATGCCGCGTGCCGCTGCTCACTGCACGATTTGCGCCGAAATTCTTGAAAAAAACGTAACCCTATTTCGGCGTGGAAATTTCTTCCCATTCCGCAATGGATTCCCGAATGATGGCTTGAATCGCCGCGTCGGGAATATCGGCGACCGTTTCGTACCGCGACAATCCCACATAGACCACTACGCCGCCGGTCGGAGATTCGACGATTCGGATACCGCGATTTTTAAGCGGATGGGTTTCGAGTTTCGTCTGGAGAATTTTGTCAATCTGCTCGACCATGCTGAGGGGTTTGTCGGCATCTTTCTTCCCGGCGGATGCAGGTTCCGCTGTTTCGGGGGAGGACGAAATCCGACTTGCGACGGGAGGAGAAACCGGCGCCGAGGGCGGCGGAGGCACGGGAGCAGGTTTCTTTTCCACCCAGGGACGCATGGAATTCAAGAGGAGGATGAGACGCCGCCGCCCCGCTTGGGTAATATCCGCAACGGTGACGGATTCGCCGTCCATATCCAGACAAAGTTGTCCCAAATCATCCTTCCATAATCGGAGAAGCGTTTCTCCTTTGGGAAGTTGAACAGCAGGAGGCGAGGGAGGCGGAATCGGCGCTTTGTCCGCGTCCTCTTTCGAGGATTTTTTGGAGAGCGAGTTATATAGTTGGTTGACCAACGCGCCCAAAAAGAATCCCAACGCCAAGAGAAAAAACGTAAGCGTATCCATTTTGTCCTCGCGGTTACTCGTTGAACATTTCGCCGACGCTTCGTCCTTCGTGGGCTCGCAAGATAACCTCGCCCAGCATCGGCGCGATAGAAAGGACTTCGAGTCTATCGCCAAAAAGCGCGGCTTTTTCTTCTGGAATAGGGACGGTGTCAGTGGTAATGAATTTCTTCACGTCGAGCGCGGCGAGACGTTCCGCCGCGTTCGCCGAGAGAATAGGATGAATAAAGGCAACGTAAATTTCCCGCGCGCCGTGCGCTTTGGTCAAATTGACGGCTTGCGCCATCGAACCGCCGGTATCTACCTCATCATCCACGATGATGACATCGCGCCCCTCGACCTCGCCGATGAGCGTCAGCGCCTCGGATTTGGCATCGTTTGCCACGCGGCGTTTTTCGATGAACGCAATGGGGGTATTGAGCCGTTCCGCGAGATTCCTCCCTTTTTTGGCAAACCCCAAATCCGGCGTCAGCACCACAGGATTTCGAAGAGACGCGCCGATTTCTTTTTGAAGATACGCGATGATGAGGTGGAAAGCGGTCAGCACATCTCCGGGGATGGAGAAAAAGCCCTGGATTTGTCCCGCGTGCGGGTCGAAGGTCATGTAGCGGTCTGCTCCCGCGATTTCAATCATATCCGCGACGAGACGCGCGGTGATAGGGACGCGCGGCTGGTCTTTCTTGTCGGAACGTCCGTAAGAAAGATAGGGAACAACGGCAGTGATGCGCGCGGCAGAATCGAGCCGCAAAGTCTGAAGCATGATGAGGAGTTCCATCAAATTGCGATGCACAGGGCGGGAAGTCGTCTGGATGACGTAGACATCCTGTCCGCGAACGCTGCCATGCAATTTGACGAAGAGATTATCGTTCGGAAAGAGAATGACATCACGCCCGCAAAGGGAAACGTTCAAATAATCGGCGACCTTCTTCGCAAGTTCGGGAGATGCGGTCCCGGCAAAGAGTTTGATTTCGCCGTAAATTTTCATGCTGTGGTGATAATGTGTGGGCATTATGCTTCCTCTTCTTTTTCAGGAAAGTTCCATTCGGAACGCAAAACACTCATACACAAAAGGGCTTCGTATTGACCGTCGGAATAAACCGCCTCTCGCATTCGCCCTTCGTGAACAAATCCGGCATTTTCGTAGGCGCGTATCGCGCGTCGGTTCGTCTCGTGGACTCGCAGGTAAATCCGGTGAAGGTTGAGGGTCTCGAATCCGAAGCGGAGAAGAAGGCGCATCGTTTCCGTGCCGTAGCCCTGATTCCAGTAGGATTTGTTGCCGATGGCAATTCCCAATTCGGCGGAGCGATTCCACCAATCCACATTCTGATAACCGCAGTCGCCGATGGGGATCCACGCGTCTCCGTCGCGTGCCTCGATGAGAAAAGGCCGCTCTTCAGGAGAACGCTGATCGAGGGCATCAAACCAGTTTTCCTCGCTCCATCGAGATATCGGACAATGCAGCCCCAGTCCCTGAAGCACTTCCGGGTCGTTGAACCATTCGACCAAAAGAGGGATATCTTCTTTTTCGATTCCGCGAAACCGAATACGCGTACCGTAAATCATTTTTCTTCTCCAAGAAGCCTGCGCACGGCTTCCCAAGGCGAAAGCGTCCGCTGGACGATTTCGCCCAGCGCGGCTTCGTACCTCTCTTCGGGGACGCTGCGATGGAAACGGGCAACCAGCGCGTTTTGGATGAGGATATCCAGTTCGGCGCGGAGGCGTGCGCGGTCTCTATCCGACCATCCGCCGGTTTCGCGAAGGTACGCCGCGTGACGGGAAATGGCTTCCGCCAATTCGGAGATTCCTTCGCCTTCGGTAGAAATGGTACGCACAATGGGCGGAATCCACAATGGCTCGTCTTTCTCAATCGGCTGCGCGGGGACAGTCATCGTCTGCCCGTGATGCCGAAAGACGCGCCGTGTAGGATGCGCGAGTTCGAGCATGGATTTGAGCGCGTGGACGGTGTTTTCCACGCCGGGGCGGTCGGCTTTGTTGACGACGAGGATGTCGGCGATTTCGAGAATCCCCGCTTTAATCGCCTGAATATCGTCGCCCATGCCAGGCGCCTCGACGACGAGAGTCGTATGCGCGAGACGCGCCACATCCACTTCCGCTTGTCCCGCGCCGACCGTTTCGATAAGGACGACCTCGAATCCCGCCGCGTCGAACACCTGGACGATTGCCGCCGTCGTCTGTGCCAACCCGCCGAGAGAACCGCGCGAAGCCATCGAGCGAATGAACACCCCGGTATCGCCGGAAAGGTCACGCATCCGCACGCGGTCGCCCAGTACCGCGCCTCCTGTGAAGGGGCTGGAGGGGTCCACTGCCACGATAGCAACCCGCTTTCCGGTTTCCTTCCGATAATACAGCGCCAACCGGTTGACGAGGGTGGATTTTCCGCTGCCGGGCGCGCCGGTAACGCCGATGAGATGCGCGCGTCCCGTATGCGGGAAAAGTTCGTTCAGCGCGGCGCGTCCCTCCGGCGTATCATTTTCCACTTTCGTAAGAAGGCGGGAAAGCGCGAGGCGGTTTCCCGCGAGGACATCTTGAGTCAACTTCATAAGCGGGTCTCAGGCGCGGGAAAGAACAGCATTGCGAATATCGGCGATGATATCGTCTGTAGACGCGCCGGGACCATAAACACCCGAAACCCCCATTTCTTTCAGGCGGGGAATATCTTCATCGGGAATAATGCCGCCGAGGAAGAGAAGAACATCTTCTTGTCCGTTTTCTTTCAGCAATTGTGTTATTCGCGGCACCAGCGCCATGTGCGCGCCGGAAAGAATGGACAACCCGACGACATCTACATCTTCCTGAAGCGCGGCTTCGGCAATCATTTCGGGCGTCTGCCGCAGCCCCGTGTAGATGACTTCCATCCCCGCATCGCGTAACGCTCTCGAAACAACCTTCGCCCCCCTATCATGCCCGTCCAAACCGGGCTTGGCAATCAGTACACGAATCTTTCGTTCAGTCATGTTTCCTCCGCGAGAAGACCTTAAAATCCGATGAAAAAATTATACTATGAAGCGCATCGCTTCGGCTGAGGAAGTGGGAATCTTCCCCTCCCCCTCCTCAAATCGGCGCGCTCGCGCTTGAATCGAATCCCTAAATCTTGTACAATGGGGCAAGAAGCACAGCCCCTCTGATTCACGCCGTGGGAGGTTTCCTTATGGAGATCATTAAAGTATCAGCAAACTCCCGTACATCTGCTGTCGCTGGGGCAATCGCAGGTGTTGTCCGCGAACATCATCGGGCAGAAGTACAAGCCATTGGCGCGGGAGCCGTCAACCAAGCCGTAAAAGCCCTTGTGTTGGCGACAGGGTATTTGGAAAACGACGGAATTCATGTCGTTTGCGTGCCGGAATTTGTAGATGTAGAAATTGACGACAAAGTCCGCACTGCCATTAAATTGGTGATAGAACCGCGCGAATAAGACGTTTCCTCTCCTAACGCAACGCGTTGCACTTGAGGGGCGAGGGGTGTCTTTCCATTGGGATTCGCTTTTCGCGGATACAGGGAAAGCGCCCTCAACGCGTTTTAATTCGAACGATGCGTACAGCCCCGATTTCGTCTTCCAACTTATTCCGTTTAGTGGGAGGCTTTCTGCTCTTTCTTCTCATGCTAGAAAGCGTTCCGCCGTTCAGCGCGCAACCCGTCCACGCGGCGGAAGCGGCGCAATCTCCCGCGCAGCGAAGCGTTCTCATCAACGAAATCGCCTGGGCAGGGACAGCCGCGTCGAGCAACGACGAATGGATTGAACTCTACAATCCGGGAGAGGAAGAGATTTCTCTGGATGGCTGGCATTTGACCGCCGCAGACGGCACACCCGATATCGCCCTCAGCGGGGCTATTCCCGCCGGAGGGTATTTTCTTTTGGAACGCAGCGATGACAACACCATCTCCAACATTCCAGCCGATGAAACGTATACCGGCAGTTTGAGCAACAGCGGAGAAGTCCTCCGTCTCCTCGCGGCGGACGGCACGGAAATAGACTCCGCGAACGGCGACGGCGGCGCGTGGCCCGCCGGAAGCGCCTCGCCAAATTATTGCAGCATGGAACGCATCGGAACGCTGGAAGACGACGATTCCGCATGGGCATCGAACTGCTCTTCCGATTCCGGCGCGCTCGACGCGGACGGAAATCCGCTGAACGGAACGCCGAAAGCCCAAAACCGAAACGCCCTCCCCACCGCGACCCCGACCTCCACCATGACTCCAACCTCCACCGCGACGGCGACGCTCACCCCGACCGCGACGCAAATCCCTCAAGGCGCGGTGCTCATCAACGAAATCGCATGGGCAGGGACAGCCGCGTCGAGTGACGACGAGTGGATTGAACTCTACAATCCCGGCACAACGGATATTTCTCTGACGAACTGGCGTCTCGTCGCGGCAGACGGCGAGCCGGATATCGTTCTTCAAGGAGTGATTC
>CAZDGZ010000046.1:0-13789 GCA_964505165.1 uncultured Anaerolineaceae bacterium | reverse complement strand
TCCCCTGCTGGGACCGGAAAACAGCGGCGGCGTGTCCCATCATCACACGCATTAAAAAGACAAGGCGGCGATTCTTCATCGCCGCCGTTTTTTTCGATACTCCGATTTGTAGAATCCCGCCGCTACCTGTCATTACGAAGCGCCGAAAGCGGCGCGGCAATCTCCCGGCTCTCCCACTATCGAACCACGAAACCGCTCAACTAACGAAGGAATATCAATTGCCGGATTTTGCCAATTCAGCCTCGATAACTTCCTGAAACTTCTCGAAAGGCTGCGCGCCGACCAAAAGTTGCCCGTTGATGACGAAAGAAGGCGTACCGGTCACGCCGGCATCTCGTCCGTCTTCGTAATCCTGCATCGCGCGGTCGTAGTATTTATGACTGTCCAAACAATCGTTGAATTGGGAGAGATCCATGCCCTCGATTTTCTCCGCGTAGGCTTTCAAACGGCGAATCGTATAATCGCCCACGCCTTCACCCGTCTGATTTGCGAAGAGGATGTCGTAATACTCCCAAAAGAGATTCTGCTCTCCGGCGCAATATACGGCGTTCGCGGAATCTATCGATTCCGAACTTTGCACTCCGTTATACCGCGCGATATTGTCGCTTAGGAAATTTCCCATCGTGCGATAGGTGTAATAAACCTTGCCCGTCGCGACATATTCTTCAATCAGGCGTCCTTCCGTTGTCTGATGATGACGATTGCAAAAAGGACACTGGAAATCGGAATACTCGACGATTTTCACCGGTGCGTTCGGGTCTCCCAAAGAATTATCATTCGGCATCGGATATTCGTGATGCGGAGGAACGACGATTTCACGCATCGGCTGAGTCGCCTCCTGAACACTGGGATAAATCAACACAAAAGCCACCAACAACGCCCCTACGACAATCAAGCCAATCGTCATCGTACGACGGCGTTTCGCCTGCCGTCGTCGTTTTTCGCGTAACTCCGTTTTTTTGCTCATGCTCTCTCCTTCACAAAGAATCTGGGGTGTATTTTGCCATGTTCACCCAAATTTGTCTAGCAAAACAAAAATCGGGACGTTTTCCGAATGAGCATCCGCAAAACGCCCCGAATTTCGAAAAAGAAATTTTCTTATACGCTCAATAAGGCATCCATCCAGGTAATCATCGTCTGGAAGACCGCCTCTTTTTCCGGCTCATTGTGGATTTCGTGGAATGCGCCTTCCCAGATTTTCAACGTTACCTTGTCTCCGGCACGTTCTGCAAACTCGCGGCTTGCTTCGGCGGAGGTCAACCTGTCTGCGTCTCCGTGCATCAAGAGCAAAGGCAACGTCAACGCGGAGGCATGGTCCAGCGCCCACAGCCCCGCCTCGTACATGACAAGGAAGAGACGCGCGGAAATTTTATCGTGAACCAACGGGTCGTTTTCATACGCGCGCACCACCGACTCATCGTGAGAGAGCGCGGCGGTTTCCAATCCCGAAGATTGAAGCAAGCCGGGGAAAATGCCATTGACCGTTTTCGCCAGCACTACTTGAAACGCGGGAGGCTCGAAAGCAAGCCGAAGCCAAGGCCCCGTCGCGATGACGCCTTTCACCGGCGGCTGCCTCCGCAGGGCGGTATTGATGACCAGATTCCCGCCCAAACTATGCCCATACAAGAAGAGAGGCAAATTCGGGAATCGCGTCTCCGTTTCGTGGAGAAAACGCATCACATCGTCGAGCATTGCATCATACGAGGGCGTGTGACCGCGTTTCCCCGTAGACTGCCCATGCCCCCGCAAATCGAAGCCCGTCATCGCGTATCCCGCTGCATTCATCGCCGCGGCGACATGCTCATACCGTCCGATATGTTCGCCGTGCCCATGCACTAACGCGATGACGGCTTTCGCGGAATCAGGCTTCCACTCCCGCGCGAAGAAAGAAATTCCGTCTTCCGATTGAAAATTCCAAGTTGTTTCCATCATTTTTCTCCGAAATGAATCTTGAATTCGCAGGACGCCGCGCCCGCCGCCTGACAAGACACCTCTTCCACATCCGGTTCGACGCCCAACGCCCAGAATAACGCGCCGCGTATCAACCCCACCGTGACGAAACAAATCGGGGCTTGCTCCTGCTGCCCCACCGCCGTCGCACTGGATTTATCCACCAGCATCAAATCCAAATCCAGCGTATGCGCGGAAACCGTCCCCGCCTTCCCGCCGAGAAGCCGGGCGAGGATATCCAACGCGGCTTTGCCGCGCATCGGTTTGGGCATCCCGCGAACGAGGCGAGATTGGGTTTTCTCGCGAAACGGCGCGTGTGCCAACATATCCTCCCAAAACGCCGCGCCGATTCGTTGCAAGAGTCCGCGCGCGCCGCGTCCATAATAGACGCGCATGGCTTTCTGAATCCCTGCATACGCGTTCGCGGCGTCCGCCTCGCTCAATTGGCGAGCGGCGTCCGCGTCTGCCCAGGTTTCCGGCATGCCGGCTTTCGAGAGGACGACTTCGAGGTGATTCTTCCCGATTTCTTTGTGCAAAATGTAGATGAAATCTTCGAGAAATTGCGGCGAAAATTTCGCGGTTTCAGACATGCTTGACCTCCCCAACTTCGAAGCGGCAATAAGGATCTCCCATTGCGAGGCAATGCGTTTCAATGATTTCGTAATCCTTCCCCGTCGCCCATTTCACCGCTTCACTCAGCGACCCAACGTAGAGATGACAAACGGGATGGTCGCTGGTTCTCCCATGACAAATCGCACAAGTCGCTTCAACGTAGGCGATTTTCCCATCTTTTTCTTCCACCCAAGCATCCACTTGGTCGTTGGTCTTCTTCAACGCGTTGACCATTTGATTCAAAATGAAGCGGATACGCTGTTTCTGCGGGAGCGCCTTCAATGCGACTCCCGCGACGCCTAACAGCGCCGCCTGCTCCCGCGTCGCATAGCGGAAGGACGCGCGTCCGATGCGCTGCAACATACCGCGTCCACCGCGTCCGTAGAATTCTTCAATCGCCTCGTTCAAACGGGCATATTCGGCAGACCGGATGCCGGGATTCAAATCGTCCGGCGGCATCGCCTCGATGAATCGTTCTAGTCCGCTGGAGCGTAGAACCGCGTGCAATCCATGAGTCCCCATCACTTCTTCGGCAGCAATCAACGCTTGCCGAACCAACGCGTTGACAATGACTGCATCCTCGCGATGTGCCATTTCTTGCTCCTCTCATCTCTCTGGAAGAACTTCATACACATAAACCGGATTCGTGTCATCCGTGTATCGAAACCCGAGTTTTTCATATAACTTTCGGGCAACGAGATTATCACTTTGGGTATTGACCGAAAGTTTGAAAATTTCTTCATCCGCCAAGCGATTCGTCAAATCGCTCAGCAGGGCAGAGGCAACACCGCGCCGCTGGAATTTCGGGCTGACGGCAAGCCGCGCCAAATGCGCGCCGAAAAAGGTCTTGGAA
The DNA here is from genome assembly GCA_964505165.1 of uncultured Anaerolineaceae bacterium. Taxonomy (GTDB): domain Bacteria; phylum Chloroflexota; class Anaerolineae; order Anaerolineales; family Villigracilaceae; genus CAZDGZ01. The sequence goes on along the minus strand of CAZDGZ010000046.1, from coordinate 10,374 downwards.
GAAATTTGATAGCCTGCAATCTCCCCTTCCGACTCCGCGACGACGGCAATCATCGCCTGCTCGAACGCGGCACGCGTTTCCGCCTCCGAATACCGCCACATCGCTTCGAAAGCCTCCGCGTCCACCTTCGCGACGGCAGGGATATCCTCCTCCCGCATCTGCCGCAAGGTAACTCCTTTCGGCGCGGGAGCAGAAATCGGCGTCGGGGAGGTTCGCATCAGCGAGATGACCTCACAAAGTTTCTTGAATCCGCTCTTTTCCAGAAGTTCGCGGTACCACTTCCACAGCGAAATCGTCGCAACGACTCCTCCCCCTCGTTCTGCAATCACTTGTTTTGCATGTTCCCAAAGAAAGGACCAACTATCCCACGGGGATCCTTCGAAATCATAGATGAAAAGCCGAATCCAGATAACGCCTTCCGGGTCTTCCGGGAAAAGAAGCGCGCCCGCGACTTCCCCCTTCGATTCCGCAACCAGAAAATACGGCGAGCCAAGCCAATCAAACGGAGAGCGAAACGCCAGATGACGATGGACATACAACGTATTGAAAAAAATCGTATCGAGCAGAATTTCGCGATCCGCTGGCTGTGCCAGTCGTATCTGCGCCGTCGCGTTCATCATGGCATCAGACGAAGGATGAATTTCAAAATACGCTGAAGAAGGGTGGGATGCTCCGACGCGTTCAAATGTTCCATCATAGACATCGCCGAATCCGTGAATTCGCCTCGGCGAAGACGTATCGCCGCGATGGACTTCAGCACGGTTGCCCGCAAATCGGATTCTCCTGCATCGGCAAAGAGTTCCGCCGAACGCTCGTAGGCTTTCAGCGCGTCCTCCAACCGTCCGAGGGCTTCCAGCGCGGCAGCCTGATTCCCAAAAGCAATAGCCTGCCGACGAGAGTCTCCCGCTTCCGCGAAAATCTCGTCCGTGCCCATTGCCGCGTCGAGGGCTTCGCGGGGGCGTCCATCCATCAACAGGGCAACGCTCAAATTATTCTTCGCTTCTGCCGCGTCCAACGTCTTCCCGGCATCGGACAACGCGTCCGCCGCCTCCGTGAAAAGCCGTATGGCATCCGCATATCTGCCTTCTTCGAAGGCATGCTTTCCTTCCTGGATTTTTTCTTCTTCGCTCATCAAACGCTCCAACTCAGAAAGTAATATCTAGCAATCCTTCCGCTACCGCGCGAAGTTTTTCTACCGAAAGTTCGCTGAGATGCCGCGCTAATTCCAAATAAGGACGATTGACCGGCATGCACACAAACTCTTGTAATTCTTGAGGGAGTTCCAGAAAATTTTGAATAGCGCGCTGACGTTCCATCCATTGCCCGACGGGACCCATTTTGTCGAAAAAGTTCTCGATACGGCTATCCAGAACCAGCAGCATCCCCTCTAAGGTGGGCAACGGGATAGGGCGTTCTCCCAATTCATACGCTTTCAAACGTCCGACGGAGATTCCCACCTCTTCCGCGAGGGATTTCATGGAGAAACCAGCCTTCGTCCGCTCCTGGCGCAGCAGCGCGCCAATCATCCGCTGCCGAAGCGAAAGAAGACGAGTCACATCCAGCGGTTCGGTAGGCGGCGCATCATCGGAGATGGCTTCGTTTCCCCAGAAATGCTCTATCGGCAAATCCAAGAAATAAACCAGAATCTCCAACTCCGGCAGCGAAGGGGATTTCCGTCCCGCTTCATACGCGCGGAAAGTTCCAGTACCCACGCCAATGGCTTCCGCGCATTCCGCGATGCTTTTTCGCGCGGCAAGACGGGCGTCCCGAATGAGCACGCCCAGTTTCTTCATGCGGATAGCAGTTCGAGTTTGAATATCCATACATGCCTCGATGTTTCGGAAAAGAAAAAGCCGAAATGTATCGTCTGATTGGATTATAGCAGAGATTAAGCCTCGTCAGGCAGCACGCATTGTTTCCGCAAGTTGGATAATTTGCAGCGTGGCTTGTTGAAATGCGATAGAGGAAGAATCAAACGCCAATTTTTTCGACAATGGTTGATGCTGATTGTTGGCAAGAGTCAACGCCCCGCCCATGTAGGGGACTGTGACCCGAATGGGTTTGCCCAACATTTCTTCCACATCCGAACGCATTAACCCCTCCAGCCCCACCACTCGGTTAATCATGGGGTAAATCTTCTCCGGCGAGACGCCTTTCGATTCCAGATAGTCCAACACGGTTTTCGTCAACGTCACGGTGCTCAAATCCGTTGTCACAATCATCACCACCGCGTCGGCTTGCTGGACAATGGGCAGCGTAATCCGCGAGAGAGAACGCCCCAAATCCACCACAACATAATCGAAGGTACGCCGCAGCGCGTCCAAAATATGGGGCACGCGTTTGATTTGCAAACTATTCGACATTTCAGGATTCGGCGACCCTGCGAGGAGGTGGAAATTCCATGTGTTGATTTTCGGAAGAGTCTCGCGCAGAAAATCGGGCGTAATCTCCTCAGGAGGAATATCCGCGATGGTCACGATATTCTCAGTCCCCTGATAGTCAACAATCAGCCCGATAGAACCAATCGGCAACACCATATCCACGACAACGACGCTTTCCTTCGGATGCTGCTCTGCAATATGAACCGCGACGTTCGCGCAGACCGAAGACGTGCCCGTGCCGCCTTTCGCGCTCAAAAACGTGAGCAGCATCCCCCGTTTTTCGTCTCCGCCCGCGCTTTGGTCCACGCCAAGCGCGTTCGACACGAGGGAAAGCAATTCTTCGATAATCTTGCCGGATTTGACGAGGTATTCATCATACCCGTTTCGCAAACATTCGCTCAAACGTCCGGGACGAGAATCCTTGCTCAACGCGATGACAGGCGTATACGCGGTTCGCGCGTCATTTCTCAATTTTTGGATGAAGGTTTTCCCGTCGATATCCGTAAACGAGGGATCCGCGATAATCATCGCGGGACGGTCGCGCCACGCAAAAATCAATCCCTCTTTTCCCGTCCCCGCTTGCAAAACCTGAATTCCCCGCTCTCGTAAGACGCGGGTCAAGAAAGCGCGGCTGGCGACATCATGATCCACAAGAAGAACTGTTCTCGACTCGGCATCCATTTTACGCTCCTTCTTCGTCATCCAAGGGAGGCATCAAATAGCCCAAACCGGTTTTCGTGACGATATGAACCGGCGAATGAGGGTCTTTCTCCAATTTTTGGCGAAGGCGGGCAATACTAACCCAAAGCACCTCCCTATCTTTCCGATATTCCGGCCCCCAAATGCGCGCGAGGAGTTCCTCCGCGCTCAAAATCTTGCCGATATTGTGGACGAATTGCAGCAGCAAACGGTATTCCGTCGCGGAAAGGGAAATCGGCTTTCCCTCACGCCATACCTCTGCGCGGGCGAAATCAATGCGTAAATCGCCATGCGTAAAATAACGCGCCTGTCCCGAATTCAACGAGACTTGCGCTCTCCGAAGCACCGCGCGGACTCGTGCGAGAAGTTCCGTCGCGGAAAAAGGCTTCGTCAAATAATCGTCCGCGCCCAAATCCAGCCCTCGGATTCGGTCCTTTTCGTCGCCTTTCGCGGTGAGCATAATAATCGGCACATTCGAATACTCGCGGATTCGTTGACAAGTCTCGAACCCATCGAGTTTCGGCATCATAATATCGAGCAAAATCAAATCAATCGGCTGCGAGGAAAAAATATCAATGGCTTCCAATCCATCTTGCGCTGTGACGACCTCATACCCATCGGTCCGAAGATTTGCGTCTAACAATCGAAGGTAACGCGGTTCGTCATCTACAACCAAAATCCGTTTGGGCATGTCATACACTCCTTATCACAGGCAATTCGATGAAAAAAGTCGTTCCGCCGCCATCAGGCGATTCCGCCCAAATCTTACCATGATGCGCCTCGACAATCCGCCTGCAAATGAAAAGCCCCAGCCCCGTTCCCGCGTTGCGCGGCTGTCCCGGCACGCGGTAGAAACGGTCGAAGATATACGGGAGATGTTCCTGTGGAATTCCAGGTCCCTCATCCGAAAACGCAATTCGCAAAGAATCCCCCTCTTCTCGTGCAGAAATCAGGATATTCGAATCGGGGGCGTACTTCAGCGCGTTGCTAAACAAATTCTCGAAAACCTGAGCCAGCCGAGCGCCGTCGCCTCGAACCAATGAAGAAGGGATATCCTTCAAAATCACGCGAAGTCCCTCATGCCGAGCGCGGACGCGCGTCGCCACATCACGGATAAGCGAATCGATTCGAAGGGGCTGAAAATTCAAATCCAGAGTCTTACTTTGCAAACGCGCAGATTCCAGCACATTCTCAATCAATTCCGTCAAACGGTCGGCTTCCTCGTCAATGATGGTCAAAAACTCGCGGCGGGTTTCCTCGTCCCACGTTGTATCCTCTCGAAGCAGCGTCGTCGAATATCCTTTGATGAAACCCAACGGCGTGCGAAGTTCATGGGAAATCGTCGCGACGAAATCATCCTGCAAACGCATCTGCCGTTGCACCTTCTCCAACTCTTCCATATTCTCTTTCCACGCGCGTTTCTCGAAGAGATACGAAACCAGCATCGCGGAAAATGACGCCAGATGAACCGCATCGTCTCGATAAGGCGGTCCCCCAAAGCGGACATAGACCAACGCCCCCAGCACCGATTCCGAAATCGAAAGAGGGATTCCCAGCAAAAACGGACGGTCTAGGCGTTCGCCCTCAGGGGCAGCCGGATTCGGCTCCTGAAGCAGAATCTCATTTTGGGCAATCACCTGCCCGGCAAGAGTCTCGCCCCAAGCCGCATCCGCTTCGGCGCGTTTTCCGCGTCCCACCGCGCGGGCGTACGCCACCTCTATCATTTGTTCCGTTTCGCCGCGTAAATATGCCGCGACATTATCGAAGACAAAAGCCTCTCGTAAATTTTCCATGAGAGCATCCATGCCCTCTTTCCACGTCCCCGCCTGAATCGCGCGGCGAGAAAGCAAAAGCAAATACGCGAGGGTTCCTTTCTCGATATCCACGCCCATCTTATTTTTCGACGTTCTCCGGCACAGCCAGCAACGGGAACTTGAAGGTCGAACCTTTTCCTTCTATAGAGCGCACTTCAAGCATCGAACCATGCGCCTCGATAATCTGGCGCACTAGAGAAAGACCCAACCCCGCGCCTCCGTACCGCCGCGTCGAAGAGCCATCCAGTTGGTGGAAAGGTTCGAAAATCTCCTCCATGCGAGAACCCGGGATTCCGATTCCCGTATCGTTCACCGAGACCAGCACCAACTTCTCGCCTTCCCGTTCCAGGCGAAGCACCACACGGCCGCCGGAGGGGGTAAATTTGACGGCATTATCGAGCAATTCCCCCAACGCCCACGAGATTTTTTGGCTGTCTGCCTGCACACGAGGAATATCCTCCGCCGAGGCTACATAGACATTCACGCCGCGCTCCCGCGCTTTTCGCTCCACCGAGCGAACCACCAGTTTCGCGAGACGGCGAATATCCGTCGGCTCCTGCTTGAGGGTCAATTCGCCGCGAGAGGCGAGGGAAAACATAATCAAATCTTCGATGAGGGCTTCCAGTCTCGTCGCCGACTGCTGGCTCACCTTCAACGCGTGGCTTTGTTCTTCCGTCAAAGGTCCCAACGACTCGGAAATGAGCAATTCGATATAGCCTTTGATATGCGTAAGAGGGGTTCGTAACTCATGGGAGATATTCGCAACGAAATTCGCCTTCATTTGCGAAAGTTCCGAAAGACGCTTCAACGCATCCTGCAATTCCGCCGTGCGTTCCTGTACACGGCGCTCCAAAGTTCGGTTTGCCGTTTGAAGCGCGCTTCTCAATTGAAGGATTTGTTCCGTAACCGCTTGGTCCAAAGTTGCGCGGTCAATGATCCCCAAGTCAATCAACGCCTGTCCAAGCAAAACATGATTTCCCTCCGCAACCTGTTCTTGCTGATATGCCAGCGCCTTTTGCAAATCCTCTTCCGTGATATGACCTTCTCGTATCAAATACTCCCCCAGGCGAGGCACCAGCATTTCCGGCGTCAGACGAAGTTTTTGCGGCATGTCCATACACCTACCTTTCGTCCTTCAGAAGCAGCCATTCATTCCCTATCATTGTAGCCATCGGGCGCATTCTGCGCAAGTCCGAAGGAGGGATTATCGCGGGGTCATGTTCCAAGAGAATCATATCCGCCAAAGCGTTGGGGGCGAGTCGTCCGACGAGATGCCCCCATCCTGCCGCGCGCGCGGGCGCGGTGGTGTACGCGTCCAATGCCTCCGCGAGAGTCAACCGCTGTTCGGGATACCATCCCTCCGGCGAGGGAAACCCATCCTCGCGGCGGCGCGTGGTCGCGGCGTAAATTCCCCAAAAAGGATTTGGCGACTCCACCGGCGCATCTGACCCAAAGAGAAGCGACGCGCCCGCGTCGAGTTGCGCGCGCCACGCGTAAGCGAGAGACGCCCGCGCTCCCCACGCGCTTTCCGCCATCGCCATATCGGACAGCGCGTGAATCGGCTGCATGGACGCGAGAATCCCATAGTCTGCTAACCGCTTCACGTCATCTGGATGCAAGAGTTGCACATGCTCGATTCGATGCGGCAGCGCGGGAAGGTGATTCTCCTCTTCGTAGCGGCGTAAAAGGGCAAAAGCATCGAGGACTTCGCGGTTCGCCCTATCCCCAATCGCGTGGACTGCGAGGGGCAATCCCGCGTTGGCAGCCTCCTTGCCGATTTCGAAGAGTTCCGCCGCGCGGTAATTCAGGATTCCTGTATTTCCCGCGTCTTCTTCGTATGGAGCAAGCATCGCCGCCGTGCGCGGACCCAGCGCGCCGTCCATGAATAATTTCAGCCAGCCAACGCGAATCCATGTATCGCCTGCGCCAAAGCGAAGTCCGCGCTCTCGGACGAAGGAAAGGTCTTCCAAGAGGAAATTCTGCACCACGCGCAACCGCAAGCCGCCGCGCGCCCGAAGCGCAGAAACCGCCTCGTAACTCGCGCGCCCGTCGAAATTATGGACTCCCGTTACTCCCAGCGCCCAAAGCGAGGGTTGCGCCTCGCGGAGCGCGCGGATGGTTTCCTCCAAGTCGGGCGCCGGAATCGCGGATTGCGCGTCGAGATAGGCGCGTTCGAGGAGGATTCCTGTGGGATTGCCATGTATATCGCGCAAGATTTTTCCATGCGGCGGGTCGGGGGTGTTTCGGGAAATGTCCGCGAGGCGCAGCGCGGCGGTATTCACCCACGCGGCATGGAGGGATTTCGCGGTGAGAAAAACCGGATTTCGCGGCGCGGCTTCGTCCAAGTCTCGGGCGGAGGGGAAAACGCCCCCCCACTCGTTTTGATTCCAGCCATGCCCCAAAACCCAGGCGCCTTCGGGAAGGCTACGCGCCCGCGCGGCAACTTTCCGCAGACAATCGTCTCGGGTGGGAGTCTCGCAATCAATTTTTTGGAGGGAAAACGCGTAATGGGAAAGATGCAGATGCGCGTCGGTGAACCCGGGGAGGAGAACGCGTCCTTCGAGATTCTCTCGACGGGCGCGCGGGAACGCGTCCATGAGTTCGTCTTCGGCGCCGAGGGCGAGGATTCTGCCGTTTTCTATCGCGAGCGCGGAAGGGGAATCCGGCGCGTATATCCGGGCATGATAGAGCAGGCGCATCTCCGCCTCTTTAGAGCAGTCGTCCGAGCAGCGCGTCGAGTTCTTCGTCCGAATAATAATGAATGGTAATGCTCCCTCCCTTGCGTCCGTAGCGGAGGGTCACTTTCGTCCCCAAACTGGCGCGGAGTTTTTCTTCGAGCGCGGCGACTTCCGGCGGGGGTGCGGCTTTTTCTTTGGCAGGCGGTTTTTCGCCGTTGAGTTTTCGGACAAGTTCTTCCGTTTGGCGAACCGTGAGCCGCAGGGAGAGAACGGTTTGGAGCGCGGCATCTTGAGATTCGCCCGTCGGCAATCCGAGCAAAGCGCGGGCGTGCCCTTCGGTAATTTGTTTTTGGAGGAGGGCTTGACGGGTGCGTTCCGTCAGGTGGAGGAGGCGGAGGGTATTCGTCACCGCGACGCGGCTCTTGCCCACTTGCCGCCCAATTTCCTCGTGAGAGAGTCCGAACTCTTCCGAAAGTTGTTTATAGGCTTCGGCTTCTTCGAGGGGATTCAAGTCCGCGCGCTGGATGTTTTCGATGAGGGCAAGTTCGAGCCGTTGACGGTCGTCCGCTTGACGCAAGATGACCGGGACACGGCGTAATCCGGCTTTGCGCGCGGCTTCGAGGCGGCGTTCTCCCGCGATGAGGATGTAATTGCCGCCTTCTCCGGGAGAGACGATGAGGGGTTGAAGGATTCCGTGTTCGCGAATGGAGGCGGAAAGTTCTTCGAGTTCGGTTTCATCGAAGAAGGTGCGTGGTTGTCGAGGGTTCGGGGTAATCCGCTCCAGCGAAATCTGCATCACGCCGCCGGAGGAGGGGGCAGTATCGCCTCCGGGGATGAGCGCATCTAATCCTTTTCCAAGTCCGGTACGTTTTGGCATAAGAAATCCTTATGATGTGAGAGAGGAGAAATCAACTCCGCAGGGTCTTCGCGAAGGGGCAGCGCCGCGCTGCGGTTCAGGATATTCCCGTTTTTCCATCTTCTTCCAGAAGTTCGTGCGCGAGCGCTTCGTAGGCTTTCGCGCCGCTGGATTCAGGAGCATACGCGGAAATGGGAAGTCCATACGAAGGGGCTTCCGCGAGGCGGATATTCCGCGGGATGACGGCTTTGAAGACGCGTTCCGGGAAAAAGCGATTGACCTCCGCGACGACATCGCTGGAAAGGTTCGTCCGCGCGTCGAACATCGTCAGGAGAACGCCGCGTACTTCCAATTCGGGGAAGAATGCGGAACGCACGCGCTGGATGGTTTGCGTCAACTGTCCCAAGCCTTCGAGGGCGAGGTATTCACATTGCACCGGAATAATCACGCCGTCTTTCGCCGCCATCAAGCCGTTGATGGTGAGAAGTCCCAGCGAGGGAGGGCAGTCAATCAGGATATAGTCATATTGTCCCGAAACGCTTTCCAGCGCATGCCGCAGACGCGTCTCTCGCGAGTCTTCGTCCACCAATTCGACTTCCGCGCCCGCGAGCGCGGGGGAAGAGGGGAGAAGGGAAATATTCAAACGGTCGTTTTTCAAAATCAGCGTCATTGGAGAGGCAAACCCCAACAACGCATCGTATACACCGCCTTCGATTGTACATTTATCCACGCCGAGGCAGGAGGTCGCGTTGGATTGCGGGTCAATATCCACAATAAGGACTTTTTGTCCAAACTGCGCGAGGTACGCGCCTAAATTGATAGCGGTGGTCGTCTTGCCGACTCCGCCTTTTTGATTGACAAGAGTGTAAATACGAGCCATGAAATTAAGCGTCCTCCGTTTGGCAAAATTGTACTTCATCCGGGAGCGGGATTCCTTCGATTCCGCGCCGCGTCACCGAATGCGCCGCGATACACGCGGCAAACCGGGCAGCGCGCAGGACATCCCTTAAAGTATAGTATCGAATGAAAAAAGCCGTGGCGAAAATATCGCCCGCGCCGGTCGCGTCTATTTCCGAGACAAGAGGCGCGGGAATGTGGTCTTCGCGTCCGTTCCAGAAACAGCGCGCGCCCGCGCGTCCTTCCGTGAGAATCAACACCTTCGCCGCGCGCGCCATCGCCCGTACACGCGCCTCGTCTCCGCCGAGGTCTTCGATACTCAATACAACCGCGTCGGCGCGGCGTAAAAGCGCCTCCGCTTCCCAGGGAGCGGGATGCACCCTCCCCTCCTCATCGCAGCGCCGCAGCCATCCCTGAGGGGTGATTCCGAGGAACGCGTACGAAAGCGAATCCGGCGGAGGCGTCGAGGGGAGTTCGTTCATCACCGGTGCGAGGTGCAAAATCTCCACGCGCCGCCAGAGAGGGGGAATCCTCTCGAAATCCAACGAAGACGCGAGAGCACGAAGATATTGCACGCGCCCTTTTGGCGTTTCGCGATTCTCGAAGGTCGTTGTCGCCTTCGAATCCATGCGCGCTATAGGAATCCCCTCCAACGAGGAAAGGGAGAATCTCTTCTCGCAAGAGGTAAAGACCGCCGGTCGTCGTCCCAAAATTCGCGCCGTCAAGGCGGCATAGGTCACCGCGCCGCCTATCCGCGCGCCATTCGGGAGAAGGTCACGCGTGACGTGACCGAGGAGAAGATATTCTACCTTCGGCGGCATGGGGTCATTATAACGTATGTGGGAGGAGGTAGGCGGGTGGTGAGGGTGCGCACACGCGCGCGAATGTGTAAAGCCCCTTTGTTGGAAAGAAACCTTGTCAATTTTGCCCTCGATACGTCCCTTCGGGACACTCGGGCAACGGGGGACGCGCGACATGCGCCAACCTCTCCCATCCGACTACAAGACTATCCGACTATCTGACTCCCAGACTAACAATGAGATTGCTTC